>CAJADF010000031.1 GCA_903938485.1 uncultured Methylococcaceae bacterium
CGAAGTTGCAATTGTAATACCACGCGCCCTTTCTTCAGGTGCATTATCAATTTGGTCGAATGCCTTAACCGCACCACCATGTAATTTTGCCATTACAGTCGTTAAAGCTGCAGTTAGCGTTGTTTTACCGTGGTCAACGTGTCCAATTGTACCTACGTTTACGTGGGGCTTACTACGTGAAAATTTTTCTTTAGCCATAATCTCACCTAACTTCAATATTAAATGGAGCTCATAACCGGATTTGAACCGGTGACCTCTTCCTTACCAAGGAAGTGCTCTACCTACTGAGCTATATGAGCTTAATCTCAGAATTTGGAGCGGGTGATGGGAATCGAACCCACGTGATCAGCTTGGAAGGCTGGAGTTCTACCATTGAACTACACCCGCAGATAAAATAAAACTATAAGATGGTGGAGGGGGGAGGATTCGAACCTCCGAAGGCAGAGCCGGCAGATTTACAGTCTGATCCCTTTGGCCACTCGGGAACCCCTCCGATATCGGGTAAGCTGGTTATTATCAGTTAATAGCATCTTGATGTCAATAGCAAAATTAAATTAATTGCTCTTTAAAAAAGTATCAAGCACACTAATAATAGATAAAAAACCCATATTAAACAACAACATAATTTAAATAATTATTATAAACAACTAAGAATTTATTTTATTCATTACAACAGATAAGTCACCATCTAGAATTGAAGCCACATAACTGAGACCCACATCCAAAGCCCTTGTTATTTCGGTACACTCAAGTTTTGATGGTGCAGACAATACAAAATCAGCAACAACCTTCCCAGCAGGAGGCCGACCAATACCAACTCTAAGTCTATAAAACCCCTTAGAATCAAGCTGAAGAATAATATCCCTTAATCCATTATGTCCAGCGTGACCACCACCTTTTTTAAGTTTAATCAAACCTGGATTAAAATCAAGCTCATCATGAACCACCAGTATTTCTTCAGGATCAATTTTATAATACTTAGCAACTTTAGCAACTGACCGCCCACTTCCGTTCATAAAAGTTGTCGGTTTCAATAGCATCAGTCGTTTGCCAGCAAGCATAGTATCAGAAAATAAACCTTCAAATTCTGATCGCACGGACCATACACCCGGCGTTTCTCGTATCAACGCATCCAAAAACAAAAACCCAGCATTATGCCGGGTTTTCTCGTAATTTCGACCTGGATTTCCTAAGCCGACTAATAGCTTAATCATACCTAAAGAAATAATTAGTCACTATTCTGCAGAGCTTTCCTTAGTAGCTCTTGAAGCTAATATAGTCACCACAGAAAGATTGTGCTCTTCACCCTGTGACAAAGCAACAATCTCAACTCCTGCTGGCAAAACTATATCTGACAAATGCACAGATTCCCCAACATCCAAACCACTTAAATCAACTTCAATATACTCAGGTAAAACAGAAGGCAAGCAAGTAACTTCAACATCAGCTAAAGAGTGAGCAGCAATACCACCTTTCTTAACACCCACCGATGTTTGCTCATTAATAAAGTGCAATGGAACGTGAACCTTAAGAGCTTCTGTTTGACTTACACGCAAAAAGTCCAAATGCAAAACCTGAACTCTTGCAGGATGGCGCTGAACACCTTTAAGAATGGCCTGCTCAGCTTTTCCATCGACAACAACATCTAAAATATGCGAATAAACAGCTTCATGAGCCAGATGCTTTACCACTTCGTTATGATTTAAAACCAACATTTGTGGAGCAGCTGATCCACCATAAATTATTGCCGGAACACCACCTTGACGCCGAGCTCTTCTTGCAACGTTCTTACCTGATTGCTCGCGACTTTCAGCAACAAACTCAAATACTTTAGACATCTTTCCTCACTATTTTCTGAAGTCCGTGCCCAAGAGCACCAACATTAAATTCTATCAACAACTTATTCCATAATAACTTTAATCTACATATAGCGAGCTTACTGACTCACCAACAGAAATACGCCTTATAGTCTCAGCTAACATCTCTGCAACACTTAATTGCCTTATCTTTCCTATTTCTGTCGATTCCTTACCCAAAGGAATCGTATCAGTAACGACTAACTCATCAAGCTCAGAATTTCTAAGATTGTTCATTGCAGCTCCCGACAACACAGCATGAGTACAATAAGCCACAACCTTAATTGCCCCTCGTTTTTTTAGTGCCGCTGCTGCGTGACATAAAGTACCTGCAGTATCCACTAAATCATCTATCATGACACATGTTCTACCCTCAACATCGCCAATGATATGCATAATTTCAGAAACATTTGCTTTTGGTCTTCGCTTATCTATTATCGCTAGATCCGCATCATCAAGTCTTTTAGCAAGAGCCCTAGCTCTTACAACCCCACCAACATCAGGAGAGACCACAATTAAATCTTTATATTGTTGTCGCCAAACATCCCCTAAAAGTATGGGTGACGAATAAACATTATCAACAGGTATATCAAAAAAACCTTGAATCTGATCAGCATGCAAATCAACAGTTAGTATTCTGTTTGCACCTGACTGCTCAATCATTCTAGCCACCAACTTAGCACTGATTGGTACTCGAGCAGATCTGGACCTTCTATCCTGTCGAGCATACCCATAATAAGGTAATACTGCAGTTATACGTGAAGCCGATGCGCGCTTTAGAGCATCAGTCATCACTAATAATTCCATTAAATTCTCGTTAGTCGGAGAGCATGTTGGCTGAATAATAAAAACGTCCTTACCCCGGACATTTTCTTCAATCTCAACTGCTATCTCTCCATCGCTAAACCTACCGACAGTAGCCATACCAAGCCGCATATTAAGCTTTTTAACTATACCGTCAGACAGAGCGAGATTAGCATTTCCAGAAAACACCATCATAGAGGTGTCATTCATTCAAGCACTCCCATACGAATTTAACATAATGGATATAAATGGCTGGGTCGCAAGGATTCGAACCTTGGTATGCGGAGATCAAAACCCCGTGCCTTACCGCTTGGCGACGACCCAATAATTATGAAATATAGTTCCAGTCTCTTAACTTAGCAAACAAGGGAGACTCATTCAACCCTCTTGCCAAGTAAACCTGCCACTTATTATCTTTTAGCGAGTTACATGCAATTTCAGCCAATTCTTTTGACTCAAATTGCGCAAATACACAAGCACCGGTGCCTGTTAATCTTGCCTCAGAAAACTCAGACAAGGCCAGTAATGCTTTATTAACTTCCACATACAGTTCACTTACAACCTCAACGCAATCGTTTTGGTGCTGACCCGCTATAAAGTCGGCTATTTTGATTGATTTACTATTGCGTGTCAAATTTTTAGCTGAAAATATTTCTTTAGTATTAACATGACAATCAGGTTTAATGACTACACACCATTGCTCAGCAGGGCTAATTTTTTCTAATACCTCACCAACACCTTCAGCCCAAGCAGCATAACCATTAACAAATACAGGCACATCTGCACCCAATGCCAAACCTAACTCCATTAATCTTTCAAGTGGTAAATTTAAATTCCACAACTTATTTAGTACAACCAAAGTTGTTGCAGCATCTGAACTACCACCTCCTAAACCACCACCCATAGGAAGATTTTTTTCAACCTCTATACAAACACCAGAATCGCAACCCGTTTCTAATTTTAAAATATTTGCTGCTTTTACTGTTAAATCATCGGCCTCTGGTACACCCAGCATGATATTGAGCAGAGTTACACTTCCATCGTCTACAGGGTGAAAAGTAATCCAATCACAGATATCTACAAACTGAAATACCGTTTGTAATAAATGATACCCATCGGCTCTTTGCCCAACAATTCTCAACATTAAATTTAATTTAGCTACCGCCGGCCATCTTTCAGCCCAAACAGTAATATTATTTTGTTTTTCTATCATCAAAAAATCCACTGATCTATTACTAACTTTAACTTTAATTCCTCATTAGTGGCTATTATTTTACGAGGAATTTTATATCCACTAACCACTTGTATTTGCTCATATTCAATTATCCATTCAGCCTGCTCAAAACCATTTGCTGTAGTTATTGAACTTAAATTAGGTTCTGGTAAACCCAGCACCCAATATTTTAATGAACACACAGGCACAACCATACCTATCTGTTGGTAAATAAATTGCTCAGGATGATTAGAACTTATAATCTCGCCATCACCTCGATCAATAAAAACCTGATTATTAGCTAAACGAATAGACATAGCGCCCTGGCCAAGAGGGCCAGACAACTTTATATGTTCTTCATCTATTGAATGTTGCCAACCAATACTTGCCTGCCAAGATTCTGTTTTACTTTTTAAGGCTAATCTACCAACAAAAGCCCATGTATTTAAGCCATACAAAGCCTCTTTAGGTTTTTTTGAATACGGTTCTTCTTTAATTTTTTCAGGTGAACATGCCAACAACATTAATACTGACAATAAAACAACCACGCACTTAAGGATTTTAATAACCATCTATTAATTTGTGCCTTTGAATAATCTTTTTTCCACTGCTTTTAGATACTCATCCGCAGGACTTTCGCGAAAGACCCTATTAAAAAACCTTTCTGCCTCATCTTTCTTACCAGAAGCCCATAATACTTCAGTAATATGGGCAGCAATTTCATTTTCTTTTTGCTTCTCATAAGCTTGTTGCAAATAACTTAATGCACTTGGCACATTACCTAATTTAAATTGTAGCCAACCATAACTATCTATAATGACTGCCTCATTAGGCGATAAATCCAATGCTTTCTTTAGATATTTTTCCGCATCTGAATATCTTTCAGGTTTATTTAACAAACTATAGCCTATTGCATTAAGCGCTTGAGCATTATCAGGATCTACAGCCAAAACCTTCTTAAGATCCGACTCTACTATATCAAGTTTATTTAAATGATCTGCAATTAAGGCCCGTGCGTAAAGGAATTCTTTTTGATCTGGATATTCAGCAAGCGCCTTAGTTAGAATATCAAAAGACTTATCATATTTTTTTTGATGGCTAAATAATTCTGCTTGAATTAACAATAAGCGGATTTTTTGCTTAGGGAATTTCTCTTGCAAATAAGCAAGCCTTATACTCGCCTCATCAATTTGCCCTTCTTTTTGAAGTAATGAAATAGCCGAAATAGCCGCATCAAAATGAAAAGGCCCTTCAGTAACCTGGTCATATTGAAGAAGCGCCGTTTTTATATGCCCTTGCTTTTCTTTTATTTTACCTAGATAAAAATAAGCTTGATATTTCCATTCAGATTGCCCTTCCAACCTCTTAAAAATACTCTCCGCCTGACCATCCTGATTCAATTGCAGGTACACCAAACCTTCTGCAAACTGACTTTCGACATCGTTTGGATTATTAAAAACTATTTTATGGTAGACATCCAAGGCTTCTTTATAGTGTTCAGACTTTAGCAACACTTGCGCCAGCATTTTATTTATTTTTGTATTATTCGGATGTTTTATTGCGGCTTGAGTCAATAACAACTTTGCCTTATTAAGATCACCTGCAAATATTGCAATCTGTGCTTGAAATATAAGGGCCTTATCCCATTCTGGCTTAAGATGTATTGCTTTGTTAATTTTTAGCTCAGCAATATCTTTATTTTTTTGTTGTATAGCCAAGAGAGATTGCACAAAATATATTTCAGCTCTATCGGGATGTTGAACCAATAAAAAATCCAATGCCTCTGAAATATCACTCACCTTTTCTTCTTTCTCTAAAACCGCGGCTAATTCAAGTAAAACGCTCTCAAAGGCATCTGAGTCAAACGCTAACATAGCGTTTAAATGCTCTAAGGCCACCGTTTTATTTCCCGACCTTATTGCCAATAGCGTCGCAATTTTTCGCGCTGTTTGATTCTTTGGATCTTGCTTCAACCATAAACTCAAAGCCTCACTAGTCTTGCCACTATCCTTAGTATACATAGCAATCATCACTGCTCTTTCTGCAAACTTAGAATCCTTGGTTTTTCTGGCTGCAATAAGATATCCCTCTAAAGCAATATCGTATTGTCCTCTTTGGCCAGCAATTTCTGCAGTTAATAAGGTATAAAGCACATCAGGCTCAATAGCTGTTTTTAACTCTTTTGGCTCTATTTTCTTGTTAGCTTCAACAGTTTTATTGACGGCAATAGGTGATTCCAAACTTTCTGACTTTACAGAAACTTGGTTACAACCAGTTATCAAAACTAAACTAGTGACAGAAAGCAATCTAAAAATTAACACACGCAATCCTATTAAATACACAAAACACATTTAACAATAGATTATCATAAAAAAACCAGTCAGTTTAGAAGGCTGATTTATAGGTGCATAAATAATGTTATTATAGCGTTAATTAATTAAACAGAAATAGCGGTGTTCTACCCCAAAATAGAGCAAATCAATCTAATTGATATTCATAAAAACAATAAGTTAAATAGCGATAGGTCTATTTTTTTAACATCACCCACTTAACGCACGACATTTATATGACTTTTCTTGCAGTTGGCATCAATTACAATACCGCGCCTGTTTCGGTTCGTGAGCGTTTGTCATTTTCTACTGACATTTTAGAAACTTCATTAAAAGAACTCATCCGTATTAAAGAA
Organism: uncultured Methylococcaceae bacterium; assembly: GCA_903938485.1. Lineage (GTDB taxonomy): Bacteria > Pseudomonadota > Gammaproteobacteria > Methylococcales > Methylomonadaceae > Methylobacter_C. The sequence continues at coordinate 6,560 of CAJADF010000031.1, forward strand.
ATTAGTGAAGCCGCCATACTTTCAACTTGCAATAGAACAGAGCTATATTGCTCATCTAGTTACGATAATCAACAAACAATAATTGACTGGGTTTCAGATACTAAACAAATTAATACCGAAGATTTTGTACCCTATCTTTATTTCCATACTGACCGCTCGGTTTGCAGACATCTTTTTAGAGTGGCTTGTGGCTTAGATTCAATGGTTTTAGGTGAGCCACAAATTCTTGGCCAAATGAAAACAGCTTACCAAGCCGCTTATGATGCAGGCGCACTCGGCAAAAACTTAGGCACCCTATTCCAACACACATTTACTGCTGCTAAAAAAGTTCGCACTGACACTGCCATTGGTTCCAGTCCTATATCTGTAGCATTTGCAGCTGTTCAATTAGCCAAACAAATCTTCGATAAACTCAATGAACAAACAGCCATACTCATTGGCGCTGGTGAAACTATTGAGCTCGCCGCCCGACACCTCTCTCAACAAGGTATTGGACGCATCATCATCGCTAACCGTTCTTATGAAAAAGCACATGCACTTGCCTCACAATTTAATGGTTATGCCATCTCATTATCAGAACTACCTGCACATTTGACAGAAGCTGATATCGTAATCTCATCAACTGCTAGCCAATTACCCATTCTTGGTAAGGGCAGTGTTGAAAGTGCCTTAAAAAAACGTAAACATAAACCTATTTTTATGGTTGACCTAGCAGTTCCTCGAGATATTGAAGCAGAAGTTGATCAATTAAGAGATGTATATTTATATACAGTAGACGACCTAAAAAACACGATTGATCAAAACATGAACTCACGTCGTCTGGCAGCAGAGCAAGCTGAAGAAATCATCGATACACAAGTGGATTATTTTTTAACTTGGTTACGTGCACAAAACGCTCAATCAACCATACGTGATTATCGCACCCAAGCAGAACAAACCCGAGATGAGGCATTGCAAAAAGCTTTAGCACTTTTACAAAATGGCATAGCCGCAGAAGATGTTATAAACAGATTAGCGCATAGCCTAACCAATAAATTAATACACACACCCAGCATCCAAATAAGAGCAGCGGCAGAAAATGAACGCCATGATCTCATCAACGCTGCCAGAGAAATTTTTAAATTAACTAAATCTTCATGAAACAATCTATACAACTTAAACTCGAAAACCTCTGTGAACGCTATGATGAAATCGCAGCCTTACTCTCTGAACCTGAAGTACAAAATAACCAAAATAAATTCAGATCGTTAAGCCAGGAATACGCGCAAATAGCCCCCTTAGTAGATTGTTACAAACGATATGAATCTTCTCAAGAAGCACTCGTATCTGCTCAAGAAATGGCTAATGACCCAGATCCCGATTTAAGAGAAATGGCCAAACAAGAAGTCAATGATGCTCAAGAGGTTATTGAATCACTAGATCATGAACTTCAAGTTTTATTACTTCCTAAAGACCCTAATGACAACCGCAATATCTTCTTAGAAGTAAGAGCCGGCACCGGCGGAGATGAGGCAGCGATATTTTCTGGTGACCTTTCGCGCATGTATCAGCGCTATTCAGAAAGAAAAGGGTGGCAGACCGAAATCATTAGTGAAAATCAAGGCGAACACGGTGGCTATAAAGAAGTCATTTTGCGCGTTTCAGGTCGTGATGTTTATTCGCAATTAAAATTTGAATCTGGCACGCATCGAGTTCAACGCGTGCCAGAAACAGAATCACAAGGCCGTATTCATACATCAGCGTGTACTGTAGCAATCATGCCCGAAGTTGAAGAAGTGGATGCTATTGATATTAATCCAGCCGACCTTAAAGTGGATACTTATCGAGCATCGGGTGCCGGCGGACAGCACGTAAACAAAACTGAATCAGCTATTCGTATTACCCACATTCCCACCGGAGTAGTCGTTGAATGTCAAGATGAACGCTCTCAACATAAAAATCGTGCCCGCGCCATGTCTTTATTAGCATCGCGTTTACTGTCTGCCGAACAAGAAAAACATCACGCTGAACAATCATCAATTCGTAAACTCCAAGTAGGCAGTGGTGATAGATCAGAACGTATTCGTACCTATAACTTCCCTCAGGGTCGCTTAACAGATCATCGTATTAATTTAACGCTCTATAAATTAGATGACATTATGCAAGGCGGTCTAGACCAAGTAATTCAACCATTAATTAGTGAGCATCAAGCTGAGCTTCTTACCCAACTTGGCGAAGATTAGGCTTAATGCCCAACATCAAAAAGTTACTGATGGATGCAGCAAGCCTACTTGCCGCAAGCTCCGATTCTGCTCGACTAGACGCCGAAATCTTACTGTGCTTAGCGCTTAACAAACCGCGAAGTTATCTAAGAGCATGGCCTGATAACGAACCCGATACCACCCAAGAATATGTTTTTAAATGCTATTTACAAGAGCGTCTCCTAGGTAAACCCATAGCCTATATCACTGGTTACAAAGAATTTTGGTCTCGCGATTTTAAAGTGACGCCTGAGGTACTAATTCCCAGACCCGAGACCGAGTTAATCATTGAGTTGTGTTTAGATTTAATACCCAAAAATAACAAAACAAGAATTCTTGATCTAGGCACTGGCTCAGGCATTATAGGCATAACATTAGCGGCAGAATGTCCAAATTGCGAAGTTATTGCTAGTGACTTTTCTTTAGCCGCATTAGATATCGCGAAATTCAACGCCCAAACACATCAGACAACTAATATATCGTTTTATCAAAGCGACTGGCTAACTGATATCCCAAATCAAACATTTGAACTCATTGTGAGCAACCCACCTTATATTGCTAAAGATGATGTGCACTTAATTCAAGGTGACCTGCGTTTTGAGCCCAGCAGTGCGTTATCAGCCAATAAAAACGGCTTAAGTGATATAAAAACTATTATCAATAATGCTCGCAAATACCTTAACCCAGAAGGCTACTTACTGATTGAACATGGCTATAATCAAGAAAACGCGGTTCAAAGTATTTACAGGGATTTTAACTTTTACAATATAAACACCCATAAAGATCTCTCAGCACAACCTCGCGTCACTTGTGGCCAATGGCTCCCCTTAATTAAATAAGGTACTCAACATCATGATCAAAGAAATACAGCTACCCCTTAAATTAGCCAATCAACTATTACACCTTGCCCAGATATCACCAGAACATGAAATTTGCGGTCTTATTAGCGCCAAAAACGGTTTAGCAAAACACTGCTACCCCATAGATAATGTTGCTGAACCCCCAACACATCAATTCTTACTTGATGCTCACCAACAAATTACGGCATTAACCCAAATGCGTAAAAAAGGTGAAGCGTTATTTGCCATTTATCACTCCCACCCTACTGCTCCAGCACAACCATCAAAAGATGATATTCGTCTATCAACTTATCCCGATGCCCTAAATATTATTATTTCTCTCAATACTAAAGGCATCCTAGAAATGCACTGCTTCAAATTTGAACTAGAATCTGCTATTGAAATCCCCTTAGCACTAAGAGATGACAGATAAATTTTTAAGTATTTTTAATTTAAATGGCTAATTTATAGCCAATAAAATTAAAAAGGGTACGCTAGATAATTACAATTTTGTTAATAACCTAGTAAAATGCCGAATGTTATGTTGTCTAGAAAAAAGATAATCATCTAAAAGGTCTATTAACTATTTTTTAACGTCCAACACAGAGTTGTACACTTTAAAAAAGCTATTAGACTCAAATTAAAAGAAATCATCATGTTTATTGAGGTGTTAGCGTGGAGCTAAACGGGGCACAAATAGTAGTTCAAAGTCTTATTGACGAAGGCGTAGAGTATATTTTCGGCTATCCAGGTGGTGCCGTATTACATTTATACGATGCCATATTTCAACAAGAAGAACTCAAACACATATTGGTTCGCCATGAACAAGGCGCAACTCATGCCGCAGACGGTTATGCAAGAGCAACAGGAAAACCGGGTGTAGTATTAGTTACATCAGGCCCGGGAGCTACTAATGCCGTTACTGGCATTGCAACTGCTTATTTAGATTCAATTCCCTTAGTGGTTATTTCTGGCCAAGTATCTTTACCTGTTATCGGTAGTGATGCTTTCCAAGAAGTGGACATGGTGGGTATCACGCGTCCTTGTGTTAAACATAATTTTTTAGTGAAAGATGTCACCAAACTAGCTGAAACGATTAAAAAGGCGTTCTATGTAGCTACCTCCGGTCGTCCTGGCCCGGTGGTTATTGATATCCCTAAGGATATTACTGCACCCAACATTAAAGTACCTTACTCTTACCCAGAAACTGTTTCTATTCGATCTTATAACCCAGTAGTCACAGGACATAAAGGTCAAATTAAAAAAGCAGTTGACTTATTACTCAGCGCCAAAAGACCTATCATTTATTCAGGTGGTGGCGTCGTTTTAGGTGAAGCCAGTGAACAATTAATTGAATTCACGCGTGCTTTAGGCTATCCCATTACCAACACCTTGATGGGTCTAGGCTCATACCCCGCTACAGACAAACAAAATGTGGGGATGTTAGGCATGCACGGTACTTATGAAGCCAACATGGCGATGCATGAAAGTGATGTCATCATCGCTATCGGCGCACGCTTTGATGACCGCGTCACCGGCAAATTAGATTTATTTTGCCCTTACGCAAAAATCATCCATATCGATATTGACCCAGCCTCTATCTCTAAAACAGTCAGAGTTGCTATTCCCATAGTAGGGGATGTTAAACAAGTACTTGAACAAATGCTCGGCATGATTAAAGAAAGCAGCATTCAAATAGACACTGAAGCACTTGCCCAATGGTGGAAGCAAATCAGTGAATGGCAAGCTATTAATTGCTTAGAATTTGATAGAAGCAGTCCTTTAATCAAACCACAATACGTGATTGAGCAACTATACGAAGTCACGCAAGGCGAAGCTTACGTGACCTCTGATGTGGGTCAACATCAGATGTGGGCAGCACAATACTATAAGTTTAATAAACCACGTCGCTGGATAAATTCAGGGGGGCTAGGCACAATGGGCTTCGGTTTACCTGCTGCCATCGGTGTTAAATTAGCTTTTCCAGAAGCCAATGTAGCGTGTGTAACGGGTGAAGCGAGTATCCAAATGTGTATACAAGAATTATCCACCGCCCTGCAATATAAAACGCCAATTAAGATTCTTAATCTTAATAATCGCTATATGGGGATGGTTAGACAGTGGCAAGAATTTTCTTACGAAAGTCGCTACTCACATTCTTATATGGATACCATTCCTGAGTTTGTTAAATTGGCAGAAGCTTATGGACATGTCGGCATGCGCATTGATAAACCAGAAGAAGTGAGGCCCACATTAGAAACGGCATTTGCTATGAAAGACCGCACCGTCTTTATAGACATAATGACGGACAGAACAGAAAACGTTTACCCCATGATTGAAGCAGGCAAAGGTCATCATGATATGAAACTACGCGTTGCCATCGGCACTTCTACAGATAGAGAACTGGCATAAATGAGACATATTATTTCTATTTTAATGGAGAATGAATCAGGCGCTTTATCACGCGTAGCCGGTTTATTTTCAGCACGTGGTTACAATATTGAATCACTCACGGTTGCACCAACTGAAGACCCTAGCTTATCTAGAATGACTTTAGTAACGCGCGGCAATGATGACATCATTGAACAGATCACTAAACAACTAAACAAATTAATCGATGTTGTTAAATTAATCGACCTTGCAGACTCATTTCATATTGAACGCGAACTATTAATGGTGAAAGTAAAAACTTCACCAGAAATGCGTGACGAAATTAGAAGCATGACCGATATATTTCGCGGCAAAATTATTGACGTAACCCCCACTACTTACATTATTGAAATGACTGGTCCATCAGAAAAGCTAGATGCGTTTATAGCGGCTATTGATCCAGAATCAATTATTGAAGCGGTACGCTCAGGCCCAACAGGAATTTCTAGAGGTGAGCTAGGCTTACATCTATAACCTTTTTATAACTAAACACACAGAGAACAGGAAAAATCATGCAAGTTTATTACGATAAAGACGCCGACCTATCAATCATAAAAGCTAAAAAAGTAGCTATCATCGGCTACGGCTCACAAGGTCATGCTCACGCCCTTAACCTAAAAGAATCAGGCGTTGATGTAGTTGTTGGCCTACGCGCAGGCTCTCCTTCTGTTGCAAAAGCACAAGCACACGGTTTAACTGTACAAGACGTAGCACCTGCGGTGGCTGGTGCTGATGTCGTTATGATTTTGACTCCAGATGAATTTCAATCAAAATTATATAAAGACGAAATTGAGCCAAACATCAAACAAGGCGCAGCCTTAGCGTTCGCGCACGGCTTCTCAATCTTATACAACCAAGTTGTTCCTAGAGCTGATTTAGACGTTATCATGATTGCACCTAAAGCACCCGGTCACACTGTACGTTCTGAATTTGTTCGTGGCGGTGGCATACCTGATTTAATCGCTGTACATCAAGATGCATCTGGCTTAGCAAAAGCTATCTGCTTATCTTATGCATCAGCTATCGGCGGTGGTCGCTCTGGCATTATCGAAACTACTTTCCGTGACGAAGCAGAAACTGATTTATTTGGCGAACAAGCTGTATTATGTGGCGGTGCTGTTGAACTAGTTAAAGCCGGCTTTGAAACATTAGTTGAAGCAGGCTATGCACCTGAAATGGCATACTTTGAGTGTTTACACGAGTTAAAACTGATTGTTGATCTAATGTACGAAGGTGGCATCGCCAACATGAACTACTCAATCTCAAACAATGCTGAATATGGTGAGTATGTTACTGGCCCACAAGTTATTAACGAAGAAAGTCGTTATGCAATGCGTGAAGCTTTACGCAGCATTCAAAACGGTGAATATGCAAAGAAATTTATTCTTGAAGGTATGACCAACTATCCAGAAATGACTGCAAAAAGACGTTTAAATGCAGAGCATCCTATTGAAGTAGTCGGTGAGAAATTACGTAGCATGATGCCATGGATTAAAGCTAACCAAATCGTAGACAAAGCTAAAAACTAAAATCTACTCAAAGTTAGTTAATAAAAAAGCCCATCACATGATGGGCTTTTTTTGGCTTGAATATCAATACATTAATTTTATAAATAGTTAAATATACTTATTTAATTAGCTTGATTGGAAATTTATCTGAACATTATTTAAAAGCACCTATTAGATATATTAACTGTACTAGCTCAGACCCGATCTGACAGTTACCGATTTTTATAAGGTGTCTGTCAGATTAGATTTGGTTCAAATTCTTAGTTAGCCAAATCTTTTTTCCAC
>CAJADF010000032.1 GCA_903938485.1 uncultured Methylococcaceae bacterium
ATTTTGTTAACATAATTAACAATCGCCACAAGCACCCACACAAATTATTTTGATCAGATTTTTAAAGAGCGTGGAACCGAAGCCCCGTTGAGCTCGACTATTATACAGAGCCAATCTCGTTTGTCAACATCCTGCCAACACATCCACCCCTCCAACCCCCCAGAAACCCTAAACAGCATCACCAAGGAAGCCGACCATTATAGCCAGATTATCGCGACTATCAAGCGCTATTTTTATATTATTTTATTTTTGTTAAAATTAATCTTCAATCATCCTAATAAGTCGCTCTTTAAATCATAGACTTGTTGCTTTAACTACTTTATGTATTTATTTTACGGTCACCCTAGCAAACTTTCTTTTTCCAACTTGATAAACCTTTTTTTCTCCTACTACTACAACCCACTTTGAATCTGATATTTTTTCACCATCAATCTTTACTGCCCCTTGATTAATTTGCCTAATCGCCTCTGATGTACTTGCTGCAAGCCCAGCATCCTTCAATAAATTAGCAATAGAAATACCCTCTCCTTGCACAATCAACTCCACCTCATCCATCTCATCTGGCATTGCGCCACGCTGAAATCTCGCTTCAAAACTCGCTAGCGCTTTTGTTGCAGCATCTTCATCATGAAATCTTTCAATAATTTCTTGAGCTAACTTTACCTTATAATTTCGCGGATTATCACCGTTCTCACAAGCTTCTTTCCATTGATTAATATCAGACATCGACCTAAAGCTTAACAATTCAAAATATCTCCACATCAATACATCAGAAATAGACATGATCTTCCCGAACATATCATCTGCAGTATCCGCTATACCAATATAGTTATTGAGTGACTTTGACATTTTCTGCACACCATCTAAACCTTCTAAAATAGGCATTGTTATAACCACCTGCGGTTTTTGACCGTAAACCTCCTGCAATTGTCTTCCCACCAACAAATTAAATTTCTGATCAGTCCCACCTAACTCCACATCAGCTTTCATTGCAACAGAGTCGTAACCTTGTATTAATGGATATAAAAACTCATGAATTGCGATAGCCTGCCCTCCTTTAAAACGCTTATTAAAATCATCACGCTCCAGCATCCTTGCGACGGTATGTTTTGCGGCTAATTGAATTAGATCTGCTGACGACATTGCATTCATCCACTCTGAGTTAAATACAACTTTAGTTTTTTCAGGATCTAATATCTTAAAAATTTGCTCTTGATAAGTTTTGGCGTTTTCTATTACAGCTTCTCGCGTTAGCGGCTTACGCGTAACATTTTTTCCCGTCGGATCTCCTATCATTCCAGTAAAATCACCAATTAAAAACAAAACTTCATGACCTGCATCTTGAAACTGCTTAAGTTTATTAATTAGTACGGTATGCCCTAAATGCAAATCTGGGGCGGTAGGATCAAAACCCGCTTTAATTCTTAAGGGCCGACCTTCTTCAAGCTTCTTAATCAATTCCTCTTTGACTAATACCTCGTCAACGCCTCTCAATAAAGTTTCCAATACATCCACTTGCAACTTATTTCTCCAAATTAATATTAATTTAATATTTCTATTATAGAATCTTACCTCTAATGAGCTTAAAAATTTTTTTAAGCCGATGAATATTGGTAAATCCAATTAAAAACACTTAGAATGAATCTAAGTAATTTTTCGAGTCTTTATTTTGATTAAATCGCAAACGATTAAGCTTCACGCTAAAAAAAACAGATCCATCACCACTTATCTTATTTCGACAGGCCTGGTAATTTTATTAAGCCTAATTGCACCTCAAACATTCTGTAAAAGCAAAACGAACAAGAAGTTAAATACAATTGCTGTCAAAACAAGCAAACACGAGATAGTTAAGCCTACCCAATCAGTTAAAACAGACAATAAACTTACCAAAACTTCAATTATTAGCAAAAAACAAATTAAACACTTACGAACTTTAAAAACTGCAGACAGCAAATCTAAACAAAAAATTAAATCAATAAACTACGCCAAATTATCTGGTAAACATGATTTTACTAAAGCCAAACATCACTCAAATAAAATAGCCATCAAAAACAAATCGGATATAAATGTAGCTGCTTTAACATTAGTTTCTGAACTTTCAGAAAATAATGAGCGCATTGATTCACTATTAAAACCCAATGCTAACGAAATCATTCTAAGCCATGAAATGCCTGTTAACAACGCCATTATTGGCCCAACCTCTAGTGTCCATGGAGTTATTGACCAATCTCTGGTTGAATCTGCAACAAATGCCGGCTTAACAAACGAACTCATTGAGCAACTCACTAGCATTTTCGCTTGGGACATAGACTTTGCTAATAACCTTGATCAAGGGGATAAATTCACTATTGTTTATGAACAAGGCGTCGACCAATCTGACGCTCAAATTGTGGCTGCAGAATTCACTAATAGAGGTAGAATTTTAACGGCTCTGAGATACATAACACCTGACGGAACTATGAATTACTTTAGTCCAGAAGGAAAACCTATGCGTAAGGCCTTCTTAAGTGCACCGCTCGATTATCTTAAAATCAGCTCTGGTTTTAGCACACATCGCAGACACCCCATTCTTAATAGAATTAGAGCACATAAAGGGGTAGATTATGCTGCAAGAACCGGTACTCCAGTTAAATCTGCAGGAGATGGAGAAGTTTCGTTTGCTGGCAACCAAGGCGGTTTTGGTCAAATGTTGATTGTTAAACATGGCGAACATTATGAAACCGTATATGCACATCTTTCCGATTTTAAAGATGGTTTAACTGCTGGAGATACTGTAAAACAAGGTGAAGTGATTGGGTATGTTGGCCAAAGTGGGCTAGCTACTGGACCACACTTACATTATGAATTTCGAGTTGATGGAGAGCATCGCAATCCAGAAACATTAAATACTGCCCAAACAGCACCTTTACATGACGAAATCCTAGCTGATTTTAAAGATCAAACTAAACCACACTTCAATCAACTTAATAAAACTAAAGCACAATCTTTGTTAGCTAGAAATTAATATAAAAAAGGGAGGCATTGCCTCCCTTTTTTATATATTACGCTGAAAAAGAAGATCCACAACCACAAGTTGTTGTTGCATTTGGATTTCGAATTACAAACTGCGAGCCATTAACATCCTCTTTATAATCAACTTCAGCACCCGCCAAATATTGAATACTCATAGAATCAATTAAGACTGTTACACCGCCATTTTCAACTTGCGTATCATCTTCATTAATTTCTTCGTCAAACGTAAAGCCGTACTGAAATCCTGAGCAACCACCACCTGAAACATAAACTCTTAATTTAAGATTATCATTACCTTCTTCTGCTATTAATTCGCCCACTTTAGCCGCGGCATTATCTGTAAAAATTATTGCATTTGCCATGTTATTTATATAAACCGTAAGTTAATTTTTCTTGATTATGACTATACCAACTCTTTTAGTCAAGAATTAAGGATAAAGCGCAATAATCTTTAATCCAGCATTTTCTTTAAAGCCAAAGAGTAAATTCATATTCTGCACTGCCTGTCCTGCAGCACCTTTAACTAAGTTATCAATCACAGATAAAATCACTAGCGTCTGGCTATTTTGGGGTTGAAAAATGGAAATTTGACAATTATTGCTACCTCGAACATTACGCGTATCTGGATGTACGCCTTGTGGCAAAACATCTACAAAAAATTCCTTTTCATATCTGGTTTCATATAAATCCTGAATTTCTGGCAAGCTAGACGAACTAGACTTAAATTTGATTAAACGCGCATACAGCGTCGCATGAATACCACGAATCATGGGTGTTAAATGCGGCACAAAAGTTAAGCCCACAGATTTACCTGCAATTTCACTTAGACCTTGGGTAATTTCAGGTAAATGTCTATGGCCTTTAACGGCATAGGCTTTAAAGCTTTCGCCGGTTTCACTCATTAAAGTCGCTAATTCAGCTTTGCGACCAGCCCCACTAACACCCGACTTGACATCTGCAATTAAAAAATCCGTATCAATTAATCCCGCTTCAATTAAAGGCAAAAAGCCCAACTGTACGGCAGTTGGGTAACAACCAGGGCAAGCAATCAGTTGCGCGCGCTTAATGGCTTCACGATTAATCTCAGGTAAGCCATAAACAGCCTCTGCAATTAAATCAGGGCAAGTGTGCTCCATTCCATACCACTCAGACCATTTTTTAGCATCTTTTATTCTAAAATCAGCTGATAAATCGATGACCTTAACACCATGAGCCACTAAGCGTTCTGCCATCAACATAGTCGTGCCATTGGGTGTAGCAAAGAATACAACATCACAAGTAAGTAAGGTTTCAAGTTCTGGCAAACTAAACTCAGCATCGATGCTGCCACGCAAACTAGGGTAAACGGCATCTACACGTGTTCCTGCATCTGCTCTAGAGGTTACGACAGCCACTTCCACCTCTGTATGTAATCCTAAAATTCTAAGTAACTCAACACCGGTATATCCCGTTCCACCCACCACACCTGCACGAATCATTTTTTATCCTACTGACATATTGTTTATAAAAATAGTTGCAACATATAATAACCGCATACGACTATTTTCAATACTATCGTTATGTCTGAAAAACACACTATGAACGCCATTGAGATTATCGCGGGGGAATTAGTTCTCACGCAACGTGAGATACCTAACCCGCAACATAAACAAGTATTAATAAAAGTACACGCCGCAGGAATCAATAGACCTGACATCATGCAACGCAAAGGCCTATACCCTGGGCCCATTGATGCTTCTGACATACCTGGTTTAGAAGTCGCAGGTACTGTTGTAGCAATTGGTTTAGACGTAACCCAACTAAAAGTGGGTGATACCATCTGTGCTTTAGTAACAGGAGGTGGATATGCCGAATATTGTTTAGCCAGCGAAACACTCTGTTTACCTATCCCCCGTGGCTTTTCTTTTATAGAGGCGGCTGCTTTACCCGAAACTTTTTTTACAGTATGGAGCAATGTTTTTGATCGAGCGAAATTACAAGCTAATGAAACACTATTAATACATGGTGGAACCAGTGGCATAGGCACGACGGCCATCCAAATAGCCAGTGCTTTTGGTGCTAAGGTTATAACCACGGCAGGCTCTGATACTAAATGCCAATATTGTCTAAACTTAGGCGCACACACAGCTATAAATTATAAAACCCACGATTTCGCAACTGAAGTTAAACGCGTAACCAACGACACTGGCGTCGATGTCATACTGGATATAATGGGTGGTGACTATTTTCCGCGAAATATAGAATGCCTTAACATTGATGGCAGACTGATACAAATTGCAATCAAAAAGGGTTCTAAAACTGAAATTAATCTTTTACCCATCATGTTAAAAAGACTCACGATCTCAGGCTCAACGTTAAGATCAAGAAACGATCAATTTAAAGCTAACATAGCTCAAAACCTACTTAAACATGTCTGGCCCTTGCTTAATACAGCACAAATAACACCAATCATTGACAGCACATATAAACTTAAAGATGCAAACTTAGCCCATCAAAGAATGGAAACTAGCCAACATATTGGCAAAATAATAATAGAGGTATAACTATGTCTTACAACACACTTATTTCCGCACAAAACTTACACCAGAACATTAACAATCCTAAATGGATCGTTGTTGATTGTCGGTTCTCATTGGCCGATACTACACTAGGTAGCTACGCTTATAGACATGGACATATCCCTAATGCACGCCATGCAGACCTCAACAAAGATCTTTCAGCAGAAATACGTTCGTACACGGGTAGACACCCCTTACCCAACGTTAAAGTTTTAGCAAATAAGCTAGGCTTATGGGGAATTAACAATGATACTCAAGTCGTCGCTTATGATGACGCTGGAGGCGCTTTTGCGGGACGTTTATGGTGGTTATTACGTTTTCTAGGCCATGACAAGGTAGCCGTACTGGATGGCGGAATCAACGCATGGCAAAAACATGACTTACCCATTACAACAAAAGTTCCTATCGTTAAAACTAGCACTTTTAGACCTTATTTAAACCTAGGCTTATGGCTTAACGCTGAACAATTGCAATACGAAGTGGCAACAAAAAAAATACGTCTAATTGATGCAAGAACAATAGAACGCTATAGAGGCGAACAAGAACTTATAGACCCTGTCGCTGGCCATATTCCTAGTGCGTTAAATAGGCCTTTTCAATTGAACCTTGACAAAAATAGCTTTTTTTTACCAGCAGACGAACTAAAAAAACAATTCAAACAACTTTTAGGTTCAAAAATACCTGAAAAAACAGTACATTACTGCGGCTCCGGGGTAACTGCTTGCCATAATTTACTCGCCATGGAATACGCAGGATTAAAAGGATCCAAACTCTACGCAGGTTCTTGGAGCGAATGGATTACCAACCAAAATCGCTCTATCGCCACAACTGAGTCGGCATAAATCCGTAAAACAATCTTCTTAACCGCTTATAATGGGTACTTTTTTAGACGTAATGGCAGCGCAATAAATGACAGATTTTATCACCGGTCAACGATGGATTAGTAACACCGAGTCGGAACTTGGATTAGGACTTATTACAGACGTAAGTTATAAACGAGTCACCGTCCGTTTTTTAGCCAGTGATGAACAGCGCATTTACGCTATTGATAACGCACCTTTAACTCGAGTTAGCTTTGGTCTAGGTGACACCATCCAATCCATTGATGAAGAAGAATTTATTATTACTGCCCTTTCAGTAAAAGACGGCTTAATCACCTATATGGGTATGGATGAATTTGGTGAAGAAGTTCAATTAGAAGAAATTGAACTAAACCATCACATTCAATTTAATAAACCCCAAGATCGCTTATTTACCGGCCAAATTGACCCCAACAGTTGGTTTCAATTACGTTATGAAACATGGTTAAGATTGCAACAACACCAACAATCTCCTGTTAAAGGGTTAATGGGCGGGCGTACCTCCTTAATTCCGCATCAACTCTATATAGCCCATGAAGCGGCAAATCGTTCAGCCCCTAGAATCATGTTAGCGGACGAAGTGGGTTTAGGTAAAACAATTGAAGCCGGTTTAATATTGCATCATCGATTACTCAATGGTCTAAGTAAACGTGTGTTAATTATCGTACCAGAAAGCTTAGTACACCAATGGTTAGTCGAAATGCTTAGACGCTTCAATTTACGCTTTAGTGTATTTGATGAAGCGCGCTGCGCTAACGATCCAGAACTTGACAGCATGGATGAACCGCGAGAAGAAGACCAGGATTACAACCCATTTTTAACTGAGCAATTAATCCTTTGTAGCCAAGGGCTTTTTTCTAACTACCCTAAACGTCAAAAACAAGCACTTGAAGCTGGCTGGGATATGGTAGTCGTTGATGAAGCGCACCATTTAGAGTGGAGTCAAGTCAGCACTAGCCCAGAATATCAATTTGTTGAAGCCCTTGGTCTACAAACACCAGGACTTATCTTATTAACCGCCACACCTGAACAATTAGGTAAAGAAAGTCACTTTGCCCGCCTAAGACTATTAGACCCAGATAGATTCTATAGTTTTTCTGCATTTGAAGAAGAAGAACGTTTATTTGAGCCAGTAGCCAACGCCGCTAAACTCTTATTAGCCGATCAACCTCTAAGTGTACAAGACCAAGAGTCTTTAACCAGTTTGCTTAAAGATGATAATGTCAGTGGCTTATTAAATAACCTAAATGATCCTGAAAAATCAACTGCCGCAAGGGCTGCATTAATCAACGTATTATTGGACCATCATGGTACAGGGCGTATTCTTTTTAGAAACTCAAGACAGACCGTACAAGGCTTTCCTGAACGCGAGCGTTTCGGATATCCACTTTCTGGCACATCAAACGATACAGACTTACAACAAGACCCTCGATATACTTGGTTAGTTGAAATACTGACTTCTACCCAAAAAAAACACACAGGTCCATCGCTTAAAGGTGAAAAAGCCTTATTAATCTGTAAACACGCTCAAACCGCCGTTGATTTAGAACAAACACTAAAAAATCGTGCGGGTATTGCTTCTGCAGTATTTCATGAAGGTATGTCAATTATTGAACGAGACCGTGCAGCCGCCTACTTTGCTGATGAAGAAAGCTCAGCGCGATTATTAATCTGTTCTGAGATTGGTAGTGAAGGTCGAAACTTCCAGTTTGTGCATCACCTTATACTTTGGGATTTACCCACCAATCCTGATTTATTGCAACAACGCATTGGACGTTTAGATCGTATTGGTCAAAAACATGTAATACAAATTCACGTACCTTTTATTGAAAATAGTGTGCAACATCGCTTATTTGAATGGTATGACGAAGGTCTCAATGCTTTCCGTAGTAATAACTCAGCGGCTCAATCCGTGGCAGATTCTTTAAACTCTGATTTGGAAAACGCCTTAAACAAGGATGATAAATTTTCAGATTTAATCATTAATACTCAAAAACTAAGCAAAGAAATCGAAGTGCAATTACATAACGGCCGGGATCAGCTCTTAGAACTAAACTCTTGCAGGAAAGAGTCCTCTGACAAACTTATCACCCAAATCAATACCTATGAACATGACGGTGCACTCTGGCCCTTCATGGATAACTTGTTTGAAAGTTATGGCGTAGATACAGAATATCATTCCCCAGAATGTTACATTATCAAGCCTAGCGATCACTTAAGAGTCTCTCATTTTCCTAATTTATCAGAAGATGGCATGACCATTACCATTAATCGTCATACAGCTCTTGCCCGGGAAGAACTTCAATTCTTAACATGGGAACACCCATTGGTTACTTCAGCCATGGATTTAGTGTTATCCAGTGAAACAGGCAACGCAGCGATTAGTGTCGTTCATCATAACGACTTAAAAGCGGGGCAATTCTTAATAGAATGTTTATTTATCGTAGAATGCAGTGCCCCAGCAGAATTACAGATTGGGCGGTTCTTACCGCATACTCCCGTGCGCGTTTTAATTAGTCAAGCTCAAAAAGATTTAACCGATGAGTTTACACATGAAGATTTATTAGACATTGGTAAGAACTTTGATAAACAACAAATCATTAGCTTTTTAAATAATCAACGTCTCCCTATTAGTCAACTGATTGAAGTCGCCGAAATACGTGCTAAAGCTGACATGCAGACTTTAATTAATAAGGCGACCCATGAAATGCTAACGTCTTTATCCGCAGAAATAAAACGCCTAGCACGTTTGCAAAAAGTAAATCCAACCATTAAAACCGAAGAAATAGAACACCTAAAAGATATGACGATGCTCTCGCATGAGAACATACAGGCCGCACAACTTCGCTTAGATGCAGTGCGTTTTATTATTACCAGTTGAGATCATCATGCTAAGTATAGGAAAAATAAACACGCTAAAGGTGGTAAAAAAACAAGGTGCAGACATCTATTTAGATAACGGCGTCTCAGCAAAAGTCTTATTGGCCGATAAAAAACCACCAGAAAACTTAGCGCTAGGTGATAGTTTGGATGTTTTTGTCTATGCCGATAGCGAAGGCCATTTAGCCGCTACCACTAAAAAACCCTTAGCGTTACTGGACGAAATCGCATGGTTAAAAGTCGTATCAATTAATTATACAGGCTCCTTTTTAGATTGGGGCCTACCTAAAGACTTATTAGTCCCCTTTAGTGAACAACATCATGAGATGGAAGTTGGGCGGTCTTACTTAGTAAAAGTCTTTTTGGATGATAAAAACAGACTTGCTGCGACTACAAAAATTGATCGTTTTATTGAAGATACGGCGGAAGATTTAATCGTTGGGCAAAAAGTCACGGTTATTATTGCCGATAAAACGGACCTAGGTGTTAAAGCCATCGTTAACAATCAGTACTGGGGCATACTTTACCACAATCAACTCTATCAACCGGTCAGAAAAGGTCAAAAGTTAGAAGCCTATGTAAAGCAAATCAGAGAGGAAGACGGTAAAATAGACTTAGTGTTACAAGAACCTGGTTATGGCAAAGTACTCACATTTACGGATAAGATTTTACAAAAGCTGCAACAAAATAACGGCGTGTTAAACCTAAGCGACAAGAGTCCTCCAGAAGCCATCTATGATATGTTTGGCGTCAGTAAAAAGGTTTATAAACAAGCCATAGGATCTTTGTACAAACAAAAGTTAATAACCATTGATGATAAAATTGGTATCAAGTTGATTTGAGTCAGTTAATCTCAACTTGATGTGTATTAATACACTATTTGAATCACTTATAGAGCGGGTATAAACGAAACTAAAAAAACAGTTTCAAAACTAAATCATCAAATCATTCAGAGACTTTGCTAAGACTTGACCCAACTGAGTCAAGCATTGGCTCTGAGCTTTAACCATCAACGCATAGTCTGTAGTAGATGCCGCAATACGACAGTTAAAGCGTTTATCAATAATGAGTTTATCTTTTGGCTTGATAGACCATTGCGCAATCAACTGAACTTGCCCCTGAGCATCGGTAGTCAAATCCAATACATCTATACCCACTTGATAATCAATATCTTGTCTTTGAGACCAAGGATACCTTAATACATGATCTGTATTTAACTGAGTCGGCAAGGTTTCATAAAGGGCTAATAATATATTTTGATCTAACTTTTCAGCCCAACGATGCTCTTCTGACAAGATATATTGATTATCAGAAATAGCAGTCAGCATTTGTGGGCGATTTAAATATTCTGGAATTCTAATGGGGCCTAAAGCCACCGTGACATTTTTAGACTTAACTGCAAATGTTTTATTTTGCTTAAGACCAACATCAGCTGATAAGCGATAAAACTCAACGGGTATAGCATCATGTACGCAAGCGGAGATAAATGTACTCAATAATATTGCCGCCATTAAGCGACTTAGCTTTATACAACGTCTTAAATTTAATTGTAATTGCATACGATTACTCCTTGCTCTTGCCATAAATAATTGCATCAGGGTGACGCTCTAAATAATCAGTCAATTGCTTAGTGGATTGCGCGGCATCTCTTAATGCTTCAAGTGACTGCCATAATGGCGCATCAGGTGCCGCTAAAGCTTCAACTGAGCCCATAGCGTACTTTGATTCATTTAAAACACTCGTCGCTGTTCCCAAGGCTTTTTCAGTTGATAACAAAACCGGTTTTATATCTTGAGAGAATTGATTAACCATAAACCGTGTATCCGTCATCGTACCATTCAAATTTGACACCAAAGGCGTTAACTCACGATTTAAATTTTCTATCAAAATTGATGTTTCTTTTAATGTTTTACTTAACGCGGCCCTATCTTTCTTTAATTCATCGGAGGTAGCCATAACGCGCAATTCTTTTAAAGTGATAGCAAAATCATTAACCATTTGCTCAATCGGTAATTGCTTGATATTAGTTAAAACCTCTTCTGCGGCATCTTTAATTTGATCAACCGCCGAAGGTACCGCGGGTAGTTCAGGCAATCCTTTATAATCTGATCCAACCAGTTTAACCGGCATATCTCTATAAAAACTAAACTCCACATACAGTAAGCCAGTTAATAAACTTTGTGTTTGTAACTGCGCTTTTAAACCCGCGTCAATCAATTGTTGCGCATTCATTTTACGCTCTTCTAAACTGATAGCCGCTTGGAATGGATGTCCCGTAGAATCGAGCATACTACTCGGATCAATTTCAATTACTACTGGCTTGGTGATTTTTTTAGCATCCTGATTTAACTCTAAAGAAATTTCTTTAACCGTACCAATTTGCACCCCTTGTAATTTAACGGGAGCCCCTACATTAAGTCCGTTTAAGGCAGAATCAAAGTAAATAACATATTCAAGTTTTCTCTTAAAAAACTGTCCGCCGCCAAAAACTAACACCGCAATAACAGATAGGGTTATGGCACCGACAAGAAATGCACCGATGGCTAAAGGATTAGCTGGTTTACTCATAATTCACTGTGCTCCTGACTATTTGTTGTATGCAGATGATGCTTTTCCATGACACCCCGCGTTAAAAAACGCACTACTTTAGGATCTGTTGATTCAGCTAACAATTGTTTAGGTGGTCCACCGGCAATCATCGTTTTTGTATCAGCATCCAGAAATACCGAGTTTGTACCTATAGCAAAAATACTTGCTAATTCATGGGTCACCATAACAATGGTAGAACCCAAGTTATCACGTAAACTCCGAATTAAATCATCTAGCAGCTTCGCACTGATTGGATCTAAACCTGCAGAGGGCTCATCAAAATATAATATTTCAGGATCTAAAGCCATGGCTCTGGCTAAACCAGCGCGCTTTTGCATACCACCACTAATTTCTGCTGGATAATAGTCTTCAAATCCTGCTAAACCGACTAACGCTAATTTATACGATACAATTTCGCGAATTCGCATTGCACTTAACTTAGTATGCTGAGACAAGGGTAAAGCAATATTTTCAGCTAAAGTCATAGAACTTAACAACGCGCCGCTCTGAAACAAAACCCCTGTTCGCTTTAAGATGCGTTGCCTTACATTAATATCCGCTTCCCAAAGACTCTCTGTGCCATAAAAAACCTGCCCTTTGCTTGGATGTTGTAAGCCTATTAAATGCATTAAGAGAGTACTCTTACCACAGCCACTACCACCCATAATGATAAAAACGTCACCGCTATTAATCGTAAAATCCAAGTCCCGTTGGATAACAAAATCACCATAAACCATGGTCATATTTTTTATGGTTAAGCAAGGTGTTGACATGCTTAAATTCCTAAACGATTACAAATCAAAGTCATCGTCGAATCAGCAATGACAATAAAAACAATACACGTGACAACTGCAGAGGTAGCGGCTTTACCCACAGCCGATGCGCTCCGCCCACATTGCATGCCACGCAGACATCCCGACAAGGCGATTAAAACACCGAACACCGAACATTTAGTGACACCCACCATTAAATCCTTAAGATGAATGGCTCCTGATGTCCTGTCAAAATACTCTAAGAATGACACATCAAAAAAACCTACCGTCACCAAAGAACCGCCAATGATACCCATTAAGTCGGCATAAAGGCACAACATTGGCATGATTAAAATCAATGCTAACATGCGTGGTAATACTAAAAACTCCATCGGTTTAAAACCCATCGTTTTAAGCGCATCAATTTCACTATTCACTTGCATCGTACCTAGTTGCGCCGCAAACGCCGCACCGGTTCTACCAGACATAATGATAGCCGCCATAAAACCGCCCATTTCACGGGTCATTCCCAGACCCACCATGTCAGCAATATAGATTTGTGCTCCGAATAAAGCCAGTTCTAAGGCGCCCACAAAAGCAAGAATCAAACCAATCAAAAAACTAATCAGCGTAATAATAGGCACAGCAGAAGGCCCACAATCTTGAATATTAATCCATAAATCAACCGTTCTAAACCGAGCTTTACCTCGCAATAAAGCCCCCACACTCAGAACCGTTTCTCCAACAAAGGTCAGTAATGAACTCGCCTCGGTTACCGCACTAATTGCGGTCTCACCAATCACCTCAAGCCAGCGGCGTTGAGTATCCTGACGTTTTGCATCTAAGCGTTCCGGCACCGCATACACTAAGTTCAATAAGCCCTGTATGCCTTCGGGTAAAGTAGTGGTATCTACCTCAATGCCCTGTTGATTACCGTGATCAATGACTCGAATTAAATCTGTCATTAACAAACTATCCCAATGCCCCAAAGCCTGTGTCGAAAACACTAAACGTTTGACAGTCGAACTTTTAAGCATTTTTGCGAATAAAGGTTCTAAAGACGGCGTATCAGCATCCAACACCCAATCACCCGCTAAAGCAAGCGCAAGTGTATTCTCATGCTGATCTATCTTTATTTCACAGGGCACATGATTTGTAATCATAACTAGACAAATAAAAATTGACCTAAATACATCAGCTTCAGTATTGATTTAAATTGTAGAAACATATCATACTGCCGTGACAAAATCATTAATGTTTGCCCGCCCTTTCCCAGCGTGACAATACCGTAGCGGCAATACTGTTCCCTAATACATTAGTGGCACTTCGTCCCATATCCAATAATTGATCAATCCCCAATAGCAATAACAAACCTGCTTCAGGTAATTGAAACATGGATAAAGTCGCCGCAATAACAATTAAAGACGCTCTAGGTACTCCCGCTACGCCTTTACTGGTAAACAACAACACCATTAACATCAAAAACTGTTCACTTAAAGGCATATCAATGCCATAAGCCTGAGCAATAAAAAGCACCGCGAAGGTCATGTACATCATACTGCCATCTAAATTAAACGAATAACCTAAAGGTAACACTAAACCACACACCTTTTTATCACAGCCGTGACGATCCAATTGTTCTAATAATTTAGGATAAGCACTTTCACTACTCGCTGTACCAAAGGCTAATAACATAGGTTCACGAATACACTTCAATAAACTAAAGATACTAGAGCCCACAAACAGAAAACCCACAAAACATAACAAGAGGCATAACAACACTAAACCAAAATAAAACTCGATAATAAATTTGCCATAAGTGAGCAACACGCTTATACCCTGCTGTGCAATAACCGAAGCAATCGCAGAAAATACAGCAATAGGCGCATATTTCATCACATAAGCCGTCACCTTTAACATGATGTGCGCTAACGAATCTAAGACTTTAACAATGGGTAACGCTAACTCTCCAATCGACGCACAAGCCACCCCAAAAAACATGGAGAACACGACGATTTGTAATATCTCATTGCCTGCCATAGCCTCAGTAATACTTTTAGGCACGATATGCGCTATAAAATTTGCTAGTGTTGGCCGAACCTGAGCTAATCCCGTTTGCGCATCTAAAAATGGCAATTCAACGACTAACGAGCGCCCGGGTTCTAAAATATTTACCAATAGCATCCCCAATAACAAACTACTAATGGATGCCAAAAAGAACCACAGCATGGCTTTAATACCAATACGGCCCACCGTTTGAATATCACCCATTTTAGCGACACCTACCACTAAAATAGAAAACACCAAGGGTGAAATAATCATCTTTATTAAACGCAGAAAGATATCTGTTAATAAAGTGAAGACCTCTATAATTTGAGCTAATAAGGGATTAACGGGCGTTGATTCGTTAGCGGCTAACGTTAAATCAAGGAATTCCCCCACAAACACACCCATTAACAATGCGATACCCACATAAATAGTTTGGCGATTATTTTGCGGAAGTTCTGACGGCGTATCCAAGAATAAAATCCTCACATGTAGAGATAATAGGCATTTAGTTTTAGTGTACTTTATAGCTCTACATTATTCTACAAACATCCGTTTATAAGTGGGCAAGCCCATGACTGAAAACGCTTATCATGATATGATTTGTTTTTTTGCAAAAAATCACCATGTCTGAAGACTTCACCCTCGACCGCGATTATTCTCTCGATGCTTTAAAGGTACCACCCAACTCTATCCAAGCCGAACAATCAGTCTTAGGTGGTTTGATGTTAGATAATCAAACCTGGGACACCATTGCTGACCGCATCATTGAAAGCGATTTTTATCGTCGTAGTCACCAACTCATCTTCAGAAAAATTGAAGAACTTGCTGAAAAACAAATCCCTTTTGATGTTATCACCCTATCAGATGCTTTAAAAAGCATAGGCGAACTTGAAAATGTTGGTGGCTTAGCTTATTTAATCTTATTAGCCAAAGATACCCCCAGTGCCGCCAATATTATTGCTTATGCCGACATTGTTAGAGACCGCTCGGTCTTAAGACAACTGATTCATATTGGTACAGAAATCTCAAACTCGGCCTTTAATCCAGAAGGTCGCGATACAGCAGATCTCTTAGAGAACGCCGAACGACAAGTATTTAAAATAGCGGAGCAACGCCAACGTGGCCAAGCCGGTGGATTTATTTCCATCAAACAATTACTGTCACAAGCCGTTGATAAAATTGAAACACTTTATGAACAAGAAGGTTCCATTACAGGAGCAAGCACCGGCTTTACTGATTTTGATGATTTAACTTCAGGTTTACAACCCGCCGACTTAATCATTGTCGCAGGTCGACCCTCTATGGGTAAAACCACGATTGCTATGAATATGGCAGAAAATGTGGCCTTAAAAACCAATAATCCTGTCGCTGTTTTTAGTATGGAGATGCCTGGCGATTCTTTAGCTATGAGAATGATGTCTTCATTAGGCCGTATTGATCAAAATAAAGTGAGAACAGGTAAATTAGAAGATGATGATTGGCCACGCTTAACCTCCGCTATTAATCTGCTCGCGGGCACACAATTATTTATTGATGACTCTCCTGCTTTAAGCCCTACAGAAGTTCGCGCAAGAGCAAGGCGTTTAGCACGTGAGCATGGGCAATTGGGGCTAATTGTGGTGGATTATTTGCAGTTGATGCAATCGCCCTCTAGTGGAGATAACCGCGTACAACAAATTTCGGATATTTCTAGAGGCTTAAAAGCCTTAGCAAAAGAACTCAATGTCCCTGTAATTGCGCTATCACAGCTTAACCGTAACTTAGAGCAACGCCCTAACAAACGTCCTGTTATGTCGGATTTAAGAGACTCCGGAGCGATTGAGCAAGACGCGGATTTAATTGTATTTGTGTATCGTGATGAAGTTTATAACGAAGACAGCGCTGACAAAGGCATTGCCGAAATCATTATTGGCAAACAAAGAAATGGTCCATTGGGCACAGTTAGACTGACCTTCTTAGGTCAATATACGCGTTTTGAAAACTTTGCTGGCACCCCTTATAGCTCTGGGGATTATGAATGATCCCAGCGGCTTACGCGGTGCTTAATATTGATGCGGCAAAACATAACTTACAACAAGTTCGCAAGCATGCACCCCATGCCAAAATTATGGCCGTTATTAAAGCCAATGGATATGGACATGGCTTATTACGCATTGCTCAAGCCTTAAAACCTATTGATGCGTTTGCCGTAGCCCGTGTAGATGAAGGCATTCGCCTGCGTAAAGCCGGTATTAAAACCCCGATCACCGTTCTAGAGGGCTTTACTTGTCACGAAGAATTAAATGCGTTTTTAGAGCATCAATTAGATGCGGTTGTGCACGCATATTGTCAGCTGGAAGTTTTAGCGGAAAGACCTGAAAAAAACCAACTGTCCATTTGGTTAAAAATGGATACGGGCATGAACCGTCTAGGCTTTAAACCCGCCGATTATAAAGCTGTTTATGAACAATTACAGCACTGCGCTATTGTTAAACAACCCATCAATTTAATGACGCATTTAGCCAATGCTGATGCTAAAGAAGACGCTGATACTCCCAACCAAATCAACTTATTTACCGACACCGTCAACAGATTACAATTTTCTATTCCTAACCAAAATAAACGCAGTATTGCAAACTCAGCAGGCATTTTAGCGTGGCCATCTGCAATTACAGACTGGGTAAGGCCTGGGGTTATGTTATATGGCATTTCACCTTTTGCAGACAACACCGGCAGCCAATTAAATTTAAAACCTATCATGAGCTTACACTCGCGTTTAATTGCGGTTAAACCGTTAACTAAAGGCGATAAAGTAGGCTATGCCGGCACATGGACTTGTCCTAAAGACACGACTTTAGGTGTTATTGCTATTGGCTATGGAGACGGTTATCCCCGTTACGCAAAAGCAGGCACGCCCGTATTAGTTAATGGCCAACGCGTCCCTTTAATGGGTCGAGTTTCTATGGATATGATTACGGTAGATTTAGGATCACAACCCGACGCTAAAGCGGGTGATCCGGTAATACTATGGGGAGAAGCCTTAGCCGTAGAAGAGATAGCACTTTGTGCAGATACTATTCCTTATACTTTAGTGTGTGGAATTACTCAAAGAGTGCAAATTGTCGAAAAATCCGCACTCAAAAAAAGTCCTAACGAGTAAACCAACGACCTATAAAATAAGCATCCATTAGTCTTTTGCTTCAATTACTGCAACAATTTTTTGCTCTGGCAATTCTAGCTCAATCTTTAACAGTGCATAGGCCAAAGGCATAAAAGGAGTTAATTGCGGAATAACAGGAATTGCGATGGCTTTACCCAACACAAAAGCAAACGTATTATTTAACCAAGGCTTGTTAGAATGGGCTTTTTGTAATATAAATTTATAAGCACCATTGTCCAAAATAATCCCGAATTGCTCGGCCTTGACCTCAATCGCTTCGGATTCTCCGTATAACAAAATATTTGCATAAACTGTTCTAGTCTCTAAATCGACTGCATAATCTTTTACTTCAGTTATACCTTTCAACTTATAGTTAGCCACCCATAACACAATTGATTTAGGCGCCCACTTGATGCCTAGCTTAATTAATGCAACTAAAAAACCCATATTTTATCCTTTTTAATTATTAGTGTGATTGAACCATTACAAATTATTTGATGACTTTGCGGACTTAAATATTACAAAAAAATGTTTTAAAAACGCCATAAATTTTAACACTTATTCACATATACATATTGACAAATCTTATTATTAAGAAAATCCTCAATAATCCTTACATAAATCGCATAAAAACCAACAACATAAATTTAAGTTATTGATTTTATATCAAAAAAAACCACTGTACAATAATTAAGCAATCTAAGTTATTTTAAACAAAATGAGTAAGTTAGTGGCACTAAACTACAATAACACACAGAGTTATCCACAGCTTTTGGGGATAAGTTTTAGACAAAAAAAAGCCCACGCTATTAAACGTGGGTTTAATCTAGGCATTTATATGATTAATTTTCTAACAGATGGGAAATAATCAGTTATACCTGTGGGTGTAACGACACAATACCTAAAATACACATAGGTAGCAGGGGTTAAATCCTCAACATAACAATTGGATTGAGTAGTTATAGTAATAGGCTCCCAATCAGAATCTAGCAATGGATTTTCTTTTATAGATTTTTCCCACTTATAGGCGCCGGCTTTGAGATACGCTTTGGCATATAAATGTACAGTTCCTGAATTTTTACCATTCGCAACAGTTAATACTGCTTTTTCAATGGTTATCGGTTGTTTGGTTGGGCTAAAGCCACTACTTAAAATTTTAGTTTCATCACCTTTCGCTAGCTTATCCACATAATGAGTCAAGTGTCTAAACAGTAATGTACTGGCTTTGTTATGATCATGCAGTGCTAAAATGGCGATATGCCCACCGTCTTGTGCGGCCAACATGGCAAGCTCTAATTCATCAACAGACAATTTAAGCTCTGCTAAAGTAGGGTCTGGATCAAGGTATATCGGGTTACCCGTGAGCTTAAGCATTATATTTCTAAAAAACATTATCTTCTCTGATACAGAAAATGTTGCGAAATTCAATAGAACTTTTAAAACTTTCATGATGTGTCCTTAGTTAATTAAAATGCTTGCCACATACAAACACCTTAACTCATTCGAAACATAATAGATATAACTATATGATAGTTATATAAATATGCAATTTATGCAATATCAAAGTTGCAAAAGTTGCAAAAATATCTCATCAAGACGGGGGGCTCTAACATCATTTCAGCCCAATATAGCGTCCTTTTATATCGATTCATATTTGTGGCGCTAAAAAACAAATCCAAGCCAATAAAAAACAAGTACGTTTCGGTATGACAATACTTAAAATTAAGAAACGACTCTATCTAATCTTACTGATCTAAGCTTTATTAATCACTTTAGAATATGAATGCTTACGCATAAAGTTTTTTTGCAAGCGTATTCAATATCTAGGCGGGTAAAAAAGATATCATGCCTACCCAATAAAAGGTCCTTGAATACGGATTTAGCCTTATTGTTCTAGAAAACAAGCTCATGCAAGGGAGATAGGACGTCTTCTGGGTATGCGAGGTCGCTGTTTTTTATCTACCCGATAACTTTTGGATGTAATTAGATTAAGTTTCGGGGTAAATAGGTGACATATCAGGTATTAAAAATGTCGATTATTGTGCGAAGATTGTTTTATGCGTATTACTAAAGATGATTGCTACACGCCTTTAATTGAGTTTGTTATGATAATCGTCATATTTAACTGATAGGGAGCCCCATGTCTAAATTCACTCCACCTTTGAAGTCTGACCTACAAAATCTTTGGCTGATACAAGGTCTTTTACTCACCACTTTAGTGCTTTCTAGTGTTTTTTGTTTAAACACTGACGAACAAATACGCTCCATTATGCCGAATGATCAACGTGAGTTATTTAGAAGCATTATGTATGTCATTGCCATTACTACTTTTCCAATGACTAATTTAATCCGTTATATCCAACTTAGGTTAAATCAAACCATGCCATTTTCTGAAGTTGATACTAGAAAGGTGGCACAGAAACGTTATCAACTGACGGTTATCGTATCAATGTTACTGATTATGAGCGTGGGCGCTTATGGAATTTTGATGTTTATGTGGGGAGATAAACAAAATACCTTGTTTATCTTTTCAGGCCTATCAGCTTTAGGACTGTTTTTATATCGCCCTAAATTGCCTGAATATGAAGCACTTAACCAGGCGCTGCATAATAAATCAGATGATCAAAAAGAGCTATAGAAAGATTCTGTAGAAAACTTACAAGAAAGAGCTACGCCTAAAGTGTAGCCCTTTTAAATGTAATAGACGGTAGAGTCGATTACTTTTCTTCGTCAGCGACTTTAATTTTTTTACGGCGATAATTATGACCGTAAAAAATTTCCGCCACTTCTCTTTGCAATTTCTTTTCAATTTCTGCTTTTTGATCGCCACTTAAATTACTTTCTTTTACAAATAAATAATTTTCTAGCTCAGTTTCTTTCAGCATCATTTTGGTATGAAAGATATTCTCTTGATACACATTCACGTCTATCATCTGATAGCTTTCTTGGGTATCTCTGGCAATATAATTCTGAATAGACGTAATATTGTGGTCGATATAATGCTTTTTACCTGAAATATCACGGGTAAAGCCACGCACGCGATAATCCATAGTCACTACATCTGATTCAAAACTATGAATTAAATAATTCAACGCTTTTAAAGGTGAGATACGTCCACATGTTGATACATCAATATCGGCACGGAAAGTACTGATACCATTATCCGGATGACTTTCTGGATAAGTATGCACCGTAATATGACTTTTATCTAAGTGCGCTAATACCGTTTCAGGTAAAGGACCGGGTGACTGGCTGTTCATACTGGGTGGTGGAGGTGAATCACCTTCAGAAATCAACATGGTAACACTAGCACCTTGAGGATCGTAATCCTGATGGGCTATATTTAAAATTTGGGCACCAATAATTTCCGCTACATCTTTTAAAATTTGCGTTAATTTTTTGGCGTTATAAGCTTCGTCAATATATTCAATATAAGCTTGCTGTTGTTCTGCAGGCGCATAACAAATATCGTAAATATTGAAACTGAGTGACTTTGTTAAATTGTTAAAGCCATGTAATTGCAACTTATTCAAATCTCTTAAACCTCGATAACTTCAAAATCATGGGTAATTTCTACCCCTGCATTGCCTAGCATAATGGAAGCAGAACAATATTTTTCTGCCGACAATTTCACTGCCCTTTCAACCGTAGCGGGATTTAAATCTTTACCACTCACGATAAAATGTAAATGAATTTTACTAAATACACTGGGGACGGCGTCTACGCGCTCTGCAGTAAGTTCTGCAACGCAATTGACGATATGATTACGGCCTTTTTGTAATATCTGCACTACATCAAAAGAAGAGCATCCACCGACACCTAAAAGCAACATTTCCATAGGACGCATACCCATATTACGCCCACCGTGATCCGGTGGACCGTCCATAACGACTGCATGACCGCTGCCAGTTTCGCCGACAAACATCACACCATCGACCCACTTGATCGTTGCTTGCATGTTTTTCCCCAGTTAAAATGACGCATAGAGTAGCATAGAATTCTATTTTGAAAATAGTTTATAATTCCAGCCATTAAAACACTCTATAACTGAATTATGAAATCACCTTTAATTGTTACTGCTGTTCAGCAATCTTGTAATGCGGACAGACAAACCAACCTAGATTTTTCTATCACTCAAATCCGTGCCGCTGCGGCACTTAATGCGGATTTAGTGGTGTTACCTGAGTTACATTTAGGGCCTTATTTTTGCCAAAATGAAGATCATAATAGCTTTGATTTAGCACAACCCATTCCAGGCCCTACCACGGCAATTCTTGCTGAGGTTGCTAAAGAAGCAAACATTATTATCGTCTCAACTATTTTTGAAGAACGTGCCCCAGGTTTGTATCACAATACGGCGGCAGTCTTTGATAAAGACGGAAGTATTGCGGGCAAATATCGTAAAATGCATATTCCAGATGACCCAGGTTTTTATGAAAAATACTACTTTACCCCAGGTGATTTAGGCTTTACCCCCATTGAAACGAGTATTGGTAAATTAGGTGTACTTATCTGTTGGGATCAGTGGTACCCAGAAGCTGCCAGATTAATGACTTTAGCCGGTGCAGAAATTTTAATCTACCCGACTGCAATTGGCTGGGATGCTGAAGACACAGCAGAAGAACAGCAACGCCAACTCAATGCTTGGATTACTATTCAGCGCGCTCATGCAGTAGCTAATGGTATTCCAGTTATCTCTTGTAATCGGATTGGCTTTGAAAAAGCGCCAGACTCAGATGCGGGCATTCAGTTTTGGGGTAATAGTTTTATTGCCGGCCCACAAGGTGAGTTTATTGAGCAAGCTGATGCGTCAGAAAACAAATTATTAATCGCTACATTGGATAGCGCTAGATCTGAACGAGTCAGAAGAATATGGCCCTTTTTAAGAGATCGCCGAATTGATGCTTTTGGTGACATGACTAAGCGTTTTATAGATTAACTTTAAAGCGCCCTTAAAAAAAGCCTCCTCATTGATGAGGCTTCTAAAGAATCATTGTGTAACTTAAAGTAGGCTTATTCGTATTTTGCTTCAAAGGGTATTTGAGTAATAACTTGCCCTTTATCATCAACCACACGCACGATCCATTGATTTTTAATATTATCATTTAGATATTGACGACTGGTCATACGCCAATGATCACCTGAGATATTGACCTTCTTACGAGTAATGACATCCCCCTCTAACAACCATTCTATATTTACAGTTCTACCTTTCATATCATTTAATTCTGCAAAATAAAACACAGATACAGGCTTTGTTTTACTTAAATGTAATGGCGAGGTCAGTTGACCTATAGGTTCGTTGTCTTTGATAGTAAAAGTTAACATTGATCTTAAGACACTTTTTGAATAATCAACAGTCTTAATGACAGGGAGTTCTGTTTTAACAACCGATTTATCAACTTTAGCCGCTGTTTTTTGCACGATATCTTGGACTGATGTTTCAACAACCTTAGTTTCAGATACGTTATTAATAGACTCATCATCCCCTGAAGAAAATACTGAGATGATTACGATTAAAAAAATGACTAAACCACCCGCAGCCATCCCGATACGTTTAAAATCCCATTGTTGAACTACTTTAGGATTAGCCGTTTTACCTGAAGTAGGATATTTAACTTTTATAACAATGTTTTTTCTATCTTCCATAGTAGGACCTAGTCAATGTTGAAATTAAAAGAGGGGGTATTTAAGAATACTTAATGCAGCAATCCTTTGCCGCATTAGTTTTACGTTATTCTAGCTTAGAACAACCAGAGAAGAAACTTTAAAACATTAAACTTTGTGATAAATATCAGCACCTTCGTTCACAAACTGCTGAGACTTTTCATCCATGCCTTTTAACAAAGCTTCTTGCTCATCTTTAATGCCTTTTTCTGCCGCATAATCACGCACGTCTTGACTGATTTTCATCGAGCAAAAATGTGGACCACACATAGAACAGAAATGCGCTACTTTGGCAGATTCTTTCGGTAAGGTTTCATCATGAAATTCACGTGCTTTTTCTGGATCCAAACCAATATTAAATTGATCTTCCCATCTAAATTCAAATCGCGCTTTAGACATGGCGTTATCACGCGCTTGTGCACCCGGATGACCTTTAGCTAAATCTGCAGCATGTGCCGCAATTTTATAAGTCACAATACCTTCACGAACATCTTGTTTATTAGGTAAACCTAAATGTTCTTTTTGCGTAACATAACAAAGCATCGCACAGCCATACCAACCGATATTAGCCGCCCCAATAGCAGAAGTAATGTGATCATAACCCGGAGCTATATCAGTGGTCAGAGGCCCTAAAGTATAGAAAGGTGCTTCGCCACACTCCTCTAACTGCTTATCCATATTCACTTTAATCATGTGTAAAGGCACGTGACCCGGACCTTCAATCATGGTTTGCACATCATGTTTCCACGCGATTTTAGTTAACTCACCTAAGGTTTCTAACTCGCCAAATTGGGCAGCATCATTCGCGTCATAAATAGAACCAGGACGCAAACCGTCACCTAATGAGAAAGACACATCATAAGCTTTCATGATTTCGCAGATTTCTTCAAAGTGCGTGTATAAGAAACTTTCTGTGTGATGCGCTAAGCACCATTTCGCCATGATAGAACCACCACGAGACACAATGCCTGTCATACGTTTTGCAGTTAAAGGCACGTGATGTAAACGCACACCCGCATGAATCGTAAAGTAATCTACGCCCTGCTCTGCTTGCTCTATTAAGGTATCACGGAAAATTTCCCAGGTTAAATCTTCTGCTTTGCCGTTAACTTTTTCTAGGGCTTGATAAATGGGCACGGTACCAATCGGCACTGGCGAGTTACGCAAAATCCATTCACGCGTTTCATGAATATTTTTACCGGTCGATAAATCCATAATGGTATCGCCGCCCCAACGAATACCCCACAACATCTTTTCAACTTCTTCTTCTATAGAAGAAGTGACGGCAGAGTTTCCTAAGTTACCGTTAATTTTAACCAAGAAATTACGCCCAATAATCATCGGTTCTAATTCTGGATGGTTAATATTACAAGGAATAATAGCGCGACCGCGTGCCACTTCATCACGCACAAACTCAGGAGTAATGACAGCAGGAATGGAGGCGCCTAAAGAATCACCAGGATGCTGGTCTTTCCAGAGTTCACGCATTTCTTCCATTTTTTGATTTTCACGGATAGCAATATATTCCATCTCAGGCGTAATAATGCCCTGTCTAGCATAGTGCATTTGTGAAACATTTTGACCCGCTTTAGCACGAAGTGGTTTACGAATATGTTCGAAGCGTAAATCAGCCGTTTTAGGATCGTCTAAACGCTGTTGACCGTAGTCTGAACTGGGGCCAGATAACACTTCCGTATCATTTCGTTCGGCTATCCAAGCCGAACGAATCGGACTTAAACCTTTCTTTAAATCAATTTCAACATTAGGATCAGTATAAACACCTGAGGTATCGTAAACATAAAGTGGACCGTTCTTCTCTACCGCACCAAAATGCACAGGCGTATCTGATAAATTAATTTTACGCATAGGCACTTGAATGTCGGGGCGACTGCCTTGCACATAAATTTTTTCTGAAGCGGGATAGGAATCAATCTTTACGTCGTTTGCTGCTTTGACGTCATTTACAACAGCGCTCATGTTATCTCCAAAAACAATAAAACAAGACGCAGGGAAGTTTGAGGGCTTTCCTACGCCGGGATTAACCAGGGTCAGGTTCAAAGGGTTTCTCTCAGCCTTATTCCTATATTCTGTAAGGAATTAAAGCACCCCTAGCCTTTACGGATGTCCGACTAAGTTAAAGGATTATGGTCTAGATTGCAAGTCCAAGCGGCACTTTACACAGCTAAAACTCTTTATATTGTCCCTCTTTACAGTTTTTTTTATCAAACAATAGGGTCTAGCGCTGATTATCGTTAAAATACGCAACAATTTTTAAACTACTTGAATTTTTTATCTATGAAAATCTCCATTGTTGTGCCTGTTCACAATGAGGCAGAGAATGTTGTCCCTCTCATTACTGAGATTGCTCAGGCTATGAGTGCCGCTTCTGCCTATGAAATCATCTATGTTAACGATGGCAGTAAAGACGAAACCGCGTCTATATTGAACCAAGCATTAAAAGACTTTCCGGCCCTAAGAGTCATTAATCACGCACAAAGCTGTGGACAAAGCACTGCGGTTCATACCGGCGTAAAACAGGCTATTTACCCTTGGATTGCTACTCTAGATGGTGATGGTCAAAATGATCCTGCAGACATTCCACATCTCTATGACGTATTAATTAAAGAGCGAGAAAACAGTCCAAAGTTAGCAATGGTTGCTGGCTGGCGTAATAAACGCCATGACACTGGCTGGCGCATTTTCTCCTCTAAATTTGCAAATGGCATTCGTGCCAAATTGTTAGGGGATAATACACCGGACACTGGCTGTGGTTTAAAAGTATTTTCTAAAGAAAGTTTTATTGAGTTACCTTACTTTAATCATATGCACCGTTTTTTACCGGCCTTAATTTTAAGAGCAGGTGGAGAAGTTATTTCTGAGCCTGTTAATCATCGCTCCAGAACTATGGGTGTTTCTAAATATGGCACTTTAGATAGATTATGGGCAGGTATTACGGACATTGCAGGGGTGATCTGGTTACAAAAACGAGCAAAACTTCCAATTGTTGAAGAAGTTACTCGAAACAAAAAATAATTTAAGTTTCAACATTTTCAACCTGATTCCTTAAAATAAAAACCCCTTTAACGTAATACGCTTAAAGGGGTTTTTATGTTTAATAGCGGTGGACTATCGTTTTGTGAAACGATAGTCCATATAGCTTTCAGCGATGATGACCTTAAAATTTACTGACTAAATCTTTAAGATAAGCCTTAAAGTTGTCTTTTAATTCTGCATTTAATAAGGCTAATTCTACATTAGCAACTAAAAAGCCTAATTTAGCACCACAATCATAACGTTTACCTTCAAACTCATAAGCCAAAACGGTTTCATCTTTCATTAAATCAGCGATCGCATCCGTTAACTGAATTTCACCACCTGCACCACGGCCAGTATTTTTAATCTTGTCGAAGATAGCTGGCGTTAAAATATAACGACCCACCACCGCTAAGTTTGATGGGGCTACTTCTGGTTTTGGCTTTTCTACAATAACATCAATTTTTGCATATTTCTCAGAAGTTTCAGGTGTTTTAACGATACCATAACTACCAGTATCGGCTGGATTAACACGTTCTACTCCTAAGATTGATGTTTGTTTTTCTGCAAACAACTCAACCATTTGCAACATACAACCACGTGATCCATCTTCAACCATATCATCTGGAAGAATAACTGCAAAAGGTTCATCACCAATAACGGGTCTTGCACAATTAACCGCATGGCCCAAACCTAAGGCTTCAGCTTGTCTTATAAATACAAAAGACACATTGGGCGGCACGATACCTTTAAGGATAGCTAATAATTCAGTTTTATTTTTAGCTTCTAATTCACTTTCTAACTCATGTGCTTTATCAAAATGGTCGATAATCACGTTTTTACTTCGCGATGTAATAAAAATCATAGTATCGATACCTGCAGCTACCGCCTCTTCAACCGCATATTGAATTAAAGGTTTATCAACAACCGGTAACATTTCCTTTGCTATGGCTTTAGTAGCTGGCAAAAACCGAGTACCTAAACCTGCTACGGGAAAAACCGCTTTAGTAACTTTTTGACTCATTGTATTTCCTTGTGTATATAAATAATTCTGGAGTAATCGATGAATCCATTACTCAATAAACTTGCTTGAAATTAAACACGTCCGTATTGATCATTGAAGCGAATAATATCATCTTCTCCCAGATAACTGCCAGATTGAACTTCAACAATTTCTAGAGGAATAACGCCTGGGTTCTCTAGACAGTGCACAACTCCTAAAGGAATATAAGTAGACTCATTCTCAGAGATTAAAATTTGTTCATCACCTTTGGTTATTAAAGCAGTACCCTTTACCACCACCCAATGTTCTGCGCGATGATGATGCTTTTGTAAAGATAGCTTTGCACCTGGTTTAACCACGATACGTTTAGTTTGATGACGTTCACCGGTATCTACTAAATCATAATGCCCCCATGGGCGATAAGCTTTACGGTGAATATCAGCTTCAACTCGGCTTTGAGCTTTTAGCTGCTCAACAATATCTTTAACATCTTGTACTTTATCTTTGGCCGCAATCATAACTGCATCATCAGTTTCGACAACGATGATATTATCCAACCCTACAACTGTCACTAATTTACTATGAGCATGAATGAAAGAGTTATGAGTATCAACAGTAAACACATCACCCATAATGGCGTTGCCAGCGCTGTCTTTAGAAGTTACATCCCATAAAGCAGACCAAGACCCAACATCATTCCACGCCGCATCCATAGGAATTACGATAGCTTTAGCTGTTTTTTCCATGACCGCATAATCAATTGAATCTGAGGGGCAAGTCGCAAATATTTCTTTATTTAATCGCACAAAATCCATATCAACTTTTGCAGATTTAAGTGCTAGTTGACATTTTTCTAACATGTCCGGATTAAACTGCCCCAATTCTTTTAAGAAACTACCCGCGGTAAAAGCAAACATACCACTATTCCAATAGTAATCACCACTCTCTAAATAAGACTGAGCCGTTTCTAAATTAGGTTTTTCTACAAAAGATGCAACTTTATAAGCGGCTTCAAGTACCTCACATGATCGTTTAATGTAACCATAGCCTGTTTCTGGCTCCGTTGGCACTATGCCAAATGTCACTAAGAATCCTTGTTCTGCTAAAACTTTAGCTTGACTTACGGCCTGCTGAAAAGCGGGGATATTTTCTATTACATGATCCGCGGGCAATATTAACAACACATCATTTTCGGAGCTAGTCGTTAATGCTGCCAATGCCACGGCAGGAGCAGTATTTCTTCCTAATGGTTCTAAAATAATTGCACTGGGATTAACGTCGATTTCTCTAAGTTGTTCCGCCATCATAAAACGATGGTCTTCATTACAAACAGCTATAGGAGCTTGTAAATCAGATATCCCTGTTAACCTTAACAAGGTTTCTTGAATCATGGTGTGGTTTGAAACAAGCGGTAAAAATTGCTTAGGATAATGTCTTCGAGAAAGTGGCCATAAACGTGTTCCAGAGCCACCCGATAGAATAACAGGGATCATTGTGTTTGTTTCCTTAAGGAGAAATTCATTGAAATTAAATTTTACTCATATTATCACTTATGTATTACATAAAAATTTATATCAATTATCATCCTATGTAATCACGCTAAAAATTCTATATTTAGAAACAAATTGTAACGCTGTCTTAAACATTGCCTGTAAAATAGTTTACAAGATAACAATAATAAGACCAAAATAACTTAATGACATCAACTCCTTCCGTAAACCTGCGTTTATTATCAAATTCTTTTAAACGCTTTATGCCTAACTCCCAAGCAGTTTCTTTAGCAATGATATTAATCATCAGTTTCGCACTGATTTATTCGTTGTCCAACATCCTAATGCCCGTTTTTGCCTCAGTCATTATTGCCTACCTACTTGAAGGACTCGTTAACAAAACTGAACAATTGGGTGTTCGTCGAATACTAGCTGTTTACATGGTCTTTACTGGATTTATGACCTGCCTAGGGTTCTTATTATTTTATTTGATGCCACTCGTTTCACAACAAGCTATTGAATTGGTGCAACATATACCCGAAATACTTAATCGCACCCAAAAAGGCATCATGCGCCTACCTGAAATGTACCCTAAGTTAATCTCAGAAAACAAGATTCAGCAAATAATGCTCGCTATTCAACAAGAACTTCTAACCTACGGCCAAAATGTTTTATCCCTATCGGCCGCATCAGTTATTGGTATAGCTAGCGCACTGGTGTATTTATTTCTTGTCCCCATGATGGTGTTTTTCTGTTTGAAGGACAAAATAATTTTAATAAACTGGTTTTTACAATTTATACCTAAAGATAGTAATTTAAGCATAAGCGTATGGAACGAAGTCGATATGCAAATGGGTAATTATATTCGCGGTAAGTTTTCTGAAATATTCATTTTATGGTTTGTAAGCTATATCACATTTGCAACTATGGACTTAAATTATGCCATGCTGTTAGCCGTACTCATGGGCTTACAGGTCATTATTCCTTATATCGGAGCCACGTTAGTCACTTTTCCTGTTTTAAGTGTAGCTTATTTTCAGTGGGGGTTAAGTGGTGATGAATTTATGTATATTGTTATTGCCTATTCAATTATACAAGCGCTAGATGGCGTCATCTTAGTTCCTGTGCTTTTTTCTGAAGCAGTTAATTTACATGCCATAGCCATAATTGTGGCTATTTTATTCTTTGGTGGTCTATGGGGATTTTGGGGGGTATTTTTTGCGATTCCTTTAGCAACTGTAGTTAAAGCCGTCTTAACCGCTTGGCCACGTATTGATGACGAAAACTTAGCCAGTTAATAATAGATAGATTTTTCTAGCTACTAAGTAAATTTTTTAATCCCCGTCAAATCAAGTCAGATTTAACTGAAAACAATATAACTAAAACAGCCTAATCAAATACAAAACCTCAGAAATCCATTTGTTACCTCAGAAAAAGATCAATCCTACAAGCCAAACCACTAAAGGATTAATACTCTACCTACACTTACAGACATAAAAAAACCCGCTAGACCATGTAATCTGCGGGTTTAATGTACTTCTTAGAATCTCGTAAAATACATAAGTGGCGGAGGGAGAGGGATTCGAACCCTCGATACGTTGCCGTATACACACTTTCCAGGCGTGCGCCATCGACCACTCGGCCATCTCTCCTAATATCCTCATTAATCTAACATCTTAACAAAAATAGCCTAGAACACAAAGTATTGAAATTTTTTTAGATTAACTATTAAACAATAACCCATAAAAAATAAATAAAATATTTTTAAAAAACTTTAAAAAAATAAAGATAAACAAAAATACATAAAATACATAAAATACATAAAATACAATAATTTATAAAGAA
>CAJADF010000033.1 GCA_903938485.1 uncultured Methylococcaceae bacterium
AATCAGCTTAAGCTCATCAGCCGAGTAGTGCATGTCATGGCCACCGACATTATTTAATCTAAATAGCTTTAAAATTAAGATAGCACTAGAGTTAAGTAACCAGATGGCGGGATACATTAACCAATAAAAACCGTAAATGGGCCCTGCACACCACAAGCTGATTTGTTCTGGATTTCTAATGGCCATTGATTTGGGCGCTAGTTCTCCGACCACAATGTGTAAAAATGAAATAATCGAAAATGCTAGGGTAAATGAAATGCCATGAATAAATTCTGCAGAAATAACCCCTAGTTCTGGGTAAATGACGCTTAGTTGTGCAAAAGCGGGTTCTAAAAGGCTGGCAAAAGCCGGTTCACCCACCCAACCTAAGCCTAAAGAGGCTAGGGTAATGCCCAGTTGGCAAGCAGAGAGATAAGTATCTAATCTAGAATGCACAGTGGCTAACACACGGCCACGCCAGCCATGGGTTTTTGCGATTTGTTTTAAGCGGGTTTGTCTAAGTTTTACTAAACCAAATTCTGCGGCTACAAAAAAACCATTTAAAGCCACAAGTAGCATAGCCACTATTATTAAAGCGATACTATTCATAAGTCAGCAGGTCAGTCTTTTGCATATTTTGTAGGGGTTGATGCATGGTTTAGTTTATAGAACGGTGGATTAGTTTTTTAAGTTCATCAAAGATAACAATAGACGCAGCAACGCTAATGGCTATTAACCAGTCTGATGCTGATAAGGCTGTTGTTTTAAATAGGGCTTGTGCGCTAGGCCAATAAATAACGACTATCTGTAATAAAAGCGTGCTAATAATGGCTAAAGAAAGCATTTTATTAACAAAGAGATATCGGTTAAAAATACTGTGGTTTTCGGATCGGGCATTAAAAACATTAAATAGTTGAAAAAAGACAAAGGTAGTAAACGCTAAGGTTGTAGCGTGTGCTGGCGTTTCATACTGTAGGCCATAATATAACACTCCTAAGGTACCTACTGCCATATTTAGGCCGTATAAAAATAAATCGCCCATGCGTTTAGCCGTCAATATGCGAGTTTTAGGATCACGCGGTGCTTCATTCATAAGCGTATTTGGGGTGAGGTCCATTCCCAATGACATGGCCGGTGGGCCATCCATAATAATATTAATCCAGAGTAATTGTAGGGCCGTAAAAGGGCTGGGTAAACCTAAAGTGGGCGCAATGGCAACGGTTAATATAGCCCCAATGTTAGTAGATAACTGAAAGCGGACAAATTTAACCATGTTGGCGTAGATGCCTCGGCCTTCTTTAATGGCTTTAATTAAGGTCGCAAAGTTATCATCTAATAAAATCATTGAAGCCGCTTCTTTGGCTACATCTGTTCCTGTTATACCCATGGCTATGCCGATATCGGCCTTTCTAAGGGCAGGGGCATCGTTAACTCCATCGCCGGTCATAGCCACAATATGGCCATTAGCTTGTAAGGCTTTTATGATGCGGGCTTTCTGATCGGGGCCAGTACGGGCAAAAACCCCAACACCATCAATGCACTGGGCTAATTCATGGTCACTCAGTTGTGCTAGTTCTGCGCCTTCAAGTACTTTGCTTGTTAAGCCTAGTTTTTTAGCAATGGCGGTGGCGGTTACTTTTTGATCGCCAGTAATCATTTTAATGGCAATGCCGGCTTTTTGGCACAAGCTAATAGCGGAGGCCACTTCTGTTCTAGGTGGGTCAATTAAACCCACTAACGCCTCAATATTTAGATCTTTAATGTACTGAAATAAATTACTGTCTAAGTCCGTGATATGGCTAGGTAGTAAGCGTGTGGCAACGGCAATAACCCGTAAGCCTTCTGCTGCCATGGCATTATTTTGTTGGCTAAAATCATGAACGGGCTTTGCACTGAGTTTAAATAATTCATCCGGTGCACCTTTAATAAACACTTTAATTCCATCATCCACACGATGAAAACTGGCCATAAATTTGTGTTCGGCATCAAAAGGAATCTCGGCTAATCTAGGGTAAGTTTGGCTGAGTTCTGTGGCTTGATAATGCGCTTTAGTAATTAACACTAATAAAGCCGCTTCCATCGGGTCACCCACTACTTTGCCATGCTGTAGTTGGCTGTTGTTACAAAGCGCTAGGGGTAGGATAAGCTCGTTTAAGCTGTCGGCAGGTAAGTTTGGGCTAATACTACCGCTTGTGCTGTAGCCTTCACCACTAATGGCATACTGTTGATGCTGATAAAATATCGATTTAACCGTCATTTGATTAACGGTTAAGGTGCCGGTTTTATCAGAACAAATCACGGTGGTGCAACCCAAGGTTTCAACTGACGCTAAGCGTTTAATAATAGCGTGTTGTTTGGCCATTCTATGCATACCCAACGCTAAAGTAACGGTGACCACGGCGGGTAAGCCTTCTGGAATTGCCGCTACGGCCAGTGCTATGGCAGTTATTAGGGTTTCTATTAGGGGTTCGCCTCGCCATAAGGCGGCGATAATCAGCAAACTGATAATAGCTAATGCAAAAGCAACTAGGCGTTTGCCTAGGCTATCAAGTTGAATTTGTAGTGGGGTAGGTTGTTCTTCAGTGTTGGTTAATAATTGAGCTAATTGCCCGATTTCTGTCACCATGCCTGTCGCTGTGACTAGCATTTCGGCTCTGCCACGGGTGATGGTGTTGTTCATATAGAGCATGTTATGGCGCTCTGCCAATACACTATTGGTTTTGCTAAGTGGTTTACTTTGTTTGGCTACGGGGCAAGATTCTCCTGTTAATGATGACTCATCCACTTCTAGGGTATGGGCGCTTAGGATGCGGCCGTCTGCTGGAATTTTGCTGCCCGCTTCCAGTATGACAATGTCTCCGGGCACTAATTGTTCTGAAGACAGTTCACACATTAGTCCGTCACGACGCACTTTGCTTTGATGAGTGAGCATTTGTTTAAGTGCAGATAATGAGGCTTCAGCTTTATTTTCTTGATAAAACCCCAGTAAAGCGTTGGTGATAACAACGACTAATATCACAATGCCGTCTTTTAAATCTCCTATACAGGCGGCTAAAGCGGCGGCAGCCAGTAAGATTAAAATAAGCACACTTTTAAATTGCCCGACTAATAAGCTAAGGGTGGAGCGGGCGGGTTTTTCTTGTAATTGATTGAGGCCATATTCTTTTACGCGGTCACTGGCTAGCGCTGTGCTTAAGCCTGTTTCTGCGTTTGTGTTTAATAATGCCAGTGCTTCTATGCTGGATAATTGATGCCATTGGGGCCGTGAAGTATCGGGCGTTGCGCTAGGTGTTTTTTGTTCTGCTAGCCAGGTTTTCCAAACCGCGAGCAGCACGGCCAAAATAATGGGGCCTAAAAATAGCCCGATTACCCCAAAGGCATTAAGGCCGCCTAATACACCGAGTAAAACCACTAAAATGGGTGTGCCGGTTGAGCCACTGATCACTAGG
The DNA here is from genome assembly GCA_903938485.1 of uncultured Methylococcaceae bacterium. GTDB lineage: Bacteria > Pseudomonadota > Gammaproteobacteria > Methylococcales > Methylomonadaceae > Methylobacter_C. Next base: position 3,429 of record CAJADF010000033.1, read on the forward strand.
GGTCTAATCACATTGTCTATGGTGCTAACTACTAAAAATCCCCATAGCAACAAGATGACACCAGCGCCTATCTGATTCATTAAAATAAGGCTAAGGCCTATTGGTAGCCATACTAAAGTGGCGCCCATAGGAATCATCGCTAATAGGGCAGTCAGTACGCCAAATAATACGGGGGCATTAACACCGGTAAAGTAGTAGCCTAGTCCAGCGACAAAGCCTTGGGAACAGGCGGCAAGGACTAAGCCATAAACCACAGCCCTTGTGGTTTGGGTAACCGCTGTCATACATACAGCTTGATATTGACCCAAAAATACCGCTAAACCTTGCTGAAGTTGCTGGCTAATGCTTTCGCCATCTCTAAAAAAGAAGAATAAAGTGACTAAAATAACACCGAATTTAATAACATGACTGCTGATGTGAGTCAGCGTTTGGCCAAATTGACTTAGGCCTTGTTTGCTTAGATAGCCTAGTTGATTGATTAGGTCATCTTCATTTAGACTTAGTTTGGTAATGCCTATTTTTACAAAGCTTGCCAGCTTGGGATAATTTGCGAGTAGGTTGTTGATTTGAAATTTTTTGGGGTCAAAGTCGCTGGCGATGGTTTGGTAGGCACTTTTAAGTTCTATTTGTAATAAATTTACCAGCCAGTACACGCTTAACGTGATAACAATAGCAATAAGACTGGTCATAACCAGGGCGCTTAGATTGTTTTTGTGCTTAAGTTGGGCTCTAAGTGCTTGATAAATTGGCCACAATACATAGGCTATAATCACTGACCAGACAATGCATAGCAGGTAGGCTTTAAGGACCATAAAACTTAAAAATCCTAAAGCGACCAGAAATAGGCCGGAAATGAATTTATTTGTAACCGTGTTGCGATAAAAATCAGTCATCATACCCTGCCGTAAATAAGCTTATAATAGGCGCGTTTTGTTAGCGTTTAATTTTTGTGTATTTGCAAGTATTGGGTAAAAGGTTGCAATGAGAGTTAGGTTTTATAAGTCAGTTACATTATCTATGTTGAGTGCGGTTCTGTTATTAACAGGGTGTTCTGAGCCTGTCGTGAAAAAAATGGAAGGTCATGCACAAGGCACAACTTATCATATCAGTTATTGGTCAAAATTACCGCTGGATCCCAAGGCCGTAGAATTAAGTGTTAAGACTGAGTTAGAGCTTATCGATAAAGGTTTATCTAATTACCGCCCTGATTCGGT
>CAJADF010000034.1 GCA_903938485.1 uncultured Methylococcaceae bacterium
AAAATTTGGTTCCCCTATCAGTACGGGCAAGTAGTCAGGGGGCTTAATAGTGAGTGGCCAACGACAAACGAAGTGTTAAACGTGATAAATCACTGTACTGCTATGTGATTATCATGAAACTAAATTTGTCTGGGGAGAAGCGCCAATTACTCATTTCGGTTAAAAATCAATTAAACGGTTTTAAAATTAATATAGCGTTGGTATTAATCTGCCTGCTGTTGGCGAAGGCATCAACCTTTGGTATTCCCTTTTTATTAAAGCAAATCATTGATGATTTATCACTACAAATTAGCCCCGCTGAAAACCTTGCGTTTGTATTGCCGCTCAGTTTAATCCTAGCCTATGGTGTTTTGAACATCACGCACATTCTTTTTAAGGATGTAAAAGATTATTTGTCTACTAAGGTCACTCAAAAAATTATTAGCAACATTGGTCAAACCATTTTTTTACACCTAAACTCTTTGTCGTTGCGTTTCCATGTGTCAAAGAAAACGGGGGAATTAATCAAAGATATTGATCGAGGTGTTAGAGGCTTACAGTCATTAACGGCATTATTATTAGACAGCTTTATTCCCACACTCGTTGAATTTGGTTTTGTTATTGTTTATTTTGCTTGGGCTTATGATGCTTGGTTTTCGGTAATTTTGTGGGGGACTTTAATTGTTTATATCGTTTATACCACTATAGCCACTAATCGATGGGCCAATGCTAGACGCTACATTAATATGGCCGATTCAGAGGCTAATCAGAAGTTGCTTGAAACCTTGCTTAATTATGAAACGGTTAAGTATTTTGGACGTGAACAGTTAGAGTTTTCTCAGTATAAAAAACACTTGGAAGCCTTTTGTGAGCAATCAATTAACTCACAAAAAGCATCATCAATTATTAGCATTGGTCAGCAGATTATTGTTTCAGTAGGACTTACGCTGGTGATTTGGCGGATATCGTTGGGCATTGTTAATCACACTATGTCCATTGGCGATATGGTATTGATTAATTCTCTGATGATTCAGGTTTATATCCCGCTGTCTTATTTTGGTAATTTTTATAAGCAAATCCAGCAAGGTATCATTGATATAGAGCAATTATTCTTATTGCTGGCCGAAAAAAATCAAGAAACATCTACAGATACCTTGCCCTCTATTGACTTATCTCTTGCCAATACGGCGCCAGAAATAAAGTTTGAATCTGTCAGCTTTGCTTATACAGCTGATAAAACCACGCTGAATAAGATTAGCTTTATTGTTAAACCAGGGACTAGAACGGCGATTGTCGGGAGTACGGGTTCGGGTAAAAGCACTATTACAAAATTATTGCTCCGATTTTATGAGCCCAATGCGGGGGCAATTAAGATCAATGAGCAAAATATTAGTGCGGTTAGTCTGGCAAGTCTTAGAAAGTGTATCGGTATTATTCCACAGGATATTTCCCTTTTTAACGGTACGATTTTATACAACATTGCTTATGGTGATCCTGATGCCACTTTTGAATCTGTGCAAAATGCCGCAAAAGCCGCACAACTGCATGAGTTTATTTTAACCCTGCCTCTGCAATATGAAACAGTGATTGGTGAGCGCGGTTTAATGTTATCGGGTGGCGAAAGACAGCGTTTAGCAATTGCTAGAGCAGTGATAAAGAACCCCGCTATTTTTATTTTTGATGAGGCCACATCTGCTTTGGATACGCATACCGAAAGTGCCTTGCAAGCTGAAATGGACGAGTTATTTAAAAATAGAACCTCGATTGTGATCGCACATCGCTTATCCACCATTGCTAATGCTGACCAGATTGTGGTGCTAAATCAGGGTGAAATCATTGAGGTAGGAACGCATGGGTCATTAATGCAAAAGCAAGGTGCATATTACGGCATGTGGAATACAGGTGTTTAATTTTGTAGATGTAAGCACGAATACAAAGGCAAATTACTTATTTAAGGAGAGTCGATATGAAAGTGTTTATTCTAGTTATTGCTTTATGGGCAACCAGTCTAAAAGCAGAATCATTACAAGAACAATTGCAAGGCTTAAATGCAATCGGCGATTTAATGAATTTAATGTACCAATTTCAATTGGAGTATGTTTCCCAAAATTATGTTAAATCCTGTCAAACAGGGCGAAAAATATTAAAGATAGGCGCACGCTATGGGTCTGATTCTGCTTCAGCTGATTTTAAAGATATAAAAAGTCAAATAGATTACTCATGCAAGGCAGCGCAAAAAATTGCAGCTAAGAATATGGTGAATTGTGCCAAATATAAGGTAATTAAATTCACTTGTGCCGGCGTAGCAAACTTTGAAGACTGCATGACGATTCGGTTTGGGGATAACTATGCTGAATATGAGTCTATTTGTCTTTAGTTTAGGTTAGTTAAAATTATTGTTCGTTGCTATAAATCATATAAATTTTAAGGGGTAGTTTAAATGGCTAGAGTGTTTTTGTTTTTAATTATATTTTTTTCTTTATCTATAACTTCGGCGTATGCAAAGGTTGTTGATTATGAAAATGAATGGGCGGGGGTTGCAACTGTAATTGCTGTTAATGGAAATATTGTATCTTTATCTATAAAAAGAGAGTCTGGCACAAGTACAACGATCATTGATTGTAAACGTGGGCTTACAATGGATAGCCGTTTTTCAGCTGATTTTGAGGAGCCAGATAGACAAAGTCCGGGACTGGCTTATATTGATGATTTTTGTTAAAAATTTATCAATCATTCTGTAAGGAATAGAATAAAAAAGTCCAAACCAATTAGTGTGTTAAGGTGGTTACGCTATATCACATCTTAATTGATGTTTTAATCATGAAAACGGATACCCTGTTTTACCGCTTATTTCTGCGACAGCCGAAACTAGCGCTGGAGTTATTAGGGCTAGATTATCCTAATGATAGTTATCAATTTAGTTCAGAAGAAATAAAACAAACGGCTTTTAGAATCGACGGTTTATTTAAACCTGTTACCGATAATCCAAATCAGCCACTCATCTTTGTTGAAGTATTAATACAATCGCTTAGTTTAGTTAATGAGGATGTTGACTTATTTTTTATAAGCAAGACATGCCCAGCAGTTTGGCCGCTTTGTTCAAGCGTGTATCAAAGCAAGCAAAAAATATGGGTAACTGTGAAATACGGCCAGCATCAAAAGCTGAAGCAAGCTGAACGCTATCATAGCCACGTAAGGCAAACAGGTCAGCATATTCACCTGCACGTTCTACTAAAGATTGGTTAATGTCCAATACTAAAAAGTGTGGCCAATCTTTTGCAAGAGCCATCTTGGCCTGATCTATGATAGTGTTGTCTGCTGGGACTTCGCGAGCGCGTCTTGATAATGCCGCATGCGCTTCTGCCCAAGCAATTCGAGATACGGCGACTGCTTCAGTTTCCTGTACTAGCTGTTTTAAAGTTTCACTCCCTTCTTCTACAATGTACAGTTTAATTAATGCTGAGGTGTCGCAAAACAAAATCATCCTCGATCTTCCAATATCAATGTAGAAATAGTCTTGCCAGAATCTTGTAATTTAAAGCTGGCGCCTACTGGTTTTCCTCCTTGCCAACTTGCAATGCCTGATGAAATTAAGCGTGAGGCACCGGTATTGTCGTTTGATTGCACACCAATAATTTTTGCTACCACTTTGCGATGTGATGTTAGCTCAATTTGTTGTCCGGATTGTGCTTTAGAGATATAGTTGGATAAATGAGACTTGAATTCACGCATTGAAACCTGCATTTTAGACCTCTTTTTGATTAAAATAAGTTAATTGTGGTCTTTTTATGCGTTTAAAGCAAGGTTAATGTGGTCAGTTAGCAATTTGACTAGACATTCTGCACCAATATCCAGGGTTTAACGACCACCGCCCAGACATCGGCATCGGCTTCTAGCCATTCGAGTGCTTGTGCATCAGAGACTAAACCCACTTGTTGGTTTTGCATCCATTCTGCGACTTGATCTTTATTATCGATAGAAAATTGATGCGCCACTTCTACCAAATCTAATTCGCTAGCTACAAATACGGCTAAGCCACTAGCAAAGAAGCGCAGTAATTCTTGCCAGGCTATTTTTGAAGTTTCTAAATTTACTTTATCTTTATTAAGTGTGTCGATGTTGGGGTCGATCATAATGAAATAATATTTAATGTTGTCGTTAGGCTGAGTGCTGGTATTCTATAATAATATCCATAATAACAATTTAATCAGGAGTAAATTTAATGTCTTTGCTGGCCCCGTTTACCAAGAAATCTAAACTCAATAATAGTATTAAGGATACCGCGCAAGCTCGTAAAAGTGAGGGCACAACCGCTGATGGTTTATTTACGGCGGCATATAAAGGTTATGCAGAGGTTTTACTAGATGATCCGATTCGTTCAGAAGCTTTGTATAATTGGGGTTTAGCCTTATTTCATCAGGCACAGACAAAAACAGGGGACGAAGCTGCAAAGTTATTTCAAGATGCGATTGATAAATTCGCTTTTTGCTTGTTAATTAACCCTAATTATTTGGCTGCCGCTATTGATAGTGGTGTGGCTTATATGGACTATGCCAGACTTAAAAAAGCCATGCCCCATGAAAAATTATATGAAGCCGCTAAAGCTCAGTTTGAGAGAGCTAACTCAATTCAAGCAGGTACCGCTTCTTACAACTTAGCGTGTATTTATGGTTTGCGTGGAAATAAAGAGGCGTGTCTAAAAGAATTAGAATTAGCTAGATCTAAAGCAACTTTGCCAGACCAAGCGGACATGTTGGCTGATTTGGATATGGCTAATGTCATTGGCCAAGATTGGTTTGTCGCCTTTTTAGAAGAATTAAATAAACAACCCGAGCCAGAGCCAGAAGCAATAGCTCCGGTTGTTAATCCAAGAGGGTCAAAATGGCGCTTAGTTGAAAGAAATTTTGATGATGATCGTGCAGAGACTGGAGAAGAATTTGTCGCTACTAAATCAGAAACGGAAGTCGAACCAGTGATCGAAGAAGTAGAAAAGGAAATGAAAGCAGAGCCAGTTGCAGAGTCAGCAGCAGTTGAAACAGAAGAGCCTGCTGAATCTGCTGAAAAAACTGCAGAAAAATAAAATTTATTTATCTCAAGCTAGTATAACAGGCTTTTAATAGGGTTTGCACTTTAGCAAACCCTAGTTCTCGCATGAGCGCTATATTACGTTCGGGTATTTGTTCTGGATTTGGATAACTGTCTATCGCTTTTTCAAGACTGGTTTCGCGGAGTACATGTATCATAGGGTAGGGCGAGCGATTGGTATAGTTTGCCGGATCATCTTTGGGCGCGCCTTCAAAACGATAATCAGGATGAAAACTGGCTAATTGGTAGATGCCTTCATAATCTTGGTCGCTTAAGACGGCTTCGGCCAATTCAAGAAAATCTAAATAGTCATCAAAGTCTTTAAAGGCTTCCGCATAAATTAGTAAACTAGTTTCTATACTGTCATCAGTATTTAAACGCTCAAATTCGCTTAATAAATCCAGTAAACAGCGTTCGATATCTGTTTCATGGTTAACACTAAAGTAAATGCTACCTCGATCTAGTTCGCGTTTTGCAAAGGGACACAAACTGTAATCAATAATGATGGTTTTTAACCAAGTTTGAGTGGCAGTTATTAAGGGTTGGTCTATTTCAAGCATGTTTAGGGTATTAGTCAGTTAGGCGAGAGTGCTTGCCGTTATAATAGTGCATTTTAAGCGATTCACTTGGGTGCAGATACAGTATGCCTATTTTATTATTTCCATTGCGTGGCGTCCCAGAAGATGAGGCCGATGAAGTGCGGGCTTTGTTAGATGAGCATCATATTGATTATTATGAAACTTATGCCGGTAATTGGGGAGTATCTATGCCGGGTTTATGGTTAAGAGATGATGTGGAACTTATTAAAGCAAAAGCTTTGTTACGCATTTATCAGGAACAGCGCTATCAAGCTGCTCACGATGAATATGAGCGCTTAAAGGATCAAGGTCAACAGTCTACGTTTTTTCGTGCGTTTATAAAGAGGCCTCTGGTGTTTTTAAGTTATATTTTTGTTATGGGGTTGGTGATTTATGCATCTATTAAATTACTGTTTGAAATGGGTTTGTAGCAGTGGGTTAAAGGCGACAGAATCTGGATTTAAGGTTAGAATATCGGCACAAAAAACGGGACCCTGGCAGGGATTACCTCTGTTTGATAAATGATTGATGATAATAAAAGGACAACTGAATGACTGAGATAACTGAAGTACCGAGTCCTTTTTGCGGTATAGGCACGGATGATTTAACCATTAAGGTCGATGGTGTATTGCTGAAAGTAATTGAAAATGGTTGTGCGGTTAATACCCCAGCTTTTGAACAACCTATTACCGATACTCAAGCGCGAGTATCAGGTCAAGAAGTGAGTCTTGATGTCGCTGTTGCTAAAGCAGCCGAATTATTAAAAGATACAAAGTTACCGCTTATAGGTGGCTGTGCTACTGATGTTAATGGAATGCGGGGTTTGTTGGCTTTAGCGGATAAAGCCGGTGCGGTCATTGATAATATGAATTTTACCGGTGCCCGAAATAACTTTTTAGCCTTGCAAGATTCTGGTTGGATGAATACCACTTTAGCGGAAGTTAAAAATCGTTGTGATTTGTTATTAGTCGTTGGTACTGATGTAGAGGCTTTTGCCCCCCGTTTCTTTGAGCGGTATTTATGGAACAAAGAATCTATGTTCCTTGATGATACGTCCTCGCGTGAAGTGATTTATTTAGGCAGAGCACCTTCTGGAACGGCATCTACTTCACCTACCGGTAAAGCCGCGCAAGTATTACCTTGTGCCATAGAAGATTTACCAGAAGTGATCGCTGTTTTAAGAGCCTTGGTAAAAAAACAGCCCATCCGTGTAACGTCTGTGGCAGGTATTGCTGTAGCCGATTTACAAACTATTGCTGATAAATTATTAGCCGCTACTTATGGGGTAGTAACTTGGGGTGCCGGTGCTTTAGCGTTTAAGCAAGCTGAGTTAACCGTGCAAACTTTGTCAGAAATGATTAAAGATCTTAATAATCAAAACACGCGTTGTTCTGGCTTACCGTTAGCGGGTAAAGAGGGCGATCAAACGGCTAATCAGGTGTGTGGCTGGACCACAGGTTATCCTGCCCGAACTCGCTTCTCAAGTGGTTACCCAGAGTACGATCCTTTCTTAAATGAAACTAAAGTTTTGTTAGAAAATGGCGAAGCGGATGCTTTGGTTTGGGTGCAAGCATTTAATGTGAATGCTGTGCCACCTGAAACTAATTTACCGACGATTGTGGTTGGCCGCTCTGGCATGACGTTTACTAAAGAACCCGATGTTTTTATTCCTGTGGGTACGCCGGGGATTGATCATGCCGGTCATGCTTATCGTATGGATAACGTGGTGGCAATTCGTTTGAAAAAACTCAGAGATTCTGGATTACCCAGTACGGCAGAAGTTCTTAATGCCATTGAACAAGCTTTGTAGGAAAGATAATGTTGATAAAATTAACGGGTGGAATTGTCTATGATCCTGCATCTGGGATTGATGGTCAGCAACAAGATATTTATATAAGAGACGGTCGAATTATCGCAAAGCCAGCCGATGCGGTAGTTGATAAAGAATACGATTTAAAAGGTAAAGTGGTTATGTCGGGTGCTATCGATATGCACACGCATATCGGGGGTGGTAAAGGTAATATTGCGAGAACCTTATTGCCAGAGGATCACCGTCAAGATCCAGTTTATCGTAGTGATATTACGCGATCAGGTTGTGGGCATGCGATGCCGAGTACCTTTGTAACGGGTTATCGTTATGCAGAAATGGGTTATACCGCAGGTTTTGAGCCAGCTGTTTTACCTAATAATGCCCGCCAAGCTCATATGGAAATGGGTGATATTCCCATTTTAGATAAAGGCGGTTATGTGATGTTGGGCAGTGATGATTATTTACTGCGTATGCTTACTGCTAAAAAAGATCAAAAGGCGATTAATGATTATGTCGCTTGGACCATGACGGGTGCAAAAGCGATTGGGGTTAAAGTGGTTAATCCAGGTGGCATTAATGCGTTTAAATTTAATCAACGTAAATTAGATTTAGATGAGCAAAATAGTCATTACGGTGTAACGCCTCGAGAAATATTACGCGTTTTAGCAACGGCGGTTAAAGAGATTGGCGTTGCGCATCCATTGCATGTGCATGGCTGTAATTTAGGTGTGCCGGGTAATGTGCAAACGACCTTAGATACCATTCAGGGTATTGGTGGTTTGCCAATGCATTTAACCCATATTCAGTTCCATAGTTATGGTACAGAAGGGGATTTTAAATTCTCTTCTGGTGCAGCTCAAATTGCCGAAGCCATCAATAGAAACAAGAATATCACTATCGATGTTGGACAAATTCTGTTTGGTCAAACAGTGACTGCCTCTGGCGATAACATGCGTCAACATGCGAATCATAAGCATGCGAGCCCTAATAAATGGGTGACGATGGATATTGAGTGTGATGCCGGTTGTGGTGTGGTGCCTTTCAAATATAAAGATCAAAATTTCGTTAATGCCTTGCAGTGGGCCATTGGTTTAGAAACTTTCTTATTGGTTAATGATCCATGGCGTATTTTCTTAACCACTGATCATCCTAATGGCGCGCCATTTACCAGCTATCCGCATTTAATCCGGTTGTTAATGGATAGAAGTTTTAGAAATGATATGTTGGCAACTATTCATCCAGAAGCACAAAAGATGACCACTCTGGCGTCTATTGAGCGCGAATATACTTTGCAAGAAATTGCGATTATGACGCGTGCGGGTGCAGCTAAATTAATTGGCTTAAAAGATCGTGGCGGTTTAAGTGCGGGTAATTGGGCTGATATTACGGTTTATACCGATAATGCGGATCGCCAAAAAATGTTCGAAAAACCAGATTATGTGTTTAAAGATGGTCAATTAGTGGTAGTTGATGGCAAAGTGGTTTCTACTAAGTGGGGTACTACGCATGTCGTTAAACCTGAGTTTGATGCTTCTGTTGAAAAAGGTTTAAAAGATTATTTTGATCGTTATCTGACGATGAAATTGGGTAATTTTAAAATTAGCGATGATGAGATCACTGAAGATGGACGTGGCAGTATTTCCGTACATCCCTTGCAAGGAGATGTAGCATGATTATTAACGGTGTCAGCATAGATGCAACCTTCGCTGAAGCGTTTCCTATGAAAGCAACGCGCGCTATTATTACTGCGCAAAATGAAAAATGGGCGATGATTTCTGCTCAAGCCATGACGGGCTTTGCTACCTCTGTTATTGCCTGTGGTTGTGAAGGAGCTATTGAGCGTGTATTAGATCCCTCAGAAACACCTGATGGTCGTCCTGGTGTGGCGATTATGATCTTTGCCATGGGCGGCAAGGGTTTGGCAAAACAATTAGAAACGAGAGCGGGGCAGTGCGTATTAACATCACCGACTTCTGCATTATTCTCAGGTATCGATGGGGGTATCAGAATTCCTTTAGGTAAGAATCTGCGTTATTTCGGTGATGGCTTTCAAGTCTCTAAACAAATCAGTGGTAAACGCTATTGGCGTATTCCGGTGATGGATGGTGAATTTTTAGCTGAAGCAACCACGGGTCAAGTCGATGCGATTGGGGGCGGTAACTTTTTAGTGTTGGCTGAATCTCAACCCCAAGCCTTAGCTGCTTGTGAGGCCGCGATTGAAGAAATGCGTAAAATTCCGAATGTAATTATGCCATTCCCTGGTGGGGTAGTGCGTTCGGGTTCTAAAGTAGGTTCAAAATATAAATCATTGGGTGCCTCTACTAATGACGCGTTCTGCCCAACTTTAAAAGGCATGACTAAGACAGATTTATCACCAGAAATTGAATCGGTGATGGAAATTGTTATTGATGGTTTAACTAAAGAAGATATTGATAAAGCCATGAGAGTGGGTATACAAGCAGTATGTGATTTAGGTGCGGCTAATGGTATTAAACGGATTAGTGCGGGTAATTACGGCGGTAAATTAGGCCCATTCCACTTTCATTTACAGGAGATTATGGCATGAGTGCTTTAACCTTTACATTAAAGTCTAAACCTGCGCAGCGTGTGGATATGTCACCTTTGGTTTGTCAGCATTTATCGGGCTTATCCATAGCTGAAATAAGCGCTCTTACTTTGCAAAGTGGTAAATTAAAGTTGCGTGTGGATGAGTTATTTACGCTGACTGGATCAGATACTCAAGATATCGTTATTAATAATAGTGCAGATAATCTTGATTTTATAGGTCAAGATTTGGATGGCGGCAGTATTACTGTTAATGGGGATGCAGGCGCTTATTTAGCCTTTGGTTTGAAGTCTGGAGAGATTAAAGTGTCTGGTAATGCAGGGCTTTATGCGGCTTGTGAAATGAAGAAAGGCTATTTAGAAATCGCTGGTAATGCCGGAGATTTTTTAGGTGCAGCCTTGCCAGGTAATAAAATGGGTATGAAAGGCGGCACTATCTTAGTAAAAGGTAATGTGGGTGAGCGTGCGGGGGATCATATGCGTCGCGGTAATATCTTAATTGAAGGTAATGCAGGTGATTATTGTGGCTCAAGAATGACTGCTGGTACGATTGCTGTTATGGGTCAAACAGGCCGCTATTTAGGTTATGCGATGCGTCGTGGTACTTTACTGTTATGGAATCAACCTAAGCTATCCGCTAGTTTTAATGATTGTGGTGCACATACGTTAGCGTTTTTACCTATCTTATTTGGATCGTTTAAAACCTTAAACTCTCGTTTTGCTGATGCATCGATTGCCTTTAATCGTGTACAACGTTATGCAGGTGATATGTCTGAGATGGGGCGTGGAGAGGTTTTAGTTAAGCTATAAAACGGTATTAAATTGCACAGTGTATTTAATATGTGAGGCTTATTTAAGATGTTCAGAACACGTAATTAATCTGTTTTTTAAACTATAGGCCCGGAGTACACCAGCGTCATATTATTTGAATGTTTTTAGTCTTGTGAGAAAATTCTCTATCGGGTTATTTCGTTATTGAACGGTTATAGAAATTTGAAACACGCCTGACGCGATAAAAACAACCCTACAAACAAAAAAGCCGATGCAAAACATCGGCTTTTTTGTTAATTAGAAAGCGGTGTACTTATAGAGTATTAACAGCGTTTAATTCTTTGAAAGCTTGTTCTAAACGCACAACCATTCCAACTTCACCTTCACGTTGCCAAACGCGTGGATCATAGAATTTTTTGTTTGGTTTATCGTCGCCTTCTGGGTTACCGATTTGGCCTTGTAAGTAACCTTCGTTTTTCTTGTAGTAGTTCATGATACCTTCCCAAGTTGCCCATTGGGTATCAGTATCGATGTTCATTTTAACTACGCCATAGCTAATTGATTCTTCAATTTCAGCCGCAGTTGAACCTGAACCACCGTGGAATACGAAGTTTAAAGTGTTAGCAGGAACACCATATTTTTCAGACACATATTTTTGTGAGTTGTCTAAAATTGTTGGTGTTAATTTAACGTTACCTGGTTTATAAACACCGTGTACATTACCGAAAGAGGCTGCGATAGTAAAGTTAGGGCTAATTTTGCTTAATTCTTCATAAGCATAAGCTACATCTTCTGGTTGAGTGTATAGCAATGAGTGATCTAAGTTGCTGTTATCAACACCGTCTTCTTCACCGCCGGTTACACCTAATTCGATTTCAAGGGTCATGCCCATTTTAGACATACGCGCTAAATATTGACCACAAATCTCAATATTTTCTTTTAAACTTTCTTCAGATAAATCTAACATGTGTGAGCTGAATAATGGTTTGCCAGTTTCTGCAAAGTGCTTTTCACCTGCATCTAATAAACCGTCAATCCAAGGTAATAATTTCTTAGCAGCATGATCAGTATGTAAAATTACAGGGACGCCATAAGCTTCAGCCATAAGGTGTACGTGTTTAGCACCTGAAATAGCACCTAAAATTGCAGTTTGTTGACCTTCCGCTTTTAGACCTTTACCAGCAACGAAAGCAGCACCACCGTTTGAGAATTGCACAAATACAGCAGATTTAACTTTTGCAGCCGCTTCTAAAACAGCGTTGATTGAATCAGTGTTAATTACATTAACTGCAGGTAAAGCAAATTTATTGGCTTTGCAAATTTCAAATACTTTTTGTACATCAGCACCAGTAACAACACCTGGTTTTACTACGTCTAATATTTTTTGTGACATCTTGAGTCCTAATAATGGATAGTGAGAGTTAGTGAAATTTAAGCAATAAAAAAGGTGGTTATGAAAACATAACCACCGATAATTGGTTTTTAAAATTAACCTTCTAGGCTTGCTAAACGCTCTGCTAATAATTTTTCTAATGCTTCTAAAGCAGTTGCGAAACCACTAATGCCCTCTGCCAATTTGTCAGTAGCCATACGATTTGCAGCATGCATGCTTTCAAAAGTAGCTTTATCAATTGAAAGTTTTTCGATTGATAAGCTTGCAGCATTTGTTGGATCCAATTTACGAACTAATTCACCATCAGTTGCTTGTAATTCAGCTAATAAAGAAGGTGCAATGGTTAATAAATCACTACCTGCCAATTCAGTGATTTCACCAACGTTACGGAAACTTGCACCCATAACTTCAGTTTTGTAACCGAATTTCTTGTAGTAATTGTAGATTTCAGTAACAGAAACTACGCCTGGATCTTCAGCAGGTTCATAAGACTCTTTGCCGGTATCTTTTTTGTACCAGTCAAGAATACGACCTACGAAAGGAGAGATCAACGTGATACCGTTTTCAGCACAAGCTACTGCTTGGTGTAAACCAAACAACAAAGTTAAGTTTGTGTGGATGCCTTCTTTTTCTAAAACAGCAGCTGCTTGGATACCTTCCCAAGTTGCAGCAATTTTGATTAAGATACGGTCACGTGAAACGTTAGCCGCTTCATATTGAGCAATTAAATCACGACCTTTAGCAACAGTTGCATCAGTGTCAAAAGATAAACGTGCATCAACTTCAGTTGAAACACGGCCTGGAATGATTTCAAGAATTTTAAGACCAAAAGATACAGCTAGACGATCAAAGGCTAAGGTAACAACGTCTGCAGCAGTTGCAGTTGCACCTAAAGTTTCACGAGCACCTTTTAAAGTATCATCAACGATACCTTGATATTGTGGCATTTGTGCAGCAGCAGTAATCAAAGATGGATTAGTTGTTGCATCACGCGGAGTAAAAGTTTCAATCGCTTGAATGTCGCCTGTATCAGCAACAACAACGGTTACTTCTTTTAATTGTTCTAGTAAGTTTTTTCCCATGAGAGCTACCTATTTATGTTGATATTAAAAATTTTTAACTGTTATTTGCTTATTACAAGCAACTATTGAGTAGGCTGTTTTTATAATACTTAAAGTGCCTAAATTAGAGATTAATAGATCTTATTTAATAACTTTTCTAAATTAAGATCTATTAATCAGAGATTTTTAAGCTTGAAGACGCATGTATTTTTCAACACTAGTTTCAATTTTAGCAGGCTGTTGTCTATCGTTTAGTGCTTGTCTAGCCATGTATTTGGCGACTCGACTAATTTGTGGTTGTTTAGCTTGTTCATCTAAATATTTTGCAACGCCAGTTAATGCTACAGTCGGAGTTATAAGTTTAGCCGCCAAAGCTGTCATCGCCTCTTGCTTAGCCATATATTTTGCTACTCTGCTAGGTTGTGGCAAGCTTTCTTGGTGTTCCAAGTATTTTGCCACGCCCGAAAGTTGTGGTTTAACAATTTTAGGAGTTAATGCAGCAACTGCAGCTTGTTTAGCTAAATATTTTGCAACATTGCTAAGTTCAGGTTGATTAGCCTGATCTTTTAGATATTTTGCAACGCCAGTTAATGCAGGAGCTGGTTTCAACGTTTTTAAGTATTTTTCAACTCCTGTAACTTCAGGAATACCCAATAATTGATTTTTTTGTTTTTCTGCAATACTTTGTCTTAAGACGTACTTACTAACACCACTAGCCGGTGATTTATCAAGGCTATTTAAATATTTCTCTACACCACTCACTGGTTGCTGAGAATTATCGATAGTTGATATTTCTGCTAACAATAAAGTATTTTGGTTATCTAAATACTTTGCTACACCCGTTTTACCTGAATCATCTGCAGTATAAACGGGGTAGTTTGTTTCAGTCTTGTAAATGTCCTCAGATTTTGACCGATTCAAAAAAAAGAACAAGCCTGCAACTGCAGGGAAAAAAAAACCATTTGAGTTTTCCTTGTTCATTATTAGCCTCTGTCGCGTACGTATTTATCTACACCAGTTGCTGCTTTAGCAGTACTTTGTTCAGGCTGATTAGCAACATATTTTGCTACACCAGTAAGTTGTGTTGTAACTATAACTTTTTCTTGTGATGTAATGTATCTTGATACACCAGTCCCAGTAATTTTTTGTAAATATTTAGCAACGCCCGTATTAACAGCATAAGATTTAGTTGCTGGTGTTGAAGCGGATTTCTGTGAATTAGCTGAAATTGATTTTTTAAATAAGAAGAAACCTGCTAATCCGAGACCTAGAAGGCCTAAAAGATAACTTGTAAATGATGAGTCTTCTTTTTCAGTTGTTGCAGCAGGTACTTCAGCTTCTGTTGCTACGCTTTGAGTAACTTTATCTTTAACAGATACAGTTTTAATAGGTGCTGCTGATGCTTTATAGTTTGTATCATGATACAAAACTTCAGGTTTAAAATCAGCTGCAGGATATTTTGAATCTGCTTCAGTAGTAGTTGCCGCTTTTGCTACTGGTGCAGCAACAGCTTTAGCTGGAGCAGCTTTGGGAGATTCTTTAGCGATATAGTCGCTGTTTTGATATAAAACTTCTGGTTGGAAATCTGCAGCAGGATACTGTTGGTCAGCGCTTGCAACAGTACTCGATAATAGTAGTACTGCAAAGGTACCTTTGGTCAAATTATTCATTTTCACGTTGTTCACCTAAAAGTCGGAAGAAGAGGGTAGAGAGTTCGAAATAAATAATCGAACCCTCTCTCCAAATTTATTTTGTATAACTACTCTATATTTGGCTTTAAATTAAAGTACTGCTTCTACGTTCTTAACTACATTTTCAACGGTGAAGCCAAACTCTTTGAAAAGCAGTCCAGCAGGTGCAGACTCACCAAAACGGTCAATACCTACTACTTTTCCGTTTGTGCCAACATATTTCCACCAGCCGTCTGTTACGCCAGCTTCAACAGCAACACGTTTAGTAACTGCAACAGGTAATACTGATTCTTTGTAAGCAGCATCTTGAGCATCAAATATGTTAGTTGAAGGCATAGAAACAACACGTATTTTCTTGCCCGCTGCTCTCAATTCATCCGCTGCTTTTACCGCAAGCTCTACTTCAGAACCTGTAGCAATTATTATTGCATCTGGTTTACCGTCACTATCACTTAATATGTAACCGCCGCGTGAAATTGATTCAATTTGTGCGGGAGTACGATCAATATGTGGTAAGTTTTGACGAGAGAATACAAGAATAGATGGGCCATCTTGTCTTTCAAATGCTGCTTTCCAAGAAATAGTGGTTTCAACTGCATCACATGGACGCCAAACTTGAATGCCTGGAATTAAACGTAATGTTGCTGTTTGTTCAATTGGTTGATGAGTTGGACCATCTTCACCAAGACCGATTGAGTCGTGAGTGTAAACGAAGATAGAACGTATTTTCATCAAAGAAGCCATACGCAATGCGTTACGAGCATATTCTGAGAACATTAAGAATGTTGCGCCAAATGGAATTAATCCACCGTGCAATGCAACACCATTCATAATGGCAGACATACCAAATTCACGTACACCATAGTTTATGTAGTTAGCATCTGGTTTATTAGCACGCATTGGTCTATATGTTGACCATTCAGTCATGTTTGAACAACCTAAGTCTGCTGAGCCACCAAAAATTTCAGGTAGAATTTTAGCAAAACCTTCGATTGCAGCTAATGAAGATAAACGCGTTGCAGTAGTTTTGCCTTCAGCAACTACGGAATCAACAAAAGCAGTTGCTTTTTCTGTCCAATCGCTTGGTAAATCACCTGCAATTCGACGTACATATTCTGATGCTAATTCGGGATATGCTACTTTATAGGCACCAAATTTTTCGTTCCACGCACTTTCAGCGCTAGCACCTTTTGATTTTGCATCCCAGCCAGCATATACATCAGCAGGAATAACAAATGCTTCATGATCCCAACCTAGAGCGGCTTTAGTTAAATCGATTTCGTCCTGACCTAACGCTGCACCATGACAAGCGTGGCTACCTGCTTTATTTGGAGATCCAAAGCCTATGATGGTTTTAGTAGCAATTAAAGTAGGTTTATCGGTAACAGATTTTGCTAATTCAATAGCTTTAGATATTGCAACAGGATCGTGTCCATCAACATCAGGTATAACGTGCCAGCCATATGCTTCAAAACGTAAAGGTGTATTATCAGTAAACCAGCCATCAACATGACCATCAATAGAAATTCCATTGTCGTCCCAGAAAGCAATTAATTTACCTAATCCTAAAGTTCCAGCTAATGAGCAAGCTTCATGTGAAATACCTTCCATCAAGCAGCCATCGCCCAAGAATACGTAGGTGTTGTGATCTACGATTTCGTGGCCGTCTCTGTTGAATTGCCCCGCCAAAGCTTTTTCAGCGATCGCCATACCAACAGCGTTTGTTATGCCTTGGCCTAGTGGTCCAGTTGTTGTTTCAACGCCTGGCGCATATCCATATTCTGGATGGCCTGGAGTTTTTGAATGTAACTGTCTGAAGTTTTTTAGTTCTTCGATAGGTAAATCGTAACCAGAAAGGTGCAATAATGAATAGATCAACATTGATCCGTGACCATTTGAAAGCACAAAACGATCCCGATTTGACCATTGTGGATTTGTTGGATTGTGACTTAAAAAGTCGTTCCACAAAACTTCGGCTATATCAGCCATTCCCATTGGTGCACCTGGATGTCCAGAGTTTGCTTTTTGAACGGCATCCATGCTTAAAGCGCGTATGGCGTTCGCTAATTCTCGGCGCGAAGTCATATTGATCTCCTTTATTATTTTTTTATTGTGTGTAGTGACTTCTATCAGTAGAGCGATCTTGTCACGAAAAATTCTTTAAATGCTATTCATATAACACAAATAAGAACGAGTGGCACTGGCCACTCGTTCTTTTGTACTTATTCTAAATTAGCGTGTCTTTCTCTCATCTTTTCTTCAGGAATTCCTTTTTCATGAATGATATGAGAAACAGTTGCTTCCAAAAAGACTAGAGTAGAAAGTTCAAATACAGTACCCATTGGCATGCCCAAAACTTTACCGTATTGTTCGCTTTTACCTATTTGGAAAACGCCGTCAGCCATGTCGCCAATTGTTGATTCACCTTTAGCAGAAATCAAGACAATTTTGGCGCCCACTTTTTTTGCGCTTTTAGTGAATGCTATTAATTGTTCAGTTTCTCCAGATCCAGAGATTATGATTAATAGGTCACCATCTTTAATGCTTGGTGTAACAATTTCACCTACAACGCTGACATCATAGCCGCCGTGCACTAATCTCATCGCAAAGAAGTTGCCGACTAATTTAGAACGACCTGCTCCCGCAATGAAAATGCGTTTGGCACTGTCGAGTAATCCGGTCAGCTTTGCATCGTACGTATCATCTGTAGCTTCAAGAATACCTGAAATCTTGTCTATGATAAGTTGCTGATGCATATTATACCGCGTCTACTAATTCACGAATTTCACGAGCTGCGTCTGCAGGAGATGCAGCGCCATAGATTGCTGCTCCAACTACGATGATGTTTGCGCCAGCTCTAACTACGTCTTGTACAGTTGATGGTTTAATACCACCAGCAACAGAGATGCGTACTGGTAAACCTAATGCAGCAATTGCATTTAAGTCAGCAAATGGAGTGTGGCCAGCTGCTTGAGCATCTAAACCAGTGTGGATACCCATGATTTGAGCACCAGCTTCAGCAGTTGCTCTTGCGCAAGCTACTTTGTCTTCAACGTTGATTAAGTCAATTTGAGCTTCTGCGCCGTGTGCGTTAGCTGCTTTTATAACACCTTGGCAAGTTGCTAAACCAGATACGCCTAATACAGTAACGATATCTGCACCAGCTGCGTAGAATGGAGTCGCTTCATATTCACCAGCGTCCATAGTTTTTAAGTCAACTAAAAGTAATTTTTCAGGGAATTTTGCTCTTAATTCTCTTACTAAGTTAATACCATTGTGTTTAATGCATGGAGTTCCGATTTCAAAAATATCAACATAAGGTGCTACTAAAGTAGCTAAACCTACAGTTGCGTCGAAATCTAGTGAATCTAATGCCATTTGAATTAATGGTTTTGCCATGATATGTGCTCCGAAGGGTTTTATTAATAGTTATAGTTGGTTACATACTTGTTTTGCGGACATAACTGTAAAGTAGAATGGGGACGCATGTCAATGCCAAATGACTAATCGTCCATAATACCTTGCAGTACATGTTCGTAAAATACAGTCAATTATAATATAAAACAATATATTAATTGTCGATTATTTGTTTTCTTAGTGTCGTTTCAGTTAAATTTTTGCGCCCTAAAATCCATTAAAAATCTAACTAACTTTCTAAATTTCAACATTTTTTCAGTGTTTTTTATTCGCGTATATTGAATAGTTCGTAAAAATTATTTGTTGTCGTTTCTGCAATTTTATTGAATGTAACTCCTTTAAGGGTTGCTATTTGTTCTGCAACATAATGAACGTATGTTGGGTAATTTGGTTTACCTCTATAGGGCGTAGGTGCAAGATAAGGTGAATCTGTTTCTATTAACATTCTATTTTCAGGTATTTTCTTAGCAACTTCTTTTATAGAATCTGTATTATTAAATGTGATAATGCCTGAAAATGATATATAAAAATTCAGATCAATTGCTGATTTTGCAAACTCCCAGTCTTCTGTAAAACAATGAATTATTCCGCCTGTTTGTTCGGCACCTTCTTCTTTTAAAATACGTAAAGTGTCGTTCTTTGCTTCTCGCGTATGAATGATTAAAGGTTTATTCACTATCTTTGCAGCGTGTATATGATTTCTAAATCGTTGCCTTTGCCATTCAAGGTCTCCATCGCTGCGAAAGTAATCTAGTCCTGTTTCGCCAATCCCAATTACTTTATTGTTACGTCCTAAAGCAATTAATTCTTCAATGGAAGGGTCCTGACCATCTTTAACATTGGGGTGTACGCCGACAGTGGCAGAAATATTTTGGTGGTCGTTAATTAATCCTAGCATGTTTGGATAGGATTCTAGATCTATAGATATGCATAACATATGTTCAATGTGTTTAGCTTTTACATCGAGCATAAAATTATCGAAGTCATTCTTATACGGCTTCAAATCTATACGATCAAGATGGCAATGACTGTCAATTAGCATATGCGTTTTTTACATGGTATAGGTTGGTTTATTAATAAATGTGTTGCTACCTAGAATAGATTCTATTTTAGATTTTGTTGCACCATTGTCTTCTTTCATGAATTGCACTCCTATGCCAGTTAGTTTATGGTTTTCGGTTTTAGGCGGTGTTATCCATATTATTTTGCTTAAAATAGTTGTAAAGTTTATTTCATCTACTATTTTAATTTTTAGGCTTAATATTTGCCCCATTTTAAAGTTTTTGTTGGTCACAATAAATACACCGCCGTTTATTATAAAAGGCATATAGGTTTGAAATAATTCTGTTGAATTTTTTATTGTGACTTCAATGACTTCTTCTGTAAGCATATTAATTAATAATTTGATTGATTCGATGCCATCCTATTAATATTTCTTCTAGTATGGATTGTTTATTAAGTTGAGTTACAATTCGTTCTTTGCTAATTAATATTAGATCGTATACTTTAAAAGCTTCGGGTAATTTTATTTTTTGTGCTGTATCAACTAATTGTTTTTCAAAATCCGGATTGTTTAATGAAGTAGTGTTTATTTGATGTTTGCATTTCACAACATCAATTATCCAAGATGCAATCCACTCGAGCAATTGTAAGCCCTCAATTTTTTGCCATTTTTCAGCAATTACAGATGGGTTTTGTAATTGTTTAGATACTTGTGTCCAATCATCAAAGCATTCCTTTCGCAAGAATATCATTTGATTTTTGTCAAAATCGAGAGATTTAAATGGTGACCCCTGATTTATTTGTTGTATTATTTCAGCATTAGTTACTGATAGTTTTGGGTTTTGTGATCTCAACCAACCTATAGTTGTGTCTTTGTCTGGTTTTGTTAGGGTTATTTTTTGGCATCTGCTGATTATTGTTGCAGGTATATTTGAGTAGTCATTAGAGACTAATATTAAAATTGTTCTTTCTGTTGGCTCTTCTAGAAACTTTAAGAAGGCATTATTTGCTGAATTGTTTAATTGTTCTGCTGGATGAATAATTACTACACGATAATTATTAAATTGTGGTTTCAGATTTAGTTGATTCAATAAGTGACGGATTTGCCCAATAGTAATTATTTTCCCTGGTTCTTCTGGATATATTTTAATTAGATCTGGATGCGATTCTGCCTTAAGTAGCATACAAGATTTACAATTTCCACAGTTTAGGCCATTACTGCTCGGGTGTACGCAGAGAAGAGAAAAAGCGAATTGTTCTGCTAAGTTTAGTTTGCCTATGCCTTTTGTTCCGTTGATAAGTAATGCTTGGGGAACGCGACTTTGTTTTTTATAATCATATAGTTGTTTCCACTGTTGGAGTTGCCATGGTAGTAATTTCATCTTATAAAGTTGCCTATGACATTTATGAGTTCATTTTCTACGTCAATAAGTGGCTGATTGGTTTTTATAACTTTGATGCGTGATGGATGAAGTTCTGCTTGGAGTAAGTAGGCGCGTCTTACTTGTTCAAAGAATTGTATTTTTTCAGATTCAAATCTATCTAGAATACCTCTTGATTTTGCTCTTTCTAGGCCAATCTCAACAGGAGCGTCTAATAATAGGGTTAAATCAGGTCTTAAGCTTCCTTGAACTAGGTTTTCTAACCACTCTATAGTGCTGTTTTTCATGTTTCTTCCTCCACCTTGATAGGCGAAGGTTGCGTCAGTAAAACGGTCGCAAAGTACCCAAACGCCAGTAGTCAAGGCAGGTTCTATAACATGTTTAATATGTTGGGCTCTTGCTGCGAAAACCAATAACAGTTCAGCATTTTCAGAGATTATTTCACTATTTTTATCCAATAATAATTGGCGTAGTTTTTCTGCTAAAGCAGTTCCGCCAGGTTCTCTGGTAATAATTACAGGAATATCGTGCAGTTTTAAGTAGTTTTCTATAAAAATAAGATTGGTTGTTTTACCAACCCCTTCTCCACCTTCTAAGGTGATGAATTTACCTCGGGGCATTTTTGCTCCTTTGAAAGTTGTTCACCGCTTGATTATGTTCTGCTAACGTCGGTGAAAATTGATGACTACCATCACCTTTGGCAACAAAATATATATTACTACTTTGGTCTGGGTGAAGGGCTGCTTTTATAGCCTCAAGCCCGGGCATTGCGATCGGAGTTGGTGGTAAGCCTTTTATAATATAAGTGTTGTAAGGCGTGTATGTAATCAAGTCTTGATGACTGATGTTTCCATTATATTTTTCGTTCATTCCATAAATAACAGTTGGGTCTGTTTGCAGCAACATGCCTGATTTAATTCTGCGAGTAAATACACCTGCTATTTGTGATCTTTCGGAGGGTTGAGCTGTTTCTTTTTCAATTATAGAAGCAAGAATAAGAGCTTCATAAGGTGATTTTAACGCAATATTGTCAGCTTTATTTTGCCATTGCTCTGTGAGTACGTTTTGCATTTTATTAAAAGCTCTTTTTAGTATCTCTATATCAGTTGTATGTTTTTCAAAAAAATAGGTATCGGGAAATATTAACCCCTCAATTTTTTGTGTAGATGATATTGATATATTTTGTTCATCAAACTTAGTTAGATAATTTGTGTTAAGACTGATTTCGTCGGCAATTTGATCTGCATTGGTTTGTGGTATGCAATGCTCAATATCTAGGTTGTTATTAGTGATTTGTAATATTTCTTTAAAATTTCTTCCTTCAGGAAAGGTAATACTATACTGCTTTCTTTTTCCATAGACTAAATGTTCTAACACTTGGGGTAAAGTCATGCCAGGTGATAATTCGAATTCTCCTGTTTTGATTTTTTTAGTAACTTTTTTTTGCACAGCCAAAACGTTAAACCAAATTGGCTTAAAAATTAGGTTTTGTGCCAATAACTTATTTGTTATTTGCTCAAAAGAATCGCCTTTGTTAATTTCAATGGTAATGGGTTTATTGGAAATTACTGGTGAAATAATGCTTTTATTAAAGTCTATCCAAGCCCAAGCAATTATAGCTATTAGAGTGAATGACGATAAAGTTGCAAAGTTATAGATTAGGGATGATCTCTTCATGTTCGTATCTAGAAATCATAAATTGAAGTTGTCTAGTTATTAGTCCAATTTGAAGCGATGTTGAGTTGATAGAATTGATTGGCCAAATTCCAATAATTGAATTACATAGAAACGCTTCATCAGCTGACAGTAATTCTTTTTCTGTAAAGTTATCTAGAACTAGAGTGTAACCATTGGTATGAGCTAATTCAATTACAATTTGCCTCATAATTCCAGCTACACCCGAATATAAAAGGGGGGGGGTGAAGAGTGTATTGTTCTTAATATAGAATAGATTGGTCATTGTCCCTTCAATAACGTGGTTATTTAAATCCAACATAATTCCTTCTTGAATATTTAAATTTGACCATTCTGCTCTAGCTAAAACTTGCTCAAGTCTATTTAAGTGTTTTATGCGAGCTAACGATGGGTTTAAGCCTAATCTTGTTTCACAGAATCTTACAGAAACACCTTGCTCTTTAAATGCGGTTGAGTATTTGGGAAACGGATGAGTACTTAGGATTCTATTGGGGTGTATCGGTTCAGGCTGGCGATAACCTCTGCCCCCCGATCCTCGAGTGATAATGATTTTAAGGACAGCATTGTTTAGTCCTTTGGATATTGATATTGCTTCATTATAGATTAATTTAGAGCAATACTCTGGTATTAAAAGGCGTCTACATCCCTCATTTAGCCGATCTAGGTGTCGGTTTATAAAGCAGGGGTGACCTTTTTTTATGGCGATAGTTTCAAATAAACCATCGCCGTATTGTAAGCCTCTATCAGATAATTCAAGGGTATCCTGCGGAAAACCATTTACCAGGGTCATGAATTTTAGAGGTTGTTATGATTTATTGGTAGCGTTTAAAAATTAGAGTTCCATTTGTTCCACCAAATCCAAATGAATTTGACATGGCTACTTCAATTTTCATGCTTCTTGCAATATTTGGAACATAATCAAGGTCACAATCAGGATCTTGGTTGTCCAAGTTGATCGTTGGTGGTGCAATTTGTTCTTTGATGCTGAGTGCTGATATAACGGCTTCTATACCACCTGCCGCGCCTAGCATATGTCCAATCATTGATTTAGTTGAGCTAATAGCTGTTTTATAAGCATGGTCGCCCAATGCAGCTTTCATCGCTTGCGTTTCTCCAAGGTCTCCTGCAGGAGTGGAAGTGCCATGCGCGTTGATATAGTCAACATCTTCTGGGTTTAAGCCTGCATCTCGTAAAGCATTTTTCATGCAACGCGCAGCACCTTCGCCACCTTCGGAAGGTGTTGTAATATGGTAAGCGTCACCGCTCATGCCATAACCCACTAATTCTGCGTAAATTTTTGCGCCACGGGCTTTTGCATGTTCTAGTTCTTCAATAACGACCACGCCAGCGCCATCGCTTAATACAAAGCCATCTCTGTCTTTATCCCAAGGGCGACTTGCATGTTGTGGATCATCATTTCGTCTTGATAATGCTTTTGCGGAAGCAAAACCACCCATTGCAGTAGGTGAGGTTGTACAGCGTTCTGCACCACCAGCAATCATTACGTCAGCGTCACCATAAGCAATCAATCTAGCGGCATCGCCAATATTATGAGTGCCGGTTGCGCAAGCAGTTACAATCGCAAAGTTTGGGCCTTTCAATCCATATTTAATGGATAGATTGCCAGATATCATGTTAATAATGTTGCCAGGTACGAAAAATGGTGAAATTCTTCTGGGGCCGCTTTTGTCATAGGTTGCATAACAATCTTCAATCCCAGTAATGCCGCCTATACCCGAGCCGATTGCTACACCAATCCGTTCTGCATTTTCTTCAGTGACTTCAAGTCCTGAATCTTCAAAAGCTTGGCAACCCGCTGCAATGCCGTAATGAATGAAACCATCCATGCGTTTAGCATCTTTGTCAGCGATGTATTGGGATATATCAAAATTTCTAATCACTCCGCCAAAAGTAGTGGCAAATGGAGAAATATCAAAAGAATCAATTGGACTTATGCCGCTTTTGGAATTAATAATGCCATTCCAAGTTTCTGCGACGGTGTTGGCTAAGCATGTAACCGCACCCAATCCAGTTATTACAACTCGACGTTTGCTCAATGTAAAGTACCGTTAGAAAGGTGAAGAAAGAGGTAACTAAATACGAAAAAAGCCCCAAAAGGCTGTGTTATCGTATTGTGT
>CAJADF010000035.1 GCA_903938485.1 uncultured Methylococcaceae bacterium
TAAAGAACTAACAAAACATTATCCATCAGACTCCATTTAATAATTATTAAAAACAAATGCTACTTAGCATTAGCATTTCAATGAAAATCCAATACTTTTTAATTACGTTTATTTCTCATATAGTCACACGATCAAATATTATTTGACATACCGTTAATTTATTGAAATTACGTATAATCGTAGGTATGAATAATTAAAGTACAAATAATAAATGTTATAATTTAAATCTTTTTTATTACTATTTCCAAAGCCAATATGACCACTGTTAACTCAGAAAAACTTTCTAGCGCAAGATTTGCCCAAGCCACTGATGCTTTTGTTGAAGTCTTTACTGCATCTGTTGATTTTGATAAACGTATGGCAACACAAGACATTCAAGGTTCAATTGCACACGCTACTATGCTAGCCCATTGCGGAATATTAACGGATCATGAACGAGATGAAATAATTAAGGGTCTACACCAAATTAAGTTAGAAATAGAAAATAAAACTTTTATCTGGTCAATAAAACAAGAAGATGTTCATATGAACATCGAAGCTAGACTAACTGATTTAATTGGCGTAGCAGGAAAAAAGCTACATACTGGACGCTCACGGAATGATCAAGTTGCTACAGATATAAGACTATATCTACGAAGTGAAATAGAACAAATCAGCCTACAAATTAGACGTTTAAAAATTGCAATATTAGATCTAGCCGAGCAAAACTTCGACACTATTATGCCCGGCTTTACACATTTACAAGTTGCTCAACCAATTACATTTGGCCATCATTTAATGGCTTGGTTCGAAATGTTAATGAGAGATCAAGAACGCTTACAAGATTGCAAAAAACGCTTAAATGTCATGCCTTTAGGTTCCGCAGCTTTAGCTGGAACTAGTTACCCTATTGACCGCTTTATGACATCTGAATTACTTGGCTTTAGCCGTCCAAGTGCAAATTCACTTGATTCAGTCAGTGACCGTGATTTTGCAATAGAATTCACTTCAGTCGCAAGTATAATGATGATGCACTTATCAAGGTTCTCTGAAGAACTTATTTTATGGTCTAGTGCTCAATTTGATTTTATTGAAATGCCTGATGGATTTTGCACCGGATCATCTATTATGCCACAAAAGAAAAACCCCGATGTTCCAGAGCTAGTCAGAGGAAAATCAGGGCGTGTGACTGGACATTTAATTTCTCTACTAATGTTAATGAAAAGCCAACCATTGGCCTATAACAAAGATAATCAAGAAGATAAAGAACCAATATTCGATACAGTTGATACATTAATTAACTGTATACGTGCTTATGCGGACATGGTCCCACATATTCACGCAAAAAAGAAAAACATGTATAACTCAGCAAAACGAGGATTTGCCACAGCAACAGACCTAGCTGATTACTTAGTCCGTAAAGGAATGGCTTTTAGAGACGCTCACGAAATTGTTGGATTAGCTGTACGTTTAGGAATAGAAACAGAACGTGACTTATCTGAAATTTCATTAAGTGAATTACAAAATTACTCTCCATTAATTTCAGACGATGTATTTAATTACCTTACATTAGAAGGCTCCATAGCAGCTAGAAACCATATTGGAGGCACTGCTCCTGAATGTGTACAACTTGCAATTAATACCGCTCGGTTTAAATTATCACGCTGAATTCGTCAGCAGTTTACATAACAGATATAAAACTTACATAGTATTTTGTTTTATATAATTAAAGTAACTAATACTATGGCTAAATTTTACTTATTATTCCAATATTTAGCCGCTGTATTTCTCATACTTGCTATGTAAAATTTACCTTTGTCTTCAGTCAAAGTTAAAGCACCTTCCTTTGCTGTGTCAAACCAATTAATATTGTTCATTGAGTATCGATTTAAAACATCAGGGTGAGGATGTTTAAATTGATTCAAATAACCAGACGATATCAATACAAATTGTGGGTTCACTGCATTTAAAAATGCCACTGTTGAAGATGTTTTACTACCGTGATGAGGGGCAATTAATACATCAGCCTTTAATTCCGCGCCATAACGTTGTGTTAAATCTGCCTCGGCGACTCCTTCTATATCACTTGGTAACAAATATTTTGCGATTGCTGTTCTAATCTTCAATACACAGGCATTGTTGTTGTCAGAAGTATATTCACGCTGTGGCCCTAGTACTTTAAATTCTACATTATCCCAACTCCAAACTTGCCCGGCAGTGCATTTTGTAGGATGGTACTCTTGTAGTTCTGTCATAGCGGATGTTGATACTTCATTAACAGGAAGTCCATTCAATATTGAGACTGCACCTCCTATATGATCTTTATCAGCATGACTAATCATTAATTTATCAACTACAGTAATGTTTTCATGGCGTAAAAATGGTATCACAACACTTTTACCACTGTCACTATCAGCGGAATACTTGGTTCCCGTATCAAATATTAAACTATGATTATGAGTTTGCACAACAATTGCCAAAGCTTGACCTACGTCTAATACTGTAAGCTTGACAGTGCCTTCTATAGGTCTTGTAGGTGGATTAAGCAACAATGGCATAAAGAGCAATCCACTCATATACCGATAAGGCAAACCCTTAGGTGATAATAATAAAATTACTGCTGGTATTGAAAATAATAATGACCATAGCTCTGGTTGTGCATAATTATAAGTTGCATAGGCAAAGTCAGCTAAATAGACTAAAACTATTTTTAAACCTTGTAATGAATAATCTGTTATAAAAAAAAATGGCTCTGCAATAACTGGATTAATAGCTAATAAAAGTATAGCAATTAACGCGAAAGGTACACTAATAAAACTAATAAGAGGTACAGCAATAAAATTAGCAATTGGAGATATTAATGAAATTTGTTGAAAAAATATCAATAATAATGGCGCTAAACCAATTGAGGTTGCAGCATTTATTTTTAGCATCTCTAGCCAGTAAACGCTTTTATTTAGCCTGTTTGCCAAAACATAAACAATTAAACTAACTGCTAAAAACGATAACCAAAAACCCACAGATAATACAGAAGTAGGCTCATAAATTAACACGGCAAATAATGCAATGGATAACGTGTTAAAAGCCTTTGTGTTTCTTTGAAATATAATCGCCAACATCCATACTATTAACATAACTACTGCGCGTTGCGTAGGAACAGAAAAACCCGCCAAGCCAGCATAAATACCACCTACTAACATAGCTGCACAAGCAGCTACTGATTGAGGCGACCAGTTTATGAAGGCAAATCTGGCCCACAATTTAAGCACCAATATATAGGCCAAGCCAGCTACCAAACCTACATGCGAACCAGATATAACCACAAGATGTGTTGTACCGGTTTTACGAAAAACCTCCCATTCAGCCTTGCTAATACCACTACCATCTCCAATCGTTAAAGCTTTTATTAGACCTAAACTCGGGTTATCAGCAAGTTTAGCATTTAAAAGATCAGAAATTTTTTGTCGCCAAACAGCAATACTTAACCACACTGAAGCCTTAACTAATAATTGCGGACGGGGATTAGTAATAATATAACCTGTTGCACCTATGGCTTGACTAAACAAATACTGCTCATAATCAAATCCACCGGGGTTTAAACTTCCATGAGGGCGTTTCAATTTGATAGTAAATTTCCATACCTGACCTGCTTTTATATCCTGATCAGGATAATACCAGCTCATGCGAATCTTGCTTGGTAGCTTAGCAACGGGCTCAGTCACTTTAAAGTCAAAATGAACAACTCTCTGATTGTAATCAGGTAAATTATCAATAACACCTATAACGGGTATCTCAATTGATTCTAAAGCCATGGGCAATCTTTCGGCTAAACGCTGAGTAGCAAACGTAACTGCCCATACCACACCACAAATAAAAAACAGTATTCGGTAATAACGTAAAACAGCAAAAAATATACTTAAGAATAAAAAGATACCTAACCATAAAAGATTGGGTAATTCTGAAAATTGTTGCACACATAAAATGCCAGCAACAAAGCATAATGCAGAAATAATCACTAGCACCTCCTATTGACTCGAGCTAAAAGCGCCCCAAAAGGTGCAGTGAGTTTGTTTAAGTGAAGTTAACCTAAGATTAGACCATCTTCCATATGTAAAACTTTACCCATACGGGCAGCCAATTCATGATCATGTGTGACCACTAAAAAGCTAACCCGTAATTCTTGATTTAATTCCAGCATCAATTGATAAATTTGATCGGCTGTTTTACTATCTAAGTTACCAGTGGGTTCATCAGCTAACACTAAACCAGGTTTATTAATTAAGGCTCTTGCTACTGCAGCACGCTGTCTTTCTCCACCCGATAACTCGCCAGGTTTATGTTCAATTCGGTGACCTAAGCCTACTCTTTTAAGTAATTCAATCGCTCTTATTGTCGCTTGTTTTATAGTTTCACCGGCTATCAATAAAGGCATCGCGACATTTTCGAGTACGGTGAATTCACCCAACAAATGGTGCGATTGGTAAATAAAACCTAAGGAGCTATTTCTTAACTTAGCTAATTTAATAGCGCTGACTTTATTTAGATTTTTACCAGACAGTATGACCTCACCACTGGTGGCTTTATCTAATCCGCCTAATAGGTGCAACAATGTACTTTTACCCGAGCCCGACGCCCCCATTATGGCTACACGCTCACCCACTTGAATACTTAAATCAACCCCTTTAAGCACCTCTACATCTAAACCACCTTGGTCATAGCGCTTAGTCAGTTGGCGGCATGTCAAAATTGTATTATTCATAACGTAATACCTCCGCTGGATTAATACGAGACGCTTGCCATGCAGGATAAATAGTCGCTAATAAAGACAATAAAAATGCCATACCAGCGATTGAATAGACATCAGTCCATACTAATTTAGAAGGCAATTCACTGATGTAGTAAACATCCGCCGCCATAAACTGGACGTTAAATAGGCGTTCTAAAGTTGGCACTATGGTTTCCACATTTAAGGCTAACAAAATACCACCCACTGTACCCAGCGCGGTACCAACCACACCTATAATTGAACCTAACACCATAAAGATGCCCATAATTGAACCCGAAGTTAGACCTTGTGTTTTTAAGATGGCAATATCACCCCGCTTATCGGTGACTACCATTACTAAAGTTGATACGATATTAAAAGCCGCCACGGCTACAATCAACAATAAAATGATAAACATGACGCGTTTTTCTGTTTGTATTGCTCTAAAGAAATTACTGTGAGCTAACGTCCAGTCACTCACTTGGTAATCGTCTGATAATGCTTTTGCCATACTGCGTGTAATTTGTGGCGCATTAAATAGATCATCTAATTTAATACGTAAGCCTGAAACAGCTGAATCCATCCGGAATAATTTAGCTGCATCGTCAATGTGAATTAATGCCATATTACGATCATACTCGTACATACCAACTTGAAAGACACCTACCACAGTAAATCGTCTCATCCTTGGTACTATGCCCGCGGGCGTTGAGTTAATTTGTGGACTAATCACAGTGATCTTGTCACCCATGCTAACACCCAAATAATTTGCTAACTCTAAACCTAAAACGATGCCATATTCGCCAGGTACAAGATCAGTTAAAGCACCGTATTTCATCTTATTAGCTACGTCTGAAACTTTAGCTTCGTATTCTGGCAATATACCGTTTAGCATTGTGCCACTCACACGTCTGTCTGCATTAATCATCACCTGTCCGGTAATAAAAGGCGCAGAACCTTGGACATGCGGATAATCAACTAGCTTTTTATCCAATGCTTGCCAATCATCCAACTGACCAAACCTACCGGTTGCGGTTGCATGAGCGGTCATACCTAAAATACGCTCTCGTAATTCAGCTTCGAAGCCGTTCATAACAGAAAGCACGGTGATAAGTGCCGTTACACCCAAAGCTATTCCTAGTACAGAAGTTAATGTGATAAATGAAATAAATTGAGTACGTCTTTTAGCTCGCGTATATCGTAAGCCAATAAAAAGGATGAGGGGTTTAAACATTTAGACTTTAAATTAGATAGTAATTAAGATTTTCTGCATCGAGGGCAAAATCCATATAAATATAAACCATGATCAGTTAATTCGTAACCTAGGTTATTTGCAACTTCTTGCTGCCTAGCTTCAATTAGTTCATCTGTAAACTCGTCGACCTTACCACATTTCATACAAAGTATGTGATCATGATGATCTCCGGTATCTAATTCGAATATCGAATTACCACCTTCAAAATGATGTCTAGTAACTATACCAGCTGCTTCAAATTGAGTCAGTACCCTATAAACAGTAGCTAAACCAATTTCTTCATTTTCACTAATTAGAATTTTAAATACCATTTCAGCTGTTAAATGGCGTTCATTAACCTGTTTTTCTAAAATTTGCAGAATCTTAAGTCTAGGAATAGTTACCTTAAGTCCGGCATTCTTTAAATCATGAGTTTCCAAGAGAATACCTCAATTAACCTACATGGTACATTTTTAAAAATATCATTATTGTAGCCTTTTTTAGTATTAATTATCATGATACTTTTATAGGATAATTAATTAACATACTGTATCATTTCTGTTTTAAATATCTAATCTGTCATAAATGAGAAAATCGCTTTTAATTTGTAGTTTAATAGCTTGTCAATCATTATTTTCATGCTCATATGTTTTGAATAACTTACCCGGCGTTTATAAGATTGATGTGCAACAAGGCAACATTATTGAACAAGATCAACTCGATCAGTTGAGGCCGGGGATGAGCAAAAAACAAGTTCAATTTATACTTGGATCACCGATGTTAGATAATGTATTCCATAAAAACCGATGGGATTACCTATACATTAATCAACCTAGTGGACAAGATAAAACTCAACAACAATTTTCATTATTTTTTAACAATGATAAAGTAGTTGGTATTAAAGGTAACCTTAAACCAAATTTAAATACTGGCCCTAAGATAGCTAAAGAAACAACGTTAGAAATACCTAAGCGAGATTTAGATAAAACTATGTGGGAGAAGTTAACCACTCTGTTTGGCCTTTTATCAAACGATAACCCTATAAAAAATACTAAACAAGACACGAAACCCGCTACAACAAATGATAATTTACCTTTATAAATAAACTTATATTTAAAAGAGTGAATAATTTATTTTTTTGCTCTTTTTCTCCTTGCTTCTTTAGGATCATTAATTAATGATCGATAGATCTCAACTCGATCATTCGCACTTAATGCTTTATCTAAGGCACAAACTTTCCCAAACACACCAACTTTAAGTGTTTCTCTAGAAATTTCGGGGAATTCTTCTAACAGACCTGATAAATTAACCGCATCGATCACGGTAAACCCATCATTTAAATCTATTTTTTTGATAACCTGTTGTTCAGCCAAGGCATAAACAACTTCAATTGAAATCGTGTTATGAGCCATAAACTTGTTTAGCCCTATCTGTAAATGAAGTAACCATAGTATTACATATCTGATTAAACACTACGCCAAAAGCTAAACTAGCTAACTTACCGGACATTTCAAATTCTAAATCCAACGAAATTTTGCTAGCATCTTCACGCAAAGGCAAAAAATTCCATACACCCTCAAGATAAGAGAAGGGTCCATCTAACAAAGATACGGTAATTACTCCACCTTTATCAATTTTATTCTTGGTCGAAAATGCTTTTTTAAATCCACCTTTTGAAATCATCAATTCAGCTTCAACGAAATCTTCGCCAGCTCTGATTATACGACTTCCACTGCACCAAGGTAAAAAGTTAGGATAATCTTCAATATTATTAACCAATTCAAACATCTGTTGAGCTGAGAACTTTACCAAAGCACTCTTTTGCACTACTGTCATTTATAAAACTCCAATAACATGAAGAAATACAAAAAATACGGCAGCAGGCGCAACATAACTAATTAGTATTTTCCAAACTTGATAACCAAGAGGTGTAGGCATATCAAGTTCTGCTTCAGCATGTTTTGAATTCATGATCCAGCCCGCAAAAATAGCGATACAAAAACCACCAATAGGTAACATTAGATTTGCAGTTAAATAATCCAGTAATTGAAAAATGGATCTATCGAATATTTTAAATT
The DNA here is from genome assembly GCA_903938485.1 of uncultured Methylococcaceae bacterium. Lineage (GTDB taxonomy): Bacteria > Pseudomonadota > Gammaproteobacteria > Methylococcales > Methylomonadaceae > Methylobacter_C. The sequence goes on from CAJADF010000035.1 coordinate 8,057, forward strand.
CTGACCACACATTAAATGAAAAAACAGTTCCTAATCCAAGAGTCCAAGTAACACCACCAGACCATAGACAAGCTTTTTCACGGGTAAACCCACGATTTTCAACTAACCACGCAACTGCTGGTTCAATTAAAGAGATAGAAGATGTTAATGCGGCAACGGTTAACATAATAAAAAATAACACACCCATTAACCAACCGCCTGTCATCGCACCGAAAGCGATTGGTAATGTTTCGAATATGAGGCCTGGGCCAGAGCTTGGGTGTAAATTATTTTCAAACACGATGGGGAATATGGCAATGCCTGCTAATAATGCAACGACAGTATCAGCACCCGCGATTAAGTAAACTGTTTTGCTAATTGAAATATCTTTAGACAAGTAAGAACCGTAAACCATAATGGCTCCCATACCTAAACTCAAGGTAAAAAAGGCATGGCCCATGGCCGTTAAAATGGAATTACCCGTTAACTTGCTAAAATCGGGTGAGAATAAGAAGTGCAAACCTTTAAAGTAACTATCCGTCGTCATGGCATAAGCGACCAATAAAAACATCAATACAAATAAAGCGGGCATTAAATATTGCACGGCTTTTTCTAGACCATTATTGATTCCGCGAACAACGATAACCATAGTCGCTAACATGAATAAGGTATGCCAAAAAATCAACTGAATGGGACTGCCTACAAAACTGTCGAATAATGATTTGATCGCTGTTGCATCAGCATCAATAAAACTACCGGTAAAGGCCTTAAGCACATAGGCTGAGGCCCAGCCCGCAATGACACTATAATATGAAAGTATAAATAAACCGGCGATAACACCCATCCAACCTAAGTAATGCCAATTGTTATCGGCACTGGCTTCTTTAGTTAATAATTCCATCGCTTCGATAGGATTTCTTTGACTGCGACGACCTAGCATAGTTTCAGCCATCATAATTGGGACACCAATAAGTAAAACGCAGGCTAAGTATACTAATACAAACGCACCACCACCATTTTCTCCAGTAATATATGGAAACTTCCAAATATTACCTAAACCTACAGCGGATCCAGTCGCAGCAAGAATATAGGTAAAACGAGAAGACCATTTTCCATGTTCTATTGTGTTAGTATCTATCATTTACGAGCACCTCAAAAAACTCACCTTATTAATAATATCGAGTAAAATAACAAAAATTATCGCTCTCGTCAGTTTTAAAACTAATATCCGCACCCTATGGCCGAAAAAAACTCCAAAAAGAATAAAACTCAACAGAACGCGACAATTGCCGTTAATCGTCAAGCTAAGCATGAGTATTTTATTGAAGAGCGTTTTGAAGCAGGTCTTGTTTTAGAAGGTTGGGAAGTAAAAAGTCTTCGTGAAGGACGTGTACAGCTTAAAGAAAGTTATGTAGTATTAAAACGGGGTGAGGCTTGGTTGTCGGGTGCGCACATCTCTGCTTTATTATCGGCTTCAACTCATATTAAACCTGACTCAATTCGACATAAAAAATTGTTACTTAACAGACATGAACTTAATAAACTAATTGGCTCGGTAGAACGAAAAGGTTATACATTGATTCCGCTTTCAATGTACTGGAAAACCGGCCGCGCTAAATTAGAAATTGGCTTAGCAAAAGGTAAACAACTTCACGATAAAAGAGCAACTTCTAAAGATAGGGATTGGCAGCGCGAAAAAGAACGTATCATGAAAAAGGCTTAATTTTAAACCACTAAAACCACTAAGAATGAAATGACTCTTACTGAATTTATCCAAAAAATCAATAATAACGAAATAATCAGCTTCAATGAAACTATTAGTATCATAAATGAGAATTATCAATACCAACCCACAGAGTTTAAGAATGGTTTAGGGTCAGATACTATAATTAACGCGGCAGGTTCAAATGAAGGTTCATGCAAAATATTTGCTTTTGCATTATTAAATAAACTTACTCAATCTCAAACTTTAAACTTATTTGGTGATTATTATCACCAAGATGTTCTTGTTGCTCCAAGCGGCAATGACCATGGCAATATTAGAAATTTCATGAAATACGGCTGGGTAGGTATTTCGTTTAAAGGCACTGTATTAAATGCGCTCATTTGATATTTATAAGGTTATTAAGAATGTTTTAATTTAAAACAAACTCATATTCCTAGTATAATTAACTGTTATATCCACTCTATAAACCTATTAAAATTAATCCTCGTATGACTCTAGAAAAAAGCACCATACGCCGTAGAGGCATTTATTTATTACCTAATTTGTTTACTACGGGCGCCTTATTTTCAGGTTTTTATGCCATTACCTCTGCCATGGACAATCGATTTGAAACAGCAGCTATCGCCATTTTTGTGGCGATGATTCTTGATGGGATGGATGGCAGAGTGGCTCGTTTAACGAATACGCAAAGTGAATTTGGCGCTCAATACGATAGCCTATCCGACATGGTATCATTTGGTGCCGCTCCAGCTTTAGTAATGTATTTGTGGGCTTTTACCAGTTTTGGAAAATTAGGCTTATTTGCAGCTTTTGTTCACATGGCGGGTGGCGCACTTCGTTTAGCACGATTTAATACTCAACTAACTTCAGCTGATAAACGCTATTTTCAAGGCTTACCCAGTCCAGCAGCTGCAGCCATTCTGGCTGGCTTTTTATGGCTCTCATTAGATCATGCTTATCCCGTAGAAATAGTGAAATATATAGCCTTAGTACTGACTATTATCACCGGCTTACTTATGGTCAGTAACTTTAGATACTCTAGTTTTAAAGAAATCGATTTAAAGGGTAAAGTGCCATTTTTTGTGGCAATTACCGTCATGCTTGCTATCGCAATAATAATGGCTCAACCACAAACACTGTTATTTTTACTTTTCTTGGCTTACGCAATTTCTGGCCCAGTGATAACTTTAGTCATACGTAAACGGCGATTATCTAGTCGTAAACCCTAATAAACATAGATAGTGCTCTCCTAAGCTATTATTAACTTTCCTTATCAATTATCAACTCAACGTTGATATAACTCTTAAAATCGAGTTTTTATGAAAGACAAATTAATTATATTTGATACCACGCTACGTGATGGCGAACAAAGCCCCGGCGCGTCAATGACACGAGATGAAAAAATTAGAATTGCAAAAGCTTTAGAACGTCTAAAAGTTGATGTAATTGAAGCAGGTTTTCCTGCAGCAAGCCCTGGTGATTTTGAGTCCGTGCAAGCCGTCGCTAATATCATTAAAGATAGTGTAGTTTGTGGTTTAGCTAGGGCTCTAGATAAAGACATTGATAGAGCTGGAGAAGCTTTAAAAGGCACTCAAAGATCTCGTATTCATACTTTCATTGCGACATCACCCATACATATGCAAATGAAATTGCAAATGTCACCGGATCAAGTCATTGAATATGCAGTTAAAGCGGTTAAACGTGCTAGACAATATACCGATGACGTTGAGTTTTCACCTGAAGACGCAGGGCGCTCAGAAGAAGACTTCTTATGTCGAATTCTTGAAGCGGTTATAGATGCAGGCGCAAGCACTTTAAATATCCCTGATACTGTTGGATATAGCTTGCCTCAACAATTTGGCGCGACTATTAGCAATTTGATTCAGCGCATTCCTAATTCAGATAAAGCCATTTTCTCTGTACATTGTCACAATGATTTAGGTTTAGCCGTTGCAAACTCCTTGTCCGCCGTGCTTAATGGTGCAAGACAAGTTGAATGTACTATTAATGGTTTAGGTGAACGAGCGGGCAATGCTTCACTTGAAGAAATCGTAATGGCTGTCCGAACTCGCCATGATGTTTTTAATTGCCAAACAGGTATTGATACTCGTGAAATCTTAACCTGTTCTAAACTGGTGTCATCTATCACTGGCTTCCCTGTTCAACCGAATAAAGCCATTGTCGGAGCTAATGCTTTTGCACATGAGGCGGGTATCCACCAAGATGGCGTTTTAAAAAGCCGTGAGACTTACGAGATTATGCGTGCCGAAGATGTAGGCTGGTCAGCTAACCGTATGGTACTCGGCAAACACTCAGGCAGAAATGCTTTTAAAAGTCGCATGACCGAACTAGGCTTTGATTTCAATTCTGAGAAAGATCTAAATGATGCGTTTTCAAGATTTAAACTTTTAGCTGATAAAAAACACGAAATATTTGATGAAGATTTGCAAGCATTAATATCTGAAGCAGGCTTTGAAGCTGAGGATGAATACGTAAAGCTGATTGCACTCAAAGTTTGTTCTGAAACAGGTGAAACTCCACTTGCAACAGTGACTTTACGTATTGATACTAAAGAATTAACAGGCAGTTCCACAGGAGGAGGAGCCGTTGATGCAAGCTTAAAAGCTATTGAAAGATTAGTAAACTCCGCGGCATCATTGGAATTATATTCCGTTAACAACATTACTAATGGTACAGATGCTCAAGGTGAAGTCACGGTTAGACTTGAAAAAGAAGGTCGGATGGTAAACGGATTGGGGGCTGATACCGACATTGTAATTGCTTCTGCAAAAGCCTACATTAATGCGGTTAACAAACTTAACTGTACTGACAAAAAACAACACCCTCAAAAAGGTGATGATTAATCACTTTTACACTGAGTAATTGGCTTTGGATAATGAACTTCGACTTGAGTACTTAACTGCATTAGGTATTGACGTTTGGGTTCCCCGTGATTCATTATCCAATTGCATTACCACCTCAATTGAATCAGTCAATTATGAGTATAGTGTTACAGACGACTGGGAAAAACTAAAATCTGAGATCAGCCAATGCAAGCAATGTGATCTTTTTCATATCAGATCACAAAGTCTTTTAGGTGCTGGCTCTAGGCAAGCTGAATGGTTATGGATCACTGAAGCACCTAACAAAATAGAAGACCTAAAAGGTCAACCTATATTAGGCCCGCAAGGTGATTTATTTACAGAAATGTTAAGATCGATTAATTTAACAAGAGAAGAAGTGTTTGTTACTCACATCATCAAATGCATGACACCTGATCATAGAACTCCTCATGCTAGTGAGTTACTTAGTTGTAAAAGTTATATTCAACGTCAAATAAGATTGATAAAACCAAAAATAATAATTGCGCTTGGTCATGAAGCGGCCCAAGCACTAATTAATCAAAAGGCACCACTTTCTAAACTTAGATCAATGCGTCATTTAGTTAATAACACTCCGCTCTTTGTAATTAATCATCCAGAATATTTATTAAGATTTTTAAATGAAAAAAAACTTGCGTGGCTAGATCTACAAAATGCTTTCAAGTTATACACGGAATTAAAGGATAAAAAATGCGGGGACTAATGGACAAAATAAAAAAAATAATGGTCTATGATGCTGATAATGAGTTTTACGCAAAAATATTTCCCGACTCTGTCACAAAAAAAGATTTATTGCGTATCAGGACCATGACGCATTCCGATTTAGATAGTGTCTTATTAATAGAACATCAAAATTATGAGTTTCCTTGGGAAGAAGATATATTTGTTGATTGTTTCAAAGCTGGTTACGAATGCTTGGTATGTGAGTATGACAATAATATTTTAGGATATTGTTTATTATCAATGGCGGTAGGTGAAGCACATATATTAAACATTTCTGTACATCAAAAAGAACAAAGCCAAGGGATTGGACGAAGAATGCTAGAACACTTAATCGATACAGTAAGAGGAAAAGCTGAAACTATTTTTTTAGAAGTAAGACCGAGCAATGTCGGAGCCATTGCGCTTTATGAAAAAATGGGTTTCAATGAAATTGGAATTAGAAAAGGATATTACCCAGCCCAAAATGGTCGAGAAGACGCCATAATGTTGGCATTAGAAATATTTAATTAATATCAGAACGTGAACTTCAATTGAAGTTCACGTTAAATTGCATCTACTTTAAATCAGTTGTAACATGAGGCTCAATTAACTGATACATCAATTGATGCATTTTTGGACTACCCACAATGACGTTACCTGATTCCATATATTTATCATTGAAAGAAAAATCAGTCACTACACCGCCTGCTTCTTTTACAATCAATATACCTGCAGCCATATCCCATTCCATAATACCAATTTCCCAATAACCATCTAAACGACCAGCAGCAACATATGCTAAATCAAGTGCTGCAGAACCCGCTCGACGTATTCCAGCGCATTCTGTGGTTAATGCCTTAAACATACCTACGTAAGCATCAAGATGTTCATCGGTTTTAAATGGAAACCCTGTGCCTAATAAAGCACCTTTTAAAACATTTGGCTGAGTAACTCTAAGTCGACGATTATTTAACATAGCTCCACCGCCTCGTTTAGCTGTAAATAGCTCATCACGAAGAGGATCATAAATTACCCCAACTTCTAAACGACCTTTACATTTTAAAGCAATGGAAACAGCGTATTGCGGAAAACCATGTAAAAAATTGGTGGTACCATCCAAAGGATCAATTACCCATACAAAATCATTCCCAACATGCCCTCCGCTCTCCTCAGCCAATATAGAGTGATCTGGATATGCAGTTTTAATAATATTGATTATTTCTCGTTCAGCCATACGATCTACCTCACTGGCATAATCATTTTTACCTTTTTGATCGATGGTAAGACGGCCAACATTATCAGATGATCGTAAGATTAAATCGCCAGCACTACGAGCAGCACGGACGGCAATATTTAACATGGGTTGCATAGACAAATTTATAATGAGCGGATAAAAACCGTAATGATAGCAAATCTTTTGGTAAACTTGCCGTATTTTTCTCTAAGGACACTGCCTCTTGCTTTCACATATTAAAATTGTTTTAGTTGAAACATCTCACCCTGGTAATATCGGTGCCGTGGCGCGGGCTATGAAAAACATGTGCATGTTTAATCTCTGTTTAGTATCCCCTAAAATCTTTCCCAGCGCAGAAGCCACCTCTAGAGCGACGGGTGCAGATGATCTATTAGCGAATGCTACTGTGTATAACGATTTACATGAAGCAATCAGTGACTGCCAACTAGTCATCGGGGCAAGTGCGCGTTGCAGAACCATCAGTTGGCCAGAAATGACTCCTAGAGAAACGGCTGAAAAAATTGTCGCCAATGATTCTAATCTTAAAACCGCCATCATATTTGGTCGAGAAAACTCCGGCCTAAAAAACGAAGAATTAGACTTGTGCCATTATCTACTCAGAATCCCTTGCAATGAAGACTATAGTTCCCTCAACATTGCTTCAGCGGTACAAGTGGTGTGTTATGAGCTGTTTGTAAGTGCCGGACAATACCGCGAACTGATGATCGGTGACAAAGGCAAAACCATTAAAGCCACCAACCAACAAATGGATTCGTTTTATGAACACCTTTATCAAACGTTGACGGATATTGGCTTTATGCACCCCAACAAGTCTAATTCCATCATGCGCCGCCTAAGACGCATTTTTAACCGAGCCGATTTAGACGTTAAAGAAATTGACATACTCAGAGGAATCTTACGCATGTCGCAAGATAAAGATAGGCATAATTGATGTTTACCCGACTCAAAGAAGATATTGCTTGTGTGTTTGAAAGAGATCCTGCCGCTCAATCAATACTAGGTGTTATAACCACTTATCCTGGAGTACATGCTATGTTTTTACATAGAATTAGTCATTCATTATGGAATCTCAATTTTCATTGGTTAGCACGGTTTATCGCATATTTTAACCGCTGGTTAACTGGGATCGAAATCCACCCTGGTGCAAAGATAGGTAGACGATTCTTCATAGATCATGGGATGGGGGTAGTGATTGGTGAGACTGCTACTATTGGAGATGATTGTACTATTTATCATGGTGTGACTTTGGGCGGAACATCATGGGTAAAAGGTAAGCGTCACCCTACCCTTCATAATGGCGTTGTTATAGGAGCAGGCGCCAAAGTATTAGGGCCTATCGAAATAGGAAGTGGAGCTCGTGTTGGATCAAACTCGGTAGTGTTAAAATCAGTACCTGAAGGCTCTACCGTAGTAGGAATACCTGGACACATTGTTAGTGCTATTTCCACAAACAATAACATCAAACAAAGCTTAATATCTACCCAAGCTATATTTGATGCCTACGGTACTGGCGAAAATATACGTGATCCGATTGCTTATGCAATCAATAATATGATTACTCATATACAAGCACTAGATAAACAGTTAGAAACCATGAAAATCGCGCTTAATGAACATGGTATTAAATATGTAGAAACGCCACTATCCTCATTAGAGGATTGCGAAATCCAAGACTATAACTCACAAAAATAATTATAAATTCACATAATTATAATTTTTATCAAGTTAAAACTAGAAATAATAGTTGACTATTTTAGTTGGTTAAGTATATTACAACTAATACACTTATTAACACCAAGGAATCTATTATGCGTTTAACTACAAAAGGTCGATATGCTGTAACAGCAATGCTTGACCTAGCTTTTCACAGCCAAAGTAACCCAGTTACTTTAACCGATATTGCAGCAAGACAAACAATTTCACTGTCATATTTAGAGCAATTATTTGCCCGTTTACGTAAAGCTAATATGGTTAAAGGCATACGAGGACCCGGTGGGGGCTATACTCTTTCAAACAATGCTACAGAAATAAATATAGCGGATATTATTGCTGCTGTAGACGAACCAATAGACGCAACAAAATGTGGGGGGGAAGGTAATTGTCAAAATGAAAAAGCATGCTTAACACATGATTTGTGGATGGGACTAAGTATACAAATTAAAGATTATTTAAAAGGCATTACACTTGCACAGTTAATTGAAAATCACCAAATTCAAGAGACTGCTAAAAGACAAAATGGAGATACTTTGAAAGTTATCGAAGTACATCGAAATAGTGAGCTAACATCTAATTTGTGATTTATTTCGATCATAATGCATCTACACCTGTTGATGAGCGTGTTCTTGATGCTATGTTACCGTTTCTAACAACATTTCATGGTAATCCTTCAAGTTTATATCGACATGGAAGGTTAGTTAGAAGCGCAATTGATATTGCAAGAGAACAAATAGCAACATTAATTTCGGCAAGTCCATCAGAAGTTCTCTTTACTAGTGGCGGTACAGAAGCAAATAATCTTGCATTAAATTCTCTACCACCATCAGGTAAACTAGCTATATCGTCCATAGAACATCCATCAGTCTCAGATTTCGCTAAATATCAAGTCACAAAAGGCTCAATTCTTCATAAGATTGAAGTAGATTCTTCCGGAGTAATACCACTTTATACAATAGAGAACTTATTACATTTAAAACCCGATTTAGTGTCAATAATGTTAGCAAATAATGAAACTGGGGTTATACAAAATATTAGTCAATTTACAAAAATACTTAAATACAACAATATAGCTATTCATACCGATGCTATTCAAGCTGTTGGAAAAATAAATGTATCATTTGAACAGCTAGGCGTTGATCTTTTAACATTATCTAGTCATAAAATCTATGGCCCAAAAGGTTGTGGTGCTCTTATTTATAAAAAAGAACAGGCATTAACCCCCTTAATGCTTGGTGGTAATCAAGAGAAATATATACGACCAGGAACGGAAAATGTACCTGCAATAGTGGGTTTTGGTAAGGCAGCAGAATTAGCTACAATTGAATTAGAACAGCGCAACAATTATCTTGAATCATTAAGAGTAAAACTGGAATCAGAATTAATCAAGATACCCAATATAAGTATTTTCTCTCGAGAAGCCCAGAGACTTCCTAATACAGTTCAATTCGGCATTGCTGGAATAGATGGAGAAATGTTACTTATGCACCTTGATAAAAACGGTATTGCAGTTTCAAGTGGTTCAGCTTGCAAAAGTGGCACTGAAGAAATTAGTCCGGTTTTAAAAGCAATGAGAGTTGCACCAGAAATTGCAAAAAGTGCTATAAGAATTAGTTTAGGAATGAACAATACTGTCTCCGAACTAGACCACTTTATAGATAAATTAAAATCACATATCAACCATAATTAAAGAAGGTGAAATGTCTATTACATTAACTGAAAATGCTGCAGCTCAAATTTCAAAGCAACTCGAAAAACGTGGAAAAGGAATTGGTTTAAAGCTAGGTGTTAAAAAATCTGGCTGTTCCGGTTATGCTTATGTATTGGATTATGCTGACGACCTAGAAGCAGAAGACAATGTTTTTGAAAATTTCGGTGTGAAAGTTGTCGTATCTAAATTAGATTTAGAAATCGTTGACGGTATCCAATTAGATTACCGTAGAGAAGGTCTTAATGCTGCCTTTAAATTTGACAACCCCAATGTTAAAGGAACTTGTGGTTGTGGTGAGAGTTTCTCTGTCACATAAAATAAATCACCCACCTATGAGTTTAATTAGGTGGGTGATTATCAATTTTAGTTATATAAACCTAATCTAATTTACCGTGGCATTGTTTAAATTTCTTTCCTGATCCACATGTACAAGGATCATTACGACCAATTTTATCACCTTGTCTTACGAAAGGTATATCATTTGAGGTTTGTTCACTTTCTATAATTTGTGCCTTTTGATCGTCAAAATCATCAAAACTTGGTGCTTCAGCATGTTCAAAATGCATTTCTTTGGGTGTTTGCATTTGTTCATCAAGCGCTTGAACATCTTCTTCCTGACGCACTTGAACTTTAAATAGAACACTTACTACTTCATACTTTATATGTTCAAGTAGGTTAGTAAACATTTCAAATGCTTCACGTTTATATTCTTGCTTAGGATCTTTTTGTGCATAACCTCTAAAGTGAATACCTTGACGCAAATAATCCATTGCAGCTAAATGTTCTTTCCAACTTGTATCCAATACTTGCAACATAATTGATTTTTCAAAATGACGTAAAACATCTGCTGTTATCTTGATTTCTTTGTCTTTATGATTTTGTTCTAAGATTTCAATTATACGTGTACGTAAACTATATTCTTGAAGAGAATGATCTTCATCTAACATTTTTTGCACAGGTATTTCAAGGTTAAACTCGTGTTGAATATGTTCCTCTAAACCCGCTATATCCCATTGCTCAACCATTGTTTTTGCAGGAATATACTGATTAATTACGTTATTAACCACATCTTCTCTAATAGCAGTAATGATCTCAGAAATTTCAGTAGCCGCCATTAATTCATTTCGCTGACCATATATAACTTTTCTTTGATCATTCGCAACATCGTCATACGCTAAAATTTCTTTACGAATGTCAAAGTTACGACCTTCAACTTTGCGTTGCGCATTTTCAATTGAACGAGTTACCCATGGATGTTCAATAGCTTCACCATCACCCATGCCCAATTTTTTCATTAGAGCAGCAACACGGTCAGATGCAAATATACGCATCAAATCATCTTGTAATGATAAATAAAAACGAGTAGAACCAGGATCACCCTGACGACCAGATCGACCACGTAATTGATTGTCAATTCGACGAGATTCATGTCGTTCAGAACCAATAACATGTAATCCACCACTAGCTAAAACTTGATCATGTCTTTCTTGCCATTTAGCTTTCGCACTATCTTTTTCAGCTTGACTGGCACCCTCACCCAACAATTTGTATTCAGCTTCTAAATTTCCGCCCAATACGATATCAGTACCACGACCCGCCATATTTGTGGCGATTGTCACTGCACCCGGCATACCCGCTTGTTCAATAATATGTGCTTCACGCTCATGTTGTTTAGCGTTTAAAACTTCATGTTTGATGCCGTGTTTATTCAACAAATTAGACAATCTTTCTGAGTTTTCAATAGAAGTCGTACCAACCAATACGGGTTGACCTCTACTCACACAATCTTTAATATCTAAAGAAACAGCATTGTATTTTTCATCCGTTGTTAAATAGACTAAATCACCCAAATCTTTTCTAACTAATGGTCGATGAGTTGGTATAACAACAACTTCTAGACCATAAATTTTATTTAATTCAAATGCCTCCGTGTCAGCAGTACCGGTCATACCGGATAACTTTTCATACAAACGGAAATAGTTTTGAAATGTGATTGACGCTAAAGTTTGATTTTCATTGTTAATTGGTACATTTTCTTTTGCTTCAATAGCTTGATGCAAGCCCTCGGACCAACGACGACCAGGCATAATTCGACCAGTAAATTCATCAACAATGATGACCTCATTGTCAGCTACGATATAATCAACATCTTTTTTAAATAAGGCATGGCCTCTTAAAGAGGCACTTAAATAATGCATCAAACGTATATTAGAGGCATCGTACAAACTAGTACCTTCCAACATTAATCGGTGCTGTAGCATTAATTCTTCAACACGTTCATGACCCGCTTCTGTTAAATAAACCTGACGTGTTTTTTCATCAATTGTGTAATCACCCGGTTTATCGTCACTTTCTTGTAAAGTTAATAATGGAATAACGGCATTAGCTTTTATATAAATTTCTGTGCTTTCTTCTGTTGGCCCAGAAATAATCAACGGTGTTCTAGCCTCATCAATCAAAATTGAATCGACCTCATCAACAATTGCAAAGCTCAATTCGCGTTGCACCTTTTGATCTAAACTAAAGGCCATGTTATCGCGCAGATAATCAAAACCGAATTCGTTATTAGTTCCGTAAGTTATATCAGCGGCATAGGCATCTCTTCTAGCACTATGCTCTAATTGACTAACAATAACTCCTGTAGTTAAGCCTAGAAATGCATATAATCGACCCATCCATTCAGAGTCACGTTTAGCTAAATAATCATTAACAGTAACAACGTGAACACCTTTACCGGGTAAAGCATTTAAATAGGCAGCCAATGTCGCCATTAAAGTCTTACCCTCACCTGTTTTCATTTCAGCAATTTTGCCGTCATGAAGCATCATGCCACCGATTAATTGCACATCGAAATGGCGCATATTGAAAACACGTGATGAGGCTTCCCTTACAGCTGAAAAAGCTTCAGGTATTAGATTATCTAATTGCTCTCCTTGTGCTAGTCGATCACGAAATTCCTGTGTTTTAGCTTTTAGAGCCTCATCAGTTAAGTTCTCATATTCCGAAGCTAAAGCGTTAATCTTTTTGACTAACTTCTTTTTCTTCTTTACCAGCCTATCGTTACGGCTTCCTACAACAAGTTTGACTAGCTTACCCAGCATGGTTTTTTCCGGTGTTATTTTAGTAAATGATTGAGTCAAAGTCGCTAATTATATACTGTCTAACGCTTTATTTACAGTTAAAAAGGCTTTGTATCAAGTTATTATTGGTAATCTACAACATTAATATTATGAAAATATTAATTCTATATATATTTAATGATTTATACGCAGAATCAACTTTGGGCTCGTTTAAGAAAAAACAAGGCTAGGCATAAAACAGCAAGACTTGGAGCAAAAGCCATAAAAGGTGGACTTATTCCATAAATCAAACCTAAGTGACTTACAGTTTTATCAATAATATTAAATCCCATACCAATCAAAACACCTAGCATCATTCTTTCACCCACACTCACCCCCCGTTTAATACCTATAACAAAAGGAGTTGCTAATAACAACATGACAAATGTAACCAATGGGTTGACTACTCGCCCCCATAAAGCAGACTCATAAAGATGGGATTTTTGATTATTTTTTTTCAAAAACTTAATGTAACCTGCTAAATCATACATGGAAAGATTATTAGGCAATACCGCTACTATCTTCAATAAATTTGGCGCTATTGAAGATTTCCATATCTGACTCTCATCCTTACTTGCATTAATTTGTTGTATAGAAATTTCGGAAGAATCAATTTTATTCATAGTCCATTGCTGATTTCCTAAATAAATAGCTTGATCCACATGAGTTGCTTTAGACATATGATGTGCATCATCAAACTCATAAATAACTAAATCAGCTAGATTGCCATCTCCAACCACTTGCTTAATATTAATAAATTTTTTACCTTCACGCAGCCACAAACCATATTCAGCGTTCATATTGACTTGATTGTTTTGAGCTGAAACTCTAGACATATGCGCCATGCGTTGTGAGGCTGGCGCAACAAATTCACCGACTATCGTACCAATAAAAACCAATACACATCCGGCAAGCATGACGGCTTTTATAATACCCATAACAGATAACCCAGCCGCTCGCATTGCGATTAATTCTCGATTATTTCCCATGGATCCCAAGACAAATAAACTGCCTAATAATGCAGAAGCAGGCAGTAACTCGTAAAACACACCCGGGGATGTGAACAATACATAATATAAAATTTCTTTTAAGCGGTAATGTCCTTCACCTAAATGCTTAAGCTCATCAGTAAATGTAAATAAGTTGAATAAAGTCAGCAAAACAATTTGCGTGATAAAGGCACCTTTCAAAACCTCTACGACAATATATTTATTTAATACTTTCACTGCGCTACCTTTGTTTTAATTTTTAACACTATCCATTGCAACCCACACAGTCTAATCAACAAAATAACACCTAAGGCTAGCAAGATAAGATTAATCAATGAAGCCCCTAACCAGAAAGAAATAGTATTATTTTCGACCCAACTTTGACTAATACGGAGTAAATTCCCGTAACTAAAATAAATTAAAAAACCCATTAACATATTGCCATACACGCCACCCCTTGGTGAAATTTGAGCAATAGGTACTCCAATAAATGTTAATAATAAAGCGCCTAGTGGCATTGCAATACGCCTAAGAAGCTCAGTTTTATTTAAGGTGATATCGCTATCAAATAAAGTATCAACACTCAACGCATGGCGATTAAACTTCAATGAGGCAGTTTTTGCTTCAATCCTGAACGCATATTCATCAAATTTTTCAATAATGTAATCTAATTGCCCTGGTCTACCAGTGATTTGCTCACCATTAGAAAATATAATGTAACGACCATCTACAAGGTCTTTAATAACAGCATTCTGTGAACTAATAATACCGACATTGCCGTGCTGATTATTTTGCAAAAAAACATTGTGTAACACACCATCATCGGTGACTTTTTCTATGTAAAAAACTAAATCACCTTTTCTATATTGCGTAAATTTTCCTGCTGTAATACTCCGCATATCAGCGGATTCGGCACCTTCTTTCATGACTAAGTCGACTTTAGATTCTGCCCATGGTGCTATATATAAAGAAAGTATGCCGCCTAAAAAAACTACAGGAATAATCATTATAAAAACTGCTTTATACAAAGTGATCACTCCACCACCTGCAGAAGCAATAGCAGACATCTCCTGATCTCGATACATGCGACCCAGCACCATCAAAATAGTCATAAATAGTGCAGGAGGAAATAGTTCTGCTGTAGTTATAATGGTTTTATAACCTAATATACTCAATAAAGAATCATTTGAAATCATACCGGCAATTGCCTGATCCAAAATTCTTATAAAACCCCGACTAACAATAATAACGACTAATACCAACAATACCGACATTAAAGTTTTGAATAATTCATATACAATCAACTTATCAAGCACAGTTAACCATTTTTTCTTATACATCTTATATATTCTCTTTACTGATTATTAAAAACACACGATTAGCAACTTTAGTCATTATGCAAATTAATTATATGCTTCTAAATTTAATATTGTCTTTTACACTGCTATAGTTATGATTTTAACACAGCAAATTTAAGAACAAGATCAACTCAATAATTTAATACCTAGCCAATATCCTGGAATAGTAACTTTGGTGCAAATAACCCTAATACAGGTTTATTTACCCCTCTAAAATCAACAATGCTATTAAATTAATTCAAAACTAAACTTATTTAAACTTTAAAATCATCTTTGTAGCGTATCAATGAAAGTTGGCATAAATATAGCTTAATTAAACTTATCAACCCAATATTTACTACTAACGAGGAAAACCATGAGTAATGAATCAATATCTATATTACCCAAAACAGGCCTAGCCGGCTTAAAAGACAACTGGCGTAATGATCTGTTATCGGGCTTTTTAGTCTTTCTAATTGCTTTACCATTATGCCTTGGCATTTCAATGGCCTCTGGATTCCCACCCTCTGCAGGGATTATTACTGCCATCATCGGTGGCATGTTAGTTTCCCGAATTAATGGTTCATTTGTTACCATTAACGGACCTGCAGCAGGACTAATTGTAGTTGTATTAGGTGCAGTACAAGAATTAGGCGAAGGCGACGCTATGGCGGGGTATCGTTATGCTCTAGCTGCAATTGTCGTAGCCAGTGTTATCCAAATACTTTTGGGAGTGTTTAAGTCTGGACGCTTAAGTTCTTTTTTTCCAGCATCAGTTGTACATGGTATGTTAGCTGCAATTGGTATTATTATCATGGCCAAACAAATTCATGTCATGTTTGGTCAAGCACCAGAAAAAGGCAGTAGCCTTTTATCAACAATCGCCCAAATTCCACATAGCATACTCAATTTAAATTATGAAATTGCCATTATTGGCTTAACAGGCTTAATCATTTTAATCATATGGAATTTAATAAAAAACCCTACTTTAAAGATGATTCCAGCCCCGTTAATCGTTGTTTTAGTAGGTATAGGTTTAGCTAAATATTTTGATCTTGACCATGAACACATGTACTTATTCTTGCCAGATGCGTCTTTTTTAACACACCATGAAGAAACTGTTGGTCCGAAATTTCTAGTTGCTATTTCAGACAATTTTATTTCTAGCTTCAATTTCCCTGACTTTTCAAAATTCGCTACACTAGAATTTTGGGAGGCAGTCATTAGCATTAGTTTAGTCGGTAGCTTAGAAAGTCTATTAAGCGCAATGGCGGTTGATAAATTAGATCCATATAAACGCCACTCGAATCATGACCGTGATTTAACTGCAGTTGGTGTTGGCAACTTAGTCAGTGGACTTATCGGTGGATTACCCATGATTGCTGAAATTGTGCGTAGCTCTGCGAATGTTAATAATGGGGCAAAAACCCAATGGGCTAATTTTTTCCATGGTACTTTTTTACTATTATTTGTTGTCCTATTCCCTCAGTTAATTCATAGTATTCCCTTAGCCGCATTAGCCGCATTATTAGTATTCACGGGGTATCGTTTAGCTTCTCCATCATCATTTGCTCATGTGATGGGTATTGGTAAAGAACAACTATTTATGTTTGTGGTTACCATTATTGGAGTTATTGCGACTGACTTACTCATCGGTGTATTTATTGGTATTGCAACAAAATTTGCTATTCACCTGTTCCGTGGGGTTGAATTCAGCAACTTATTTAATATTAAATACAACATTTCTAGAAATACTAACGATGAAATCATCTTAACTATTATAGGATCAGCTATTTTCTCTAATTTCTTAAGACTTAAAACTGATTTGGCTAATTTAGAAGATGGAAAAACGATTACCATTAAATTAGATGAAGCTTTCCTAATAGATCATACAGTCATGGAGTTTTTTCATGATTTTGAACATCAATATCAACACAAAGGTGGAAATTGTATTTTTGAAGGCTTAGATGATCACGAAGCCTTAGCAGAACATCCTTTATCTGTTCGTAGACTTAAAAACTAATCTAACCCCTTGCAGAAAAATTCCTCTCAATAATAGCGTTATATGTTACAAACATATAACGCTATTACTCCGCATAAACAATTACCGAGTATAAAGTTATGAAAATATCATCAAAAATCACCAAACTGCCTTTAATACTTTTTTTACCCTTTTCTCTTAACGCTAATAATGCTAAAGCAAACGTTTTAGTACAAGATGATTTATTTCAAGATGCAGGAAGTTGGTTACAAGTAGTTGCAGAAGGCAACTTAAAAACAGTAGACCCTGCACTTGAAAAAACACGAGTATGGGTGGAAGGCCAATCACGTTGGGATAATGATTGGAATCATTGGTATCAAGGTATGGCAAGAACAGCCTTAGGATACTCAATTAGTGACCGAGCAACAATATGGGCGGGTTATACTTTTCTACCGACTCAACAAATTAACACAAAAGGTGTAGTTCAACCCTACAAAGCGCAACAAGATGTCTGGCCCGCTTTTCGTTATGTTTTACCCACTAGTTTAGGGACTATTACTTTTAGAACCATGCTCGAAACCAATTTTCTACCTGGAAATGGTGATGAAGTAAGAGTTCGCCCCAGACAAATGGTTAAAATTATGCATCCACTTGAATTTGAACCCCGCTTAAGCGTTATTGCCTGGGATGAATTTTTTGTTCGTGCCAATACCACAAAAGTGGGTGGAGACGGGGGCTTCGATCAAAATAGAGCTTTTGCAGGTTTAGGGTGGTCATTCAATAAAAACTTTAGAACTGAAGCCGGTTATTTAAATCAATATCTAGATACCAATGGTCATTCAAACAATACCATGCATCATTTAATAATGGGCTCCTTGTTTATCAATTTCTAAAGCATCTTTAAAAACGCCTTAATCTTGTGTATTAAGGCGTTTTAGTTTAGTTTTATATTTCGGCTTAATTCATATCTTATAGCTAATTTGCTATACTCAAAAAAATTCATGTTGATTATTTTTTGAGTATTTACAAAAGCACTTACGTTGTTTACTTAGAAAAATAAAATGTCATCAATACAATATAACTAAACTTCTTATTAACCTCGATTAGCACCTCATCATGACTCATCCTCATAATCTTCAATGTAATCATCACACTGCACCTAGCCATCACAATCAAGTCTTCGGATTTACAATATTATTGAATTTAATTTACGTAGGAATTGAATTTAGTTATGGCTTCATCAGTAACTCTACCGCGTTAATAGCGGATGCGGGTCATAATGTTTCAGATGTATTAGGATTACTGTTATCTTGGTATGCTATTGTATTAACAAAAAGAAAGCCCAGTGAAAAATACACCTACGGTTTAAGAAGTTCTTCAATATTAGCGGCGTTAACAAATGGAATGTTATTGCTCTTAGCCTGCGGCGCTATTGCGTGGGAGGCCTATCATCGTCTCACTTCACCACCGATGATTGAAGGTTTTACTATTTCAAGCATCGCAGGTATCGGTATTATCATTAATGGCATCTCTGCATTATTGTTATTAAAAGACAGCCATCACGAGTTAAATATGCGCAGTGCATATCTTCACATGGCAGCAGATACCGCTGTATCACTCTCAGTGGTTATTGCAGGTCTAGCCATGCAATATGGTAATTGGTATTGGCTAGACCCAGCGATGAGCTTAATAATTGTGCTGGTAATTATCATCGGCACATGGAACTTGGTACGCGAAGCATTACAACTTGCTTTAAGTGCAGTGCCTAATAAAATCGATTTACCTGCAATAAAAAATTATCTAGGCTTACTTGATGGTGTTACCGAGGTGCATGATTTACATATTTGGGGACTCAGCACCACAGAAAATGCATTAACTGCACATTTAGTTATACCTAATGGTTATCCTGGTGACGAATTTATTGACGCCATCAATAATGAACTAAAAGCCCACTATGCAATCCACCATACCACATTACAAATTGAATTAGGTACCACTCATCATCACTGCGCCTTGCATACACCCAATACCGAACTTCACTTGCATCATGACCATCATTAATTATTAAATGTATCTACTAAAGCAAAATTTAACACAAATGCCCAAAAGTATTTGGATATTAGGTTTTGTAAGCTTATTAATGGATATTTCATCAGAGATGATCCATAGCTTATTACCGTTATTTATGGTGACAACTTTAGGTACCAGTGTATCAGCTGTTGGACTTATTGAAGGGCTGGCCGAAGCCACCGCACTCATAGTAAAAATATTTTCGGGGGTACTCAGTGATTATATCGGGCAACGAAAAAAGCTTGCCTTACTGGGTTATGCTTTAGGGGCATTCACCAAACCATTGTTCGCTATCGCTAGTAATACCGGCCTTATATTGAGCGCCCGAATGATAGATAGAGTCGGCAAAGGTATTCGTGGTGCCCCCCGAGATGCTTTAGTCGCCGATATTGCGCCAGCTCATTTACGTGGATCCGCTTTTGGTCTTCGTCAATCATTAGATACAGTAGGTGCTTTTTTAGGACCACTACTTGCAGTTGGCTTAATGCTTTTATTGTCTAATGATTTTAGAGCTGTGTTTTGGGTAGCCGTTATACCTGGATTTTTAGCAGTTTTATTATTTTGCGTTGGCATTAAGGAACCAAGTAAACCATTAACAAGCCATCGAATTAACCCGCTTACAAAAACTAATTTACAAAGACTGAGTGCCTCTTACTGGTGGGTAGTGACTATTGGAGCTTTATTTATGCTAGCAAGATTTAGTGAAGCTTTTTTAGTATTAAAGGGCCAGCAAGCAGGCATCCCTATCGCATTAACCCCCTTAATAATGGTTGCAATGAATATTATCTACGCGGCTACCGCCTATCCTTTCGGCCAGCTCTCAGATCGAGTTTCACCCAATAAACTTCTAATTTTAGGGATAATCATTTTAATCAGCGCAGATATTGTTTTAGCTAATAGTCATGATTGGATTTCGCTTTTAGTCGGCTTAAGCCTATGGGGTATCCATATGGGTATAACGCAAGGCTTGTTAGCCGCGCAAGTTGCCGCTACATCTCCAGCCGATTTACGCGGGACTGCTTATGGTTTTTTTAATCTGATGAGTGGCATAGCGTTATTAATTGCAAGTGGTTTAGCTGGTTATATCTGGGATCAATGTGGATCAGCCAGCACTTTTTATACAGGTGCCCTATTTTGTCTTTTTGCCCTTATTGCCATTCTCATCGCTAAGATTAATAAACAATCATGACAGCATCACCATTACCAATAAGTAGTGGCTATCAATGCCCACTTTGTGAAGCCCCCCTAATACCAGAAACAAACAATAAAACTTATACTTGCATAAAGCGCCACAGTTTTGATTGTGCAAAAGAAGGCTATCTCAATCTATTGCCTGTACAACATAAACACTCTAAGGAACCAGGTGACAATAAAGTCATGCTAGACGCACGTCGCCTATTTTTAGAAGACAGTTTTTATGAACCCTTAGCTAAAGCGATAGCATTAATCATTAACGCAATCCAAGTGCCGAATCGTGTCGGTCATATTCTTGATTTAGGTTGTGGTGAAGGTTATTACACCCGGAAACTAGCTGAATTATGTCAAAGTTCTTCGCAAATCAAGTTGTATGGCAACGATATTTCAAAATTTGCCATTAGCGCTGCGGCTAAAAAACAAAAAACTGCACAATTTATTGTGGCTAGTTCTAATAAACTTCCTTATGAATCAAATTTTTTTGATATTGTCGTAAGAGTCTTTGCCCCCTCTGATGCAACTGAATTGTTACGAATCTTAAAAACATCAGGATACTTACTCACCGTAACACCAGGGCCCAGACATTTGTGGCAGATCAAAGAACATATCTATACAGAAGTAAAAGAACATACAGAAGCAGCCGAAATACCCGATGGCTTTATTCAGCTATCCAGCCAACGCATCAGTTATAAAATATCCCCTAATGCAGAACAACGAACGGCTTTATTACAAATGACACCTTTTGCTTGGAGCGCAAGCGAAGAGATTAAAGCAAAATTAAATGCTATGGATGAGCTTACTATTGAAACTGATTTTATAGTGACCTTATTCGTAAATAATTCAGATTAAACTTTTCTATGTAACTATCAAAGCACATTTGAAATAAACATCTCATTTAATATGTATATTACACACTACATCATAGATTCTGAACTTTAAATAATATGTAATATTTCAATGTTACTCTTATTAACTTAAGACCTTGGAAAGCGCATTATGTATAAAACCACTACACAGCATTTAAATTACCACTTTAAAACGCTTGCCAATTTAATGGCTAAAGCTACGCCAGCAAGATCAGGCGATTATTTAGCAGGTGTGGCCGCAAGCAATAATTTAGAGCGCGTTGCAGCACAATATGTTTTAGCTGATGTGCCCTTAAAACAATTTTTAATTGAACCATTAGTTCCCTACGAAACCGATGAAGTGACTCGATTAATAATCGATGATCATGACATTACTGCGTTTGCCGCAATTAGCCCCACCACTGTTGGTGATTTTCGAGATTGGTTATTATCAGAAGACGCAACTACAGAAAAACTTAGCGCTTTAGCACCTGGCTTAACACCGGAAATGGTTGCGGCTGTTTCTAAAATCATGCGTATTCAAGACTTAATTTTAGTTTCTAAAAAATGCCGTGTTATTACAAAATTTAGAAACACCCTAGGTTTAGAAAATAGAATCGCTACCCGCTTACAACCCAATCATCCTACGGATAATGCCGCGGGAGTAGCAGCAAGTATAATAGATGGATTATTATATGGCTGTGGGGATGCCGTCATTGGCATTAACCCCGCCACTGATAATTTAGAAGCCACTGCGAGCTTACTGCATCTACTCAATGATGTTATAGAGCGTTATAAAATACCCACTCAAGCCTGCATCTTAGCCCATGTCACCACCACCCTAAAAGCCATAGAACAAAAAATACCTGTGGATTTAGTTTTTCAATCCATTGCTGGCACTCAAAAAGCTAATGAAAGCTTCGGTATTAATCTAAAGTTACTTGATGAAGCGCATGAAGCTGCCTTAAGTTTAAATCGTGGCACGGTTGGCAATAATTGCATGTATTTTGAAACCGGACAAGGCAGTGCGCTATCTGCTAATGCTCACCATGGTTTAGATCAACAAACTTGTGAAGCCCGAGCCTACGCCGTTGCGCGTAAATTTAAACCCTTATTAGTTAATACTGTAGTTGGATTCATAGGCCCAGAATATTTATATGATGGTAAACAAATTATCCGTGCTGGTTTAGAGGATCATTTTTGTGGCAAATTACTCGGCTTACCCATGGGCTGTGATATTTGTTACACCAACCATGCCGAAGCTGATCAAGATGATATGGATATGTTACTCAGCACTTTTGCCATGGCAGGCGGTAATTTTATTATGGGTGTCCCTGGAGCAGATGATGTCATGTTAAATTATCAATCAACCTCTTTTCATGATGCCTTGTATTTACGCCAACTATTAGGGTTAAGACCAGCACCAGAGTTTGAACAATGGTTAATAGAGCATCAAATATTTAATAAGCATAATCAATTAAGATCCATAAATACAATTCCCGATATATTTAAAGCATCCGTAGAACAAATTTCGGCTTAACAATAATGACTCAAAATAAAAATAATACGATTGCTTATGACCCGTGGCATCATCTAAATCAATTAACACCAGCCAGAATTGGTTTAGGCCGAACAGGCATGAGTTTACCGACTCGTGCTAATTTAGACTTTCAATTGGCGCACGCCTTAGCAAGAGATTCAGTAAATATCCCTTTAGATTTTAAAAAGTTGCAAAATAAACTAGATAACTTAGCTTATATAACTCTACATCTACAAAGCCAAGCTGATAGTCAGAGCACTTATTTACAACGCCCAGATTTAGGGCGCTTACTGAACGATTACTCGCTAAACGAGTTAACAGCAAAAGAAAATCTAAATGTAGATGTTGTAATTGTAGTTGCAGATGGCTTGTCATCAAAAGCCATTGAAAACCATGCGGTTCCTTTTTTACATTTATTAGTGCCTACTTTAAAAGAATTAGACTATCAATTAGCCCCGATCTGTTTAGTTAAACATGGTAGAGTTGCTATTGGAGATGCTATAGCCTCACATTACAAAGCCAAATTGTGCATCACCTTAATTGGCGAACGCCCCGGCTTAAGCTCACCCGACAGCATGGGAATTTACTTTACCTATCAAGCCCAAGCCAATATAAGTACCGATGCAGATAGAAACTGTATATCAAACATCCATGCTAATGGCTTAAGTTATAAACAATCTTTAACTAAGTTACTGTTCTTAATAAAGGGTGCAGAGCAACATAAACTCTCAGGAGTTAATTTAAAAGATGAAACCCCTAACACTTCTTTAGAAAATCAATACAGTAACAACTTTCTACTCCCCTAAAAATAAGTTAATCAATAACAAACTTTGCAAGCAACCAATATTAATTATGTAGACCCTAGAAATCTTTCAAAAACCCTTTAAACATTTTATGGGTGCAAAGAAATATTTTAAGCATCTATTTCAATTTATTCCTGCAACAGAAAAATTTAAAACATCCTTAACACAAAACTCTGGACGCCAACTGTATAGAATTTATATATAAAAATAAAAATGTAATCCTTATAAATAAAACTTCAGTTATAAAATAGTAAACTCAACTTACCACAATATCTTCTTAAAATAAAAAGCCACATTCACCAACGCAATCATCACTGGTACTTCTATTAATGGCCCAATAACAGCAGTAAAAGCTTCTCCGCTGTTAATACCAAAAACAGCTATGGCCACTGCGATAGCCAGTTCAAAATTATTACTCGCAGCGGTAAAAGCCAGCGTGGTAGTTTTCTCGTAATTAGCACCCACTGCTTTGCCCATTAAGAAGCTAAGCACGAACATAATCACAAAATAAATCAACATAGGAATGGCAATATGCAACACATCCAAAGGCAATTGCACGATTAAATTACCCTTAAGAGAAAACATCACCATAATGGTAAATAGCAAGGCTATTAAAGTCAGCGGACTGATTTTAGGAATAAAGTGTTGTTGGTACCAGGTGTTATCTTTAACTCGAATCAACACAAAACGCGTTAAAAATCCGGCAATAAACGGAACACCCAAATAGATAAAGACGCTTTTAGCAATGTCAGTAATAGTTATATCAACTGATACCGCGGTAAAACCAAATAAGGGTGGCAATAAAGTTATAAACACCCACGCATACACGCTAAAGAAAAAGACTTGAAATAAGCTATTAAAAGCCACCAAGCCAGCCGCATATTGATTATCTCCTTTAGCTAATTCATTCCACACAATCACCATCGCAATACATCGCGCTAAACCAATTAAGATTAAACCTGTCATATATTCTGGCGTGTCATGTAAAAACACCAAGGCCAAAGCAAACATTAATACCGGACCAATAAGCCAGTTTTGTACTAAAGACACACTCAACAAACGCCAATCTCGAAACACATCACCAAGCT
Source organism: uncultured Methylococcaceae bacterium (assembly GCA_903938485.1). GTDB lineage: Bacteria > Pseudomonadota > Gammaproteobacteria > Methylococcales > Methylomonadaceae > Methylobacter_C. The sequence continues at coordinate 32,991 of CAJADF010000035.1, forward strand.
CTTCATAGTGCACTTTAGCTAAAGGTGGATACATCATAATAATTAAGCCAATGGCGATAGGAATATTGGTAGTACCCACTGACACGCTGGTATTGAGTGTATTAACTTGATTAGGAAATAAATACCCTAAACTAATACCTATAGCCATGGCAATAAATATCCAAAGCGTTAAATATCTATCCAAAAACGATAAGCGTTTTATTTGACTCATAAGTGTCTCCGTTAATTTTTACTGATAGCAAGTTCATGTAGTCGAGCTACACCAATAGGTTCATTTTTTAATAAGGGTACGACGGCATATCGGCTGGCATGCGTATTTGCCACAGCGGCAATCTGGGATAATTCATTTTGGGCGCGGCGCTGTAATAACGCTGATTGCACCGGCACAGCTGCAACACTGTTATTGATAACCCAAGCCCACGGCTCAATTCCTGCTCTGCATAAATCCGTTTGTAAATTAACCGCTTCTAAAACTGGGGTTGTTTCGGCTAAAGTCACTAATAAGACTTTGGTTTGTGTTACATCTTGGAGTTGCATCATGGGCGTTAAAACATGCGCTTCTTTATCTACGGATTGTCGATGAACTTCTCTATCATAAGCACCGGTTGCATCGAGTAATAACAAAGTATGGCCAGTGGGTGCAGTATCCATCACTACAAATTTCTTGCCTGCTTCGCGTATTATTCTTGAAAAAGCCTGAAACACGGCAATTTCTTCAGTACAAGGTGAACGTAAGTCCTCTTCTAATAATGCCCTACCCTTAGCATCTAGATTTGCACTTTGTGCGTCTAAAATACTTTTTTGATAGCGCAAGGTTTCGGCGTGCGGATCAATTCGACTGACTGTAAGATTTTCTAAGCTACCATTTAAGGTTTCTGAGAGATGTGCTGCTGGATCAGAGGTAGTTAAGTGTACTTGTAATCCACGCAGTACCAATTCAACTGCAACGGCGGCAGCTAAAGTAGTTTTACCCACCCCGCCTTTACCCATTAACATTACTAAACCATGCTTATCTTTAGCTATATCATCAACGAGTGCTGACAGGCTTGGGGCAGATAGCGCAAGCCATTGAGTTTCTGGCGCATCATTAACAAGTACCACGTCAGTTATAAATAATTTTCTTAAGGCATCTAAGCCGACTAAATTAAACGCCTTCAGCTCTATGCGATCTGCAGGTAATAATTTAAGACTGTCAGGTATATTTGTCATCGCCAGTTGTTCTCGATCATATAAGGCCAGCGCTAAGTCATCGTGTACAACTGCTTGCTGAGGCAAAATTCCGTTAATGACCAAATATTGCTCAGCGATACCAATTAAGGCTAACTCTTCATGAGTTCTTAAAACCTCTCGTAAAGTTGCTTGTTGGGCACGAGCAACTAATACTAAGCGGGTGCGTTTGGTATCTGCTAAGGCATCAACAGCGGCTTTATACTGACTGCGTTGTTTTTCTAAACCAGCTAAGGGCCCTAAACAAGATGCATCACCTTTACCTGCTTCTAGAAATCCGGTCCATGCCCCAGGTAATTGTAATAAGCGAATAGTATGCCCGGTAGGTGCTGTATCAAATACGATATGATCAAAATTGGCTGTTAATGCTGAATCAATTAATAAGGCTGTAAATTCATCAAATGCCGCAATTTCAGTTGTGCAGGCACCCGATAGCTGTTCTTCAATGGTTCTAACCACTGACTCAGGTAATATAGTACGAACCGGATCAACAATCCGGTTTCTATAAACTTGAGCTGCCGCTTGTGGATCAATTTCTAAGGCAGATAAATGCGGCACGCTACTAATCTTAGTTATACTGTTGCCAATTGCAACGCCAAAGACTTGACCTACATTAGAAGCAGGATCTGTACTGACCAACAACACTTGTTTTCCGGCATCTGCCAATTTAATGGCAGAGGCACAAGCGACAGAAGTTTTACCTACCCCACCTTTACCGGTAAAAAATAAAAATCGTGGTGGATTATTTAAAAATCTTGGCGTGGTCATGCTTATGCCTTATTAGCGTGTATTGTTAATTGCAAGTCGTGTTACCACTACAACACCCTGATTTAGTCGGTGCATCAATTAAGGGAATACCGGTCCATTTAGACAGTTCAAAACGATTAGGATACCGTCCTGCTAAAGCCACTTCACCATCAACCAAAATTAAGGGTAAAGCTTCTGCACCTGAGCGTTCTAAGAAGGCTTTAACAACTGCGTTTTCTGCAAATACCATCGGTTGCTGTGCCAGATTAAAGCGTTCAATGTGAGCGCCTTTTTCATTTGCCCAATCAACATCTGCAGAAAATCCGACTAATTGCTGATCCACATCAACACCACAAACACCAGTACTGCAACACAATGCTGGGTCAAATACTTGAATACTTTTCATAAATCTGCCTTAAGGTTAAGCTAATAAAGGTCCAATACGATCTAACTCAGCTTTTAAGCGTGCTGGATCATTTTTTAATTCATCTAATGGTAACGCCAAAAATTGCTCAATACGAAATCGCAGAATGCCATATGCCGTTTCAAATGCGGCTTTAATTTCGGCTTCGGTACCTTCAAAATGCGCGGGGTCTTCAACACCCCAATGACTGCGTATAGCCGAACCTAAATAAGCCGGACAGGTTTCATTGGCCGCGTTACCGCACACACTAATCACAATATCGGGAACTAAGGGTAAATCATTCCAAGACTTACTAAAATAACCCTCTATTGATATGCCTTTCTCAATCAATAATGCCACCGCGCCACTATTTAATCGCCCCAAAGGTTTACTTCCCGCGCTTAGGCCATGCCAACCTGTTGGCGCTAGATGGTTAAAAGTGGCCTCACCCATTAGTGAGCGGCAAGAATTACCCGTGCATAAAAAAAGTACATTCATATTTTAATTCCTCTAATAATTAATTTTTGGCACAACAGTCAGTGGCTATGGGTGCATCAAAACACTGCTCTACTAGGCCTGTGTAACATTCGGCAGTAAGGTAGTTAATCAGATCTTGCATAATTACCAAATTGGCACGATACCGTTGATATCTGCCTTCTTGAGTTACAGTAATTAAACTCGCTTGGGTTAAAGCTTTAAGGTGAAATGATAAATTAGTCGCAGGCAATTCTAACGCTAGAGCAATTTCTCCAGCAACCAAACCATCCGGGGCATGTTTAACCAGGAGTCTAAATACATCTAATCTCACACCGGAGGCTAAAGACTCAAATAAGATTGTAGCGAGTTGTTTATCCATATTTTAACAGTTCAATAATTATTGAAGTATTAAAATATAACATCAATTATTGAACGCTTACAAGAATAAAAAATAGATTTGCTAGCATTTATTCAAATTGTGAAGCTAAAAAAATCAACAAGACTAGTAACTAAAACGGTGAAGTTTGAGCTTATGAGCAATCATCGGGCATAATAGACGGCTACTTTGATTATTAAGCACAGCATATGGACATTATCTTTAAAGAATACTGCAAAGTAATTTGGCAAAAAAAGTTTTACTTCTGCATGGCTATGTTTGCCCTCGCTTGTTCCATAAGTTTAGACCTAACTGCCCCACTCTATTACAAAGCCATAGCGAACGGTCTAGCCCTCCCTTATTCAGATGCAACACTAAGCCTATTATTGGACAATCTAAAGCATCTCGCTTTTATTTATACTGGCGTCTGGTTTTCTTGGCGTTTACTTGAAATTGCGATTGTGCCTTTGGATGGTGGTGGTATCAACTTATTAGAAAAGCGCTGTTTTGATGTCTTAAAAAAGCAAAAACATATTTTCTTTGAGAACCGCTTCTCTGGAAGTCTTATAAAACAAGCCAACCGTTTTTCAAGATCTTTTGAAATCATAATGGATTGGTTTTTATTCCAATTTTTTATGAACAGCCTAGCTGTGATCATTTCGTTTAGTATTTTTTACCAACAACAGCCCCAATTTGCGTTTTATTTTATGTGCTGGGTAATCATGTTTATTACCTGGAATATTGTGTACTCCATTTGGAAAATGCGCTTTGATCAAGCGGTAGCTGCAGCCGATTCTATAGTGGGTGGCGTGTTTTCGGATGCCATCAGCAATATTTTTGTTGTTAAAAGTTTTGCCATGGAGCAAAAAGAACAAACGCATATCAACGATGCCTCTGATGAGGTGTACCGTAAAAAGAAAATTGCCTGGTTTTTTACGTTTTTATCCTTTGCTGTGCAAGGCATTATGACCTTTGGCATTGAATTATTACTGGTGTATTTAATGATTCAAAAATGGAAAAGTGGGAATTTCGAGATTGGTGAGTTTGTGTTATTCCAATCCATTATGATCATCTTAATCCAAAGGTTATGGGAGTTTGGACGAAATATTAGAACCCTATTTACGGCCTTAGCCGATGCCTCAGAAATGGCTGAAGTATTTAGGCAAGACGATTTAGAAGTGGATGCAAAAACTGCTTCAGACCAGACCATTCAACAAGGTGCTATTGATTTTAAACATTTATATTTCAGCTATCACCGAGATCAACAGCACCACATTTTTAAGGACTTTTGTTTACAGATTAAGGCAGGCGAAAAAGTTGCCCTAGTGGGCCAATCTGGTTCTGGTAAATCAAGCCTCACAAAACTATTATTTCGGTTTTTAGAGCCTCAACAAGGAATTATTAGTTTTGATGGTATAAATGCCAAAGACTTTACTTTGCAATCTTTGCGTCAGCAAATTTCTATGGTGCCGCAGCAGCCCGATTTATTCCATCGAAGTATCCGCGACAATATCACCTTGGGAAATACTGTTTCAGAAACTGCACTTATTACGGCAGCCCAACACGCGAACTGTCTAGAATTTATCAATGGATTACCAGAAAAATTCGATACCTTAGTAGGAGAGCGCGGCGTTAAACTATCGGGTGGAGAAAGACAACGCATTGCTATTGCAAGAGCGTTTCTAGAAGATGCTCCGATTGTTGTTTTAGACGAAGCGACCAGTGCCTTGGATTCGTTAACCGAAAAGCAAATCCAAACAGCTATTTTTGATCTGATCAAAACTAAAACTGCAATAATTATTGCCCACCGACTGTCTACTATTTTAAAAATGGATAGAATTATCGTGTTAGAAAATGGAAAAATCATTGAACAAGGCACACATCAAGAATTATTAGCTAATAAAAACAAGTATTACGCGATGTGGCAACATCAAAGTAACGATTTCTTAATAGAATAAAGTGGTTATTTTGTTACAATCGTAATATTTTATTTTTATATCAAAACTTGGAGTAATAACCCAATGGGTAGAGCGTATCAAAACCGCAAAGAATCGATGGCTAAAACGTCTGATTTTAAGGCGAAAGTTTACAGTAAATATGGCCGAGAAATTTATGTATGTGCTAAAGCGGGTGGCGTAGATCCAGACGGTAACTTAGCATTACGTGGTTTAATAGACCGTGCTAAAAAAGATCAAGTTCCTACTCATGTTATTGAAAAAGCCATTGATAAAGCCAAAGGTGGTGGCGGTGAAGATTTTGCTCCAGCACGTTATGAAGGATTTGGCCCTGGCAATGTAAAAGTAATCGTAGATTGCTTAACTGATAACCCAAATCGCACCTTCGGTGATGTTCGTTTATGTTTTACTAAGACAAAATGCAAAATCGGAACTCAAGGTGTTGTGAGTCACATGTTTGACCACTCGGCTATTTTAGCTTTTAAAAACGATAATGAAGATATAGTTTTAGAGGCATTATTAACTGAAGACGTTGACGTATCAGATATTGAAAGTGAAGATGGTAACATTACTGTATTCACACCGCACTCAGAATACTTTAAAGCGAAACAAGCGCTACTAGACAGTTTCGGCGATATTGATTTTGAAGTGGATGAAATACAGTTCTTACCTAAAGACAGTACGGCTATTAGTGGCGAAGATTTAGAAATGTTTGAGAAGTTTTTAGGGATGCTTAATGATTTAGATGATGTGCAAAACATTTATCATGACGCTGACTATTAATTTATATCGGTACTAGTTTATAACTGATTAAAAATAGCCTTATATAAAAGGTTGTCTAATCCAAGACAACCTTTTTTTATGATAAAGGAATTAATTACCAATTGATTTATTGTCATTCAAAGCAAACCAACCCAGTGTAATTCTATATATCATCCATAACGTCGTTATTAATAAAATAAAAAAACCTAAGCCCATATAAAATGTAGCACCCGATAAAGCAAAACCAGCGAGGACTACCCATGTAGTTTTAATTTGCCAATTAAAATGTGATTCTAACCATGTACCTTGGGCCTCTTTACGACCTATAAAATTGATAATAACCCCAACGATTAATGGCAAACCAGCCAGCATAAAAGTAAGAGCTTGGCATAGATAAACGGTTGCAACCATTCTTTTAGACGTTGCAAGAGCATCTGCAACGGTATTTACACTCTGTATTCCATTCATTATGAATCCTTAATTGTTTATTTAGATGAATACACAACTCATTTACATCTAAGTTGATGCGCTTAAAGTAAATAAGCACGTTCGGCTTCTAACCAATCGTCTAATTCATGCCCCGGTTCAAAACCTCTTTCTTCTGCTTTAAAGTAAGCTAATTCTGCAATTCTTGCTTCTGCATAAGGCAAACAAATGGTTTCATTAATCTGATCTTCTTTAGAGTTTTCATTAATATTATTAGTTGTTTTCATGATATTACCTCTGATAGATATTTTTAATATAAGGACTAGTGCACGTACCTTTCTAACAAATAAAATACGCAGACTATTGAATCACAATAAATCATCATTGTATATAGTGACTATTAAATAGTTATATCTACCCTCAATTTATGGTTAAAAGCATACGAATATAATTTTTTTTAAAATGAATTATGATGCATGCATTAAAAAACAATAACCTATAAAACCAGCGATTAAGCTATTAAGTTTGTAACAAAAATTTCTGTTGTATTTTATTTTAAACACTATATATTGTGTCTAAAATAAATTAAACATCTATATATAGTTTTTTTGCCGTAAACAGCACCCACCCTCTAACATGCTGATTTGCGGTTTAATTTAATATTTTCTTACATTAACCCTCGAGATTATTACCTATGCCAGCACAATTGCATGTTATCGCTAATACCGTTACGGAAATCCCGTTCCAAGATGCATCTATGGATATATGGGACACCAAATATCGCTTAAAAAGTAAAGATGGCATTGCTATCGATAACACAATTGATGAAACTTATCAGAGAGTTGCAAGAGCTCTTTCCGATGTTGAAGCGGACAATAAAAAAGACCAATTCTATACAGAATTTCTTTGGGCTTTACGACAAGGTGTTATTCCTGCAGGTCGAATTATCTCAAATGCTGGCGCGCTAGAGCACAAACCTGCCACTTCAACCATCAATTGCACTGTATCCGGCACAATTGCCGATTCAATGGATGATATCTTAGGCAAAGTGCACGAAGCCGGCTTAACCCTTAAAGCAGGCTGTGGTATTGGTTATGAATTCTCTACGCTTCGTCCTAAAGATGCTTATGTATCAGGCGCTGGCGCCTACACTTCAGGTCCATTATCTTTTATGGATATCTACGACAAAATGTGTTTTACCGTATCTTCGGCAGGGGGTCGTCGTGGGGCACAAATGGCTACCTTTGATATTGGTCACCCCGATGTAATTGAATTTATTCGTGCTAAAAGAGAAAACGGTCGATTAAGACAATTTAACTTATCTCTACTCATTACTACTGAGTTTATGCAAGCGGTCAAAACCGATCAGGCTTGGGCTTTATCATTCCCTGTAACAAAAAAGGAAGTCAATACCGATAAACTTGATTTACAAAATATCGAACAAATTATTTGGAGAGACTTACCCATTAAAACCGGTTATATCGTCAATAATGATGGTCTAGTGGCATGTAAAATCAGTAAAACCATCCCTGCTCGTCGTCTATGGGACATTATCATGAGTTCAACGTATGACTATGCTGAACCCGGCTTTATCTTAATTGATAAAGTAAATGAAATGAACAATAACTGGTTTTGTGAAAATATTCGTGCGACAAACCCTTGTGGTGAACAACCTTTACCCCCTTACGGTAGTTGTTTATTAGGTTCTGTTAATCTCACTCGTTTTGTTAAAAAACCCTTCACTAACGATGCATCGTTTGATTGGGTTAATTACAGTAAAACAATCAAAATTTTTACCCGCATGCTAGATAATGTTGTTGAAATTAACGGCCTGCCTTTGCCTCAACAACGTGAAGAAATAATTAGTAAACGTCGTCATGGTATGGGTTATTTAGGTTTAGGTTCAACAGTGACTATGTTAGGCATGAAATATGGCGACACAGAATCAGTCAAGTTTACTGAAGAAGTTACAAAAGTTATGGCTATAGATGGCTGGAAAGCGGCTTTATCTTTAGCAAAAGAAAAAGGGCCTGCCCCAATTATGGAACAATTATTTACTGTGACCGGAGAAATGTTGCATAAACGTCCTGAAATGGTAACAGATGGCTATAAAATAGGTGACCAAGTCGCAGGAAAAGTATTACTGGCTAAATACAGTCGTTATATGCAACAAGTAGCAAAAGAAGAACCTGAACTAATCGCAGAGCTTATTGCAAAAGGGGCACGTTTTACACATCACAGCTCAATAGCACCCACAGGCACGATCTCATTATCATTAGCTAATAATGCTAGCAATGGAATTGAACCTAGTTTTGCACATCATTACTCTCGTAATGTGATTAGAGCAGGTAAAAAATCAAAAGAAAAAATAGATGTTTTTTCCTTTGAATTATTAGCTTATCGTGAACTGATAAACAGTAATGCTATGCCATACAGTGATAATCCCAGCCATGCACTGCCTGATTATTTTATAGCCGCTGATGATGTAACGCCCAAACAGCATGTTGATATTCAAGCCGCTGCCCAAAAATGGATAGACTCTTCCATCTCAAAAACAGCTAACGTACCCACAGATTTTCCTTACGAGGATTTTAAATCGATATATGAATATGCATACGATCAAGGTTTAAAAGGCTGTACGACATTCCGCTTTAATCCAGAAGTATTTCAAGGTGTCTTAGTAAAAGAATCGGATCTAGAAAACACTATTTATCAATTTACATTAGAAGATGGTGAAGTCATTGAACTTAAGGGCAATGAAGATGTTGAATATGATGGCGAAATTCACAGTGCTGCTAACTTATTTGATGCCTTAAAAGAAGGCTATTACGGTAAATTTTAAAGAGATAATATCATGGCACAAAAGATCAGCAAGAAAATCATCAGCTACAAAGTAGTTAATTTCGAAGAAAAAAATACCCAAGAAGAAGTTACAGTTGAAGTTAAGCAACTGGATTTAGAAAGCATGCATGAAAATGTAGCTCGACCAGAAATTTTATTTGGTTCGACTTACAAAATTAAAACACCTCAATCAGAACATGCCTTGTATATTACTATCAATGACATGATCTTAAATGAAGATACCGAACATGAAGAGCGTCGCCCCTATGAAGTGTTTATCAATTCTAAAAATATGGAGCACTTCCAATGGGTATTAGCGTTAACCCGCGTAATATCAGCTGTATTTCGTAAAGGTGGAGACGCCGTATTTTTAGTTGACGAATTAAAGTCCGTATTTGATCCTAAAGGCGGATACTTTAAAAAAGGCGGAGTATTTATGCCCTCTTTAGTGGCTGAAATTGGTTGTACCATTGAACAGCACCTTAAAAAAATAGGGATGTTACAAAGCCCTGAGTTTGATAATCATCAACAACAATTTCTTAATGCTAAGCGTAAAGAATTTGAAGCGATTCACAGCGATACGTCAATATTAGATGAGTCTGGAAACTTTCCGGCAAAAGCTCTACTTTGTGCAAAATGCCAAACTAAAGCATTAGTTTTAATGGATGGTTGTATGACTTGCTTAAACTGCGGCGATAGTAAGTGCGGTTAATTTAATCATACAGAAAAAAGGCGTATTAAATACGCCTTTTTTTTATTCATATCGATTGATTTACGCTATCCAAATGTCCGTTGCTGCAATACTTGTTGGATGGATATCGACACCTAAAACCTCAAGTAAAACGGCGGCACCTTTACCACTGCCATCACTATCGTAAGAGATACCACCGGTAGTCGTGTTATAAATAATACGATCACTAGCGTCATGAGCTAAGCCAGTAGAACTTGACCAAAATCGCGAATCATAATCAGAAAACTGGCCTGCATCGCCTATAGTTTTTAAAACAGACACACTAAATTCTAACTTGTCATATCCTGTAATAAAATTTTTAATAAGATCAACATTAGTCTTAGCATTTGGAACAGAATCAAACCAGAACGTATTAGCACCATGACCGCCGATTAAAGTATCCTTCCCTGCCCCTCCCATTAAAGTAGTATCCCCATAACCACCCGTTAATATATTATTACCTGAGTTTCCGGTAATAATATTACTCTGATCATTACCAGTGCCATTAATGTTTTTTGAACCCGTTAAAGTCAAGTTTTCAACATTCACTGCTAAGGTTAATGAAATTGAACTTTTAACCGTATCAATACCTTGACCATTTAATTCAATAATCAAATCATTACTGCTATTAACGATATAACAATCATCCCCAAGACCACCTATTAAAGTGTCCCCTATACTTGAAGGCCCACCATCATTAAGCGTATTATTAAAATCATTACCTGTTAATTTATTAGCTAAACTATTTCCAGTTAAATTAAGATGAGAAAATCCAGTTGCAGAAATATCAACATTATCTATGTTCGTATTTGCGATCAAGGTAGTGGATAAGCCGTCATAATGGCCAGTAACTTGTACAGTATCAATACCTTTGCCGGCTAGTATCTTATCTTCTAGAGTACCCTTAGCCGTAATATTTACGACATAAGTATCATTACCACCTCCACCCGTTAAGGTGTCTATACCTAAACCACCATTGATAATATTATCGTCTGAGTTACCTTTTAAGTTATCGTTAAACTTACTGCCTATTAAATTTTGAATCCCCGTTAAACTTAACTGTCCCGCTCCACCAGTATTTTGTAAACCATAAACAGAAAGCGATGCTTTAACAGCAGCACTTGTATTAGTAAAAGAGTATGAGGAACTATTTGCGTTAATTAACTTTGATAATGATAAAGATGACGTTGTATTTGAGGTTACTATATCAACTTTACCATCACCATCAATATCAGTTGTTGCTAATGCATAAGCACCTGTGATGCCCCCACCGGTATTAACCGTATTAGCTTCATTAAAACCACCAACACCATTATTTGTTAATATTGATATTCCGTTACTATTAAGTTTTGAACTTGAAGTGGTATTACGATTAGACGTGATAATATCAATACTGTTATCACCATTAACATCAGCTAGTTTAACTTCTGATGGATGATCTGATGCGGTTTTTAACAGGATAGGCTCTTTAAAACCACCCAATGCATTATTAAAAAGAATCGATACATTATTACTAGTCAAATTTGCAGTAACAATATCAAGCTTACCATCACCATTAAGATCCGCTAATGCGATTGAGTTAGGATTAATAGCACCATAACCAACACTTAATACTTCAGCACTCTTAAATCCATTAATACCATCATTAATAAGAATTGATACTGAATTACTATTAAAATCAGCCGTTACAATGTCGAGTTTTCCATCTCCATTTAAATCACCTAAAGCAATAGATTGAGGATTCACAGCCTCAGTACCCACGCTTAATATAATAGGATTACTAAAGCTTGTGCCATTATTTGGCAATATGGAAACAGTATTACTATTGTAGTCAGCCGTAACGATATCGAGTGTACCATCACCATTGATATCGCCTAAAACGACTGATTTAGGATTTGGATTAATTAAGCTTGCACCCACACTTAAGGCGTTTGGCAAGTTAAAACCACCTGATGTATTTTGAGTCAATATAGAGACTGTATTGGTATTTTTCTCTACTGTAACAATATCTAATTTACCATCTCCGTTAACATCCCCTAGGGTTACATCATTAACAAAACTATTTGATTTTAAAGAATACTCGACAGGAGCAGCGTAGCCGCCTATTCCATTAGGAGTTAATACCCATACGCTATTTTTATAATTATTGATGCCGACAATATCAAAATTACCATCTTTTTTTAAATCCGCAATTTCTACAGATGAAAAAGCAACAGCTGCATCAGGAGAATATCTTGGCAAAGCCCAAGAAAGATTAACGTTTATGAGACTTAACTTAAAATTTAAAGCAGCCATTGTTAATACCCTTATAATTAAAATGCAATTGTTAAGATTTATTTAGAATTTGAATACCTTGTCAATCCCATAAAAGACTGAAACACAAACAAATATTAAAATAAATAATACAACAATTCCTATAAATAAAAAAGTATATTAACAAATATAATTACGATAACACCCTAGAGAATATAATATCTTATTGTAAGATATTGATAATAAAACACTAAATAATTTACGTAAAAAAATAAAATAAAAAACCATGAAAAATTTATTTCCATAAATGCACGGTTTATTTAAAAATTTATTTACTTTTAAGAAGGCCTGTTTAATTAAACAAGAAGAAAAATTAATTATACAATTACAATGTCTGTAGCAACCAATACTGGATGAGTAGAAGCTCCCAATACTTCTAAGACAATTGAACCACCGTGCGCACTGCCATTAATGTCATAGCTTAATTGACCACTCGTAGTATTATAAATTAAGCGCTCAAGTGGATTGTCGGCTATACCCGTTGAATTTGCAGTAAATCGAGGATCATTTATCGAAAACTGTCCTTTACTTCCGCCCAGCAGGACCAGAACACTGGCACTAAATTGTAATTTATCAACACCCGTTATAAAATCGGTAATAATATCTTGATTTGTCGATGTATTTGGCACACTATCAAACCAAAAACTGTCTTTCCCAGCGCCGCCCGTTAGCGTATCATTACCATATCCGCCCACTAAAGTATCATCACCCTCATTACCATTCAAAATGTTACCTAAAGAACTACCAGTAATCATATTATTCAGAGAATTTCCATCCACCATCACAGCGGATGAACCTAATAACTTGATATTTTCAACATTAATAGCGTTAACAGACATATTAAAATTTACACTACTTTTTATTAAATCTATTCCTTGCCCCACTAACTCTAGAACAAAATCTGCCGAGTTATCAATAATATAAATATCATCACCCAAACCACCCACTAAAGTATCTACACCACCCTTACCATCAATTGTATTATTGGAATCATTTCCAATCAGAATATTAGAACTTGCATTACCTGTTAAATTAACTAAAGATCTGCCAGTGCCTGATATGTCAAAATTTTGAATACCTAGCGGTAAAATTTGTGTATAAAGTGAGCCACTATATAAACCCACTTCTTGAATACTGTTAATAGCAGATCCGGGCACTATCTTATCTTCTAATCGCCCCAAACTTGTAATATTAACAACAAATGTATCATCGCCACTTCCTCCGATCAACGTATCAAATCCTACTCCTCCAACTAAAGTATCCATACCTAAATTTGCATACAATTTGTTATTTAAACTATTACCTGTGCCTATCAAATTATGAGTGCCGGTTAATATAAGATTATCTAAATTAGCAGGTAATACGTAATCCACTGAACTTTGAACACTATCTGTCCCCTCACCAAAACTTTCAACAATGCTGGTATGTGTATTATTCACAATGTAATTATCATTACCCGTGCCTCCACATAAAATATCATCACCAGAAAAACCCGTTAACGTATCTTTACCAGCACCACCTAATAGAATATTGACGCCTTCAACGGCTAATAAATTATTATTTCTAACATCGCCTTTAATTAAATTGAATGGCACCTCTATAGATTGTATGCCACGAGTTACGTCCTGAACGGATAACTGAATCGTATTAAAAGATGAAGATACTTGTTTAATTTCTTTAGTACCAGGGATTACAAACTGATACATCCAATTAACAACTAGCTCATTACCCACAACATCCGTAGAAGAAAAGAACGCATTCCCACCTAGCCCTGCTCCTTGACTCACTGTAATAACGGGTGGTAGCGTAAGATTCATCCCATTAAATACAGTATGAGCAATAAAACTAAGCGTAGGGTATTGACTCACATCCCAATGATCAGCAGGTATAACTGCAACAGGCACTTGTACGGGAGGTGTGGATTCTAATCCCCCATCATCGACAGCCACCACTGCAAAAGCATTCAATATACCAGTAACATCGGTACTCGGAGTCCAAAAGGCTTGATGCGTTGCATCAACGGTATAATTACTAACAGAGTCCCAAGGTGTTGCACTTTCTAAATTACTACCAATTAATAAGCTACCAGATGCCAATGATTTAATAGTAAAAGCACTGACATAACCATCAACATCAGAAGCATCACCAAGAGAAACGAGTGTTTCAAAATTTATGGGGAATATATTCCCTTGTTTATTAGTACCAACAGGTCCAGCAAATGCATTTAAAATAGGAGCGTCATTAACTCCATACAAATTGACTATAGTAGTAACTGATGCACTTAATGCATCACCCAAACCTTGTGCGCCGGTATTGCCATCGTCAAAAGTCCACAAAATTTGCGCATTAGACGTTGGATTTTGTGAGCTATTACTATAAGCAATAGACGAAATGACTTCATTAACCACTGATTGAGTGGCATTATCGTTAAATGTAAGCGTTATAATCCCATTTAAACGGTATACACTTCCAACAATAACGCCAGATACTATGACATTATCTGCATCAAAACTTACATTACCCGAGGCGTCGAATTGATCTTCAGCATTACCCCCCCCGTCTCTTCCAATGGTTAAACTAGAACCCGCGTAATTATTTAGCGCACTTAATTCCTCATCATAAACCGATGCGGAACTTGATAAAACAACGGGTGCTGTATCTTCAGTATAAGTAATTGAATGCGCCAATCCGCTCAGAATAGGCGCATCATTGACAGGGGTAACAGTGATAGTGATTGTCTTTCGATTGGGGTCTAAATCAATACCACCATTTGTAGTACCCCCATCATCTTGAACTTGAAATCCAAACGTTACATAGGCGGTTCCATTTGCATTAGCGTCAGGCTTATAAACTAAAGCATGGGAAGCAATATCTGTGGCAGCGATATATTGACCTACTGCAACAGCATTACCGTCTAACGTTAAAACACCGTGTGTTGGTAAGTCGGTTATTTTTACAGCTAATAATCCATTGTGCTCTAGATCAGTTATTGCGAAAGCACTCGTTCCAATAACTAATGCAGTATCCTCCAATGTCGTTAATGTTGAATTGTTACCATTCGGCGCATCATTAACAGGCGTAACATTAATGGTTAGGGTATGCTGAATAGAATCCTCATCATCAAGAACGTTTGAAGCAACAACATCGTCGATAACTTGAAATTTAATGGATGCATAGGTATCACCATTTTCGTTTGCCGACGGGGTAAATACTAATTTGTTAGCTTTTATATCATTAATTGAAATTAACTGACCTCTTACAACAGCAATACCATCAAAAGTTAAGACGCCCGCAATAGGTAAACGACTAATTCTGATAAAAACTTGATGGTAATCTTCTTCATCAACGTTAGAAAAATCATGGATATCTACTATAATCGGCGTATCTTCAAGCGCCGTTAATGTATTATCGATACCAACAAACGAATCATCATGTAACGATACAGCAGTTACATTACTCATCAAAATTGTAGAAGTAGTGTTTATTGCCATTAATAATACCTATTTAATGAATAATCAAATAAAGTTTCTAACTTATTTGCTTGCTGGTGGTGAATAATTACGAAAGTTTTTATTTAAACTTTACGCTATAAAATACCACCAAACACAATACTATTCAATAAAGTACTTTAACAACAAAAACAATAATTTAAGGCTTTGTGAAAAATAAAAATAACTAAAACTTAACTACTAAAAAAGACTTGTTATTAAATCAATTTTAAATACATACACTTAAAATAGATAAAGGTTACATTACTTATTGCCAACTGGCATAAACTTATAAATCCAATCACAAGAAAACGATTATTTTTGTTAAAAGACATATAAAAATGTATTACATTTCATCAAAATTTAATATAAATGAAACATTATATTTATTAAACAAAGATAAATACTACTTCAACAACTTTAATAATTCAGCCGTTTTATCTTGCATAAGTTTAAAATCGGCGCGTGATTCAACATTTAATCTCACTAACGGTTCTGTATTGGAACAACGTAAATTAAAACGCCATTCCCCCATATCCATACTCAGTCCATCGGTATAATCTATACTTATTGCAGATTGCTGATAACACTCTTTAACGTGTTCTATCGCTGTAATAGCCTGAGGTAGGGTCCTATTAATTTCACCACTGGCTGGAAATTTTTGCATACGCTCATCAACTAATTCTGACAAACCTTTACCCGATCGACTCATCAACTCAATAACTAATAACCAAGGAATCATGCCGCTATCACAATATGAAAAATCTCTAAAGTAATGATGGGCACTCATTTCTCCCCCATAAACCGCATCTTCTAGACGCATACGTTCTTTAATAAATGCATGCCCAGTTTTACTTTGAATGGGCACCCCATTCATCGAACTTACAATATCCACCGTATTCCAAGTTAAGCGGGGATCATGTACAATTTTTGCACCAGGATAGTGTTTAAGAAACGCTTCTGCCAACAAACCGACGATATAATACCCCTCAATAAATCGGCCGTTTTCATCAAACAAAAAACAGCGATCAAAATCACCATCCCAAGCGATACCTAAATCTGCCTTATGGGTTTTGATTGCGTTAATTGTACTTTCTCTATTTTCTGGAAGTAGAGGATTAGGAATCCCGTTAGGAAAATACCCATCAGGATCATGATGAAGTTTAATAAACGCCAATGGGTGCTGAGTGACTTTTTGCAGCGCCATTTCCAAATCATCAATCACATGACCCGCCACACCATTACCCGCATTAACGACTATTTTTAAAGGCTTTAACACCGAAGCATCGATGTAAGTTAGCAAATGCTCTGTATAAGTTTTAGCAATAGAAATTTTCTTCATTACCCCTTTTTTAGCGACTACATCAGAGAATTGATTTAGCTCTGCAATTTGTTTAATGTCATTTAACCCTGTGTCACCACTGACCGGTTTACTGTGCTCACGTACCAACTTCATGCCATTAAAATCTATAGGGTTATGGCTTGCAGTCACCATAATCCCTCCGTCCATAGCCAAACCCGCATCTTGATACGCAAAAGTAGCATAGTAAACTTCTTCAGTACCCGATAAACCAATATCATAAACATCTACGCCCGCATCAAGTAACCCATTTATCAAAGCTGTCGCCAAATCGTTACTCGATAAACGCATATCTCGTCCAACAATTACACGCTTAGGCTTAATATATTGCGCATAAGCCCTGCCAATTCTATAAGCAATATCGGAATTTAATTCTTCAGGTAAACGGCCACGAATATCGTAGGCTTTAAAACAAGTGAGTAGTTGAGTCATATGTTGTAATAATGTGAAATGATGTGATTTAAATTTAATTAAGTTAATTATACCCTGATAAACTGTATTATCCTGATAGGACACAATATCTTATGCGTTTGTAGTAAATAATATAAGCGTGTAATATTGAAATCATCAATATGTATGAATCCAGATACTTTTTCTCGTACCTAATTATTTGCTATGTATATAACTAATCGTCTTAACGCCATAACAAAACCTACTATTTTTATTACGCTATTATTAAGCTTATTTTTTACTTCGCTAAATCTTCACGCTAAAACTCATCCAAACGTTCAAGTTCATAGCTCCATAATCGATATTAATAAAGATACCTTACAAGCCAAAATTGATGCCGTTAACAATCGTAAAGGGCTGGATGAAGATCTTAAATCTAAATTATTATCCATTTATCAATCAGCGCAAGACAATCTAAGTAATATAGAAAGTTATAAAAGTCGTAGTCTGGAATTTAATCAATCTATTAAACAATCAACTGACTTATTAAAAAACTATCAAAATGAAATTAATGACACCGTAGCGAATCTGTCAAAACAAAAATTAGAAGACTTTACTAAAGTTTCCACGACTGATTTGGAGCAACGAGAAATTATCGAAAAAGGCAAAGTCAGTGCCTTAGACGAACAATATAAGAAAATTGAAAATGAATTAAGTCTTCAACAATCAAGACCCGTACAAATACGTGAAGAAATTTTAAGCGCAAAACAAGACCTAGAAGCCACACAAACTCAAATTCAACAAGCTACAAACAAAAACACTAACAAGATAGAAATAGAAGCTAATTTAATATTACTCAAAACCTTAGTGGACGCACGAACGACTGAAACTAAAATGCTAGATATTGAAGCAATTAGCAATCCAGCACGCGTTGAAATATTAAAAGCCCAGTTGCAACTCACTGAATTACAAAAAAATGGACTACTTCCTATCATCAATACCATTGAGTCAATTTTAATTGATCGGCGAGAAAAAGATGCCCAAAACATGCAAAATGAACTTAATGAGGCAGAAAAAGAATTAGCCGGCAAACATCTACTCATACAAAATTTAACGCGGGAGAATATTCAACTTTCGCGAGCACTTCAAGCGGTAAATCTTAAAATTGAAAATTATACTGATCAAAAATATAAAGCCGACGAAGCCACAAAACAGATCAATACAGAATTCAAAGGTGCTGATAAAAAAATAAGCCTAGCCGCTATCAGTCCTGAACTAGGAAAAATATTACGAGAACAACGTCGAAATCTAGATGCCAATGCCCAAGCCTATTTACAACTTGAAACCATACAAAACGAGACCGCTTTAGCAAGTCTTGAACAATATAAATCAGAAGATAAACTTAAAAAAATAAGTGATATTGATAGTTATCTTAAAGTACTCATGGATACACAAGTCGATAAATCAATCGCGTCTATTGATAGATTTATGATTCAATCTGAAATAAGAGTACTACTTGATAATCAAAAAGAATTATTAAACAAATTAACATTAGACTACAGCACCTATTTAAGAATATTAGGTGACTATGACTTTTCAGAACAACAACTCATCACTGAAGCGAATAAATTTACAAAATATCTTGATGAAAATTTGCTCTGGGTTAAAAGTTCTGACCCCTTCAGTATCGAAACACTGGCTAATTTATACTACGCCATCAAATGGTTATTATCCCCTATTAACGGGTTACATGTTATCACTGACCTCGGGCATTTATTTAAAGAAAAAACGCTGTTATTTATCCTAGGTATTTTATTAATTGTAGGACTTAAATATTCCAGAAATTGGGCATTACAACAACTCGCTACAAATAATGCTAATCATAGTAAAAAATACACCACCCATTTTAGTTTTACCTTACAGGCCTTGTTTTATAACTTTTTAAGGGTAGCAAACCTACCCCTAATTTTTGCTTATTATGGGTGGTTAATCAATGTAGATTTGCATCTCAATGACTTTACCCGAGCCATCGGAATAGGTTTTAAAAACGCTGCCGTCCCCTACTTATTTATAAACTACTTTTATGAATTATTTACCATTAACGGCATTATTAACAAACACTTCGGTTGGAAAAAAATAAACTGTCAAAAAATCCAAAAAGAATTACATTGGGTGCGTTATGTTGCCATTATAAGTAGTTTTTTGATAACTGCGACGGCTGCCTCAAATAACACCTTATATGGTGATAACTTAGGACGCTTGGCATTTATTGCCAGCATGATAGGTATAGCATTATTCTGGGGACGATTACTACATCCCAAAACAGGTTTATTTAATAGCGCATTAAAACTACAAAAGTTTATTTTACTCAATAAATTAAGCTTCGTTTGGTATTCCATTATATACATCGTACCCCTAATAATGATTGGATTTGCAATTGCCGGTTATTATTTAAGTGCGTTGCAATTACAAGGACAACTTATTCAATCAATGCGCTTAATATTTTGCGCAATCATAATCCACCAGTTAGTAGAGCGATGGTTAACGATCATAAAACATCAATTAATGCTTAAAAATGCAGAAGAACAACGAAAAGCGGCATTAAATAATGATAGAACAACCTCTGCAGCAAGTGAAAATCCAATACTTCCCAACTTAGCATCAATTATCGATATCCCCAAAATTAACGCTCAAACAATTAGATTACTCAATGTATTCATTGGTCTAAGCTTGGTGGTTAGCTTTTGGATTATATGGAAAAACTTGTTACCGGCATTCTCATTTTTAGAAAATATTGTGCTTTGGCAACACTTAACCATCAAAGATGAACAAAAACTATATGAAGCCGTCACCCTGAGTAACTTACTCATGGCGAGTGTTTACTTATCTATAGCGGTCGTGTCAGTAAGAAACTTGTCCGGTGTCATGGAAATATTAGTATTTAGACGGTTAGCGATTGAAGCAGGCACCCGTTACGCTTTTAATCAACTGGCAAACTATACCATCATCACTATTAGCTTTATTAGCATAGCCAATGAATTAGGTGGAAGCTGGTCACAAGTACAATGGTTAGTTGCAGCACTCAGTGTGGGATTAGGCTTTGGGCTTCAAGAGATATTTGCAAATTTAGTCTCTGGGATAATTTTGTTATTTGAACGCCCTATACGCGTGAGTGATACTGTCACCATTGGCTCAATTACAGGAAAAGTGAGTCGTATACAAATGCGAGCAACCACATTAATAGATTGGGACCAAAAAGAACATGTTGTGCCAAATAAAACCTTTATAACCAGCCAACTGGTTAACTGGACATTAAGTGACACCATCACCCGCTTAGAATTATTAATCAATGTTGCTTATGGCACAGATTTAGAATTAGCCCACCAAGTGATGTTTAACTGTGTTCTAGATATGCCAGAAATATTAAAAGAACCCGCCCCTTGTGTATTGATAGTCGGATTTGGTGAGAGTGCAGTCAATTTTTCTATTAGAATTTTTGTTGATGAAATGGCTAATCGACTACCCGTTACCCATTTTTTATATATTCGTATAGAAAAAGCCTTACGTGAGCATAATATTCAAATGCCTTACCCTCAACAAGATATACATATTAAATCATTACCCGCATAAGGCACTTAATACTAAAAAGCCCCGCAAGTCTTAGGACTTCGCGGGGTTTTTTTATGGCTTATTATTACAATGCTTTAGGCATAAAAAAAGGGGCTAACCTTTCGGCTAGCCCCCTTTCTTACATCTAACTACTTAAAGCTTCAGGCTCCAGGCTTAAGTCTTGGGTTGCGATTTTCCTGCAACCCAATCCTGTTAACCCTTACTGTGCTCTTGCCGTCGCTACAGTAGACCACGCTCCAGCACCGCCAGGTCCTACAGCGCGCACTTTCATCGATACCGTTGTTCTCGA
>CAJADF010000036.1 GCA_903938485.1 uncultured Methylococcaceae bacterium
CAACTTAAGATTAGGTGGCGTAACAGGTTGGACATTACCCACGACTGCAGATGCAGCGAACCCAAATAATTATGGCTATAACATTACTACTAGCCAAATGGGCGATTTATTTTATAACCAACTCGGTGGTGTAGCGGGTACTTCAATTACCACAACGCATAATGCCAATTACAATTTATTTTCTAACGTGCAGAGCTATGTGTACTGGTCGAGTAGTGAGTACGCGTCCCTTCCCTACGACGCGTGGGTCTTCGATACCTTCGATGGCGTCCAGGGCACCGGCTATAAGTGGGTCCAGTTCTACGCATGGGCTGTTCGCCCGGGCGATGTTGCCGCCGTTCCGCTCCCCGGTGCAGTCTGGTTATTCCTGTCTGGGCTAATTGGCCTTATGGGCTTGAAACGTCGTAACAAAACCGCTTAGTCACAGTCCAAATAAACAAAGGAGGCCTTTATGTTGAGGCCTCTGTTTTGCATCCAAACCAAACGATCTAAAGTCTAACACCCACGTTTCTGACAGTCCCTGATTTACGGTCATTGATTGCCCCCGCCACCACATTCGATATGTTGTAACTGGTTTTGAGACGATTCTCTTCACTCAAATGGGCATACCGTTCTGAGATACTGCTGTTTGCATGGGCAAGCGCCGCTTGGACGTCATAGAGCGAGCCGCCATTATTGATGATCAAACTGGCGTGGGTGTGTCTCAGGTCATGAAGCCTAAAATTGGACTCAATACCCACCAGATCCAACATACGCTTAAACGCCTTAATGGGATTGATGATCGGTTGACCTGCCACCTTACCCACAAACACATAAGGATTGCCGTAGACCTTGGGTAACGCTTTCAGTATCTCCACCGCCATTGGGTTCAAAATGACATATCTGGATTTACCGGATTTGGTGTGCGGTACATACCACATGGGCTTAGGGCCATCCAATTGCAGATGTTCCCACTTCATACCCAAACCTTCAGAACGCCTGACACCGGTCAGTAACAGTATTTTGACATAGGCCGCTGCATAGAGATTGCCATCACTGTCGGCCGCATAAAACAAATTACGGATTTCTTCGTTATTCAAGAATCGCTGGTGTTTATTATTCTCTTGATATTTATTGATGCCGGTACACACATTCTTCTCAAGATAACCCCATTGCACAGCCAAGTTGAAGAGTCGATGCAATAGAGATAAATGCCTATTCGCTGTGGCCGGTGACAATTTTGCTTTGAGAAGATTGTGGTAGTTTTGAATATGCTTGGTGGTGATATCCGACAGGGGTACATCACCAAACTTCGGGAGGAGGTAGTGCTTGAATTTAGATTCATCACTTTTGATACTGCGTTTATAACTGCTTGCGTGGGGTAGGTAATGTTGATGAACAAACTCGCCAAAACAGATGCGGTTCTTAAATTCATCTCGTTCTTGCTTGGGATCTCTGCCTTGAGTGACCAAGGCTTTATATTGATTGGCCAATACACGGGCTTCATCTACACTGATGGCCCCGAAGGTACCCAAGGATGTGGAGCACTTGCGATTTCTTAGATGGTAACGAAATAGAAAGCGTTTGTTGCCTTTCTTACCCACCAATAACTTAAGACCAATGACCACGGTGTCACTGTACTCTTGATCGGTGGCTTTGGATTCCAAAGGATGGGGCGGTATGGCTTCTAGGGCTTTCTGGGTAAATTTAAATTTGGTGAGCACAGGAATATCTCCGGTTGAATGGATAAAAAGATGAAAAACGTAAGAAATGACGCTGATTCAGAGTCAAGGAATCGTAGTCTTGGGAACAATGCCAAAAGGGCGGTCATTAAGCCTTTACAGTCAGTGGCTTAGGTCAATGCCCTTTTGGGTGGTGCGGGGTGTACTGTCACTCTCTGGTCGTTTGGGAACAACTGCAACCAGAATGAGCTTTAGTCAAAAACACCATCACTTAGGTTGTAACAAATCAAACTCGGTGTCATCAAGGTCGTTGCTTGGATCTACAGATTTAGGTAATGATTTTTGGGGGACTTCCAGCAAGAACTTTTCGGCTTTACCGGACAGTTTCAGCATGTCAGATTTCCACTTCCCCAAGTCGATACCGAGGCAATGTTTCTTCACGGCATCTTCCATGGGTTTGAGTAATTTCTCTGATCTCAAAATGGCGGCAAGAAACGCGGGATTGTTGTTGGATTGACCAATAAAGACTTTCCTAAACACAGATGAAGACATACCGACGTTGGGTTTGATGTCTTTGAGTAACTTCTCGATAGAATCCACCGAAATGAGTTCTTTGGAGTAATAGCCGTCATCGTCATTACCGGTGATATTGAAATACAGGTTTGACGCTGGGTCGGCCAGTACATGGTAATGAATAGAACCTTCGGAACGCAGGCCAATCTTTGATGTTTTGGCCGATTTTAAGGATATAAATGAGTTGGATGTTTGTGTTGCTGCTTTCATAAGAATACCTCAGGGGTTGATTGGAAAAGTTAGATAAAAATGGATGGTTTTTGAGTTTAAATTGATCGTTAAATCTCCGGATTTAGTGGTTAAAAATATGGGTTTTGAGTGCTAGTTTGGGGGTGAAACAGGACTAAAAAGAACGTGGAAATCGATTGTTTTTGGCTTCAAAATGCATCAACTAATTACAAAAATGCATAGAAATCTGGGGCTTTTAGTGCGGATTTTGATGGTTTCGGGTTTAAAAAATGAGTGTTTTTTCGGTTGAAAATAAGTCACTTTCAGGGCCTCGCAGGTCCGTCGGGTTTTGGGTGTCTGGTATGTTGTTATAAGGGGCGTGCCAGAAAATAGCGTGTGCGTCAGGTCTGGGTCTTACTGCGCGTTTTTGGGCCGGTTTTTGCGGGTGTTCGTGTTGATGTTGGTGTCCGTGGCGGGGTTCCAGTGCTGAGGTTGTGGTGTGCCGGTCTGTTTGGTGTTCTCTGGGTGTGCTCTCGGTGGCGCACGTCTTGCCGTTCGTCTGTAGGCCTTGTGATGCATGGTCTGTGGCTGTTTTGCACGGGGCGCACGTCTTTTTTGTGGTTTTTTTTTAATTTTTTTGTGGGCGTTTTTTGGGTGTGTTTTGGGGGGATGCGGTAGATTGTGTCTGCGGGTGTTTTTGATGGGTGTTACAAAAATATTTTAAAAAAAGCCGAGTATGCCGTGCAACAGGATCGCAGCCCACGCCAGCCATGGGATAGAGGCGCACGCCCCACCCGTGCAGTGACGAGTGAGACGTGCAACCAAAAAGTAAAAAAAAACCTACAACTTGGGGCTAAACAACAACGTCAGACCAAGACAGAGAACCATCAATGTACGTTTCAAACTCTGCTCTGGCCACTTGGAGCGGCGGCAAAGACAGACCACGATGACGCGCTTTATTCTCCTGTTTTTGTAACGCTTTTGCACTGGGACAAACAGTAGTTATGGCTTTTATAACATCAGCGGCACTTGGTCTTTTAAACATTCTACCGGCATTAAAAGTCCAAATATAATTTATGGCATCTTGAGTACTAATAAAATCTGACCACCCACTGTCACCAGTGAATCCCATCAATCCAAGGTCAAGCCCCGAATCTGAAGCTGAGTCAAATTGACTGCTATCTAAACAATCATACCACCAGCGTTCTATTGACCCTAAACTCATAAGTTTTTGTTCCAATAATCCCGCTGTTGAAGGTTTAGCACGGACATTAAACTCAGTTAAATTCATTTCTTCAAGATCATATAGAAGAGCCTCGATACCGCCATTATTCATTTCATGATCTAGCTTAACCCAGTAATCATGATCGTTTTTATGACTTTCACTGACCTTTAAAACAAAGTCTCTACGGTCATCATGCTCAGTGTTCTTGAAATGCGATGCATTAGTCGCCGCAATGAACCGATGAAAGCTTTGAGTCTGTCTAGCAGGTTGATGTTTTTCGTTAATCTGAATGAATGATTCTGTCACCAACGATTTAAGCGCATCAGAAGACTTCCGATCTCCTGAAAACAAGGCCTCATCCATAAATACAATAAATGATCTTTCAAGTGAGGCATTAAAGTTACCAACAACATGATCGATATTGCTTATCTGTAAATAGGTTGAAGTCCATATTTTCTGAAAAATACGCCCCAATGTTCCCTTGCCAATGCCCTGAGCACCTAATAGTATTAACATCACGCCGGGTTTCTCTTCAGGACGTTGTAATGCGTGAGCTATATACCCTATTAAATATTGGTAAGAGACAAGATCACCGTCACAGATTACATTCAATAAAAAGGAGTAAATTCTCTCCCACTTACCTTTCTTAGCCTTTCGGTGTGGCCCAACCCACAAGTTTAAGTAATTTTTATTCACACCTTTGGGATGAAAATCAACACCATCATAACAAGTTGTTAAGGGGCTCTTAAAAAACTCCTTTGCCAATTTCTGAAAATCATTATTTGGAAATCGCGCTGCATGAGAGCGTTCAAGAAATAATGTTCCATCGGTTCGATTTGATAATTCTAGCTTTGGAGCTATCTTACCTTCTGATGCTTCCAGTCGGTACTTGTCAAATGTATAAAGTTTCCCGTTAACATTTATTAAAGCAAACTGCGCTTGTAAGGACTGTAATGGATCTAAAGGTTTTTCGGCTTCAATGATGCTCGAAACGTTGTTATCTGTTGTAAATTCTTCTTCGGGTGCGTTCCAGCCTGCTTCTTTCGCATCGAAGTATATCGTGCCTAAGTTTGTTCTATTACCTGTAAAGTTACTCTTATAAAAACGTTTCCATTCAATTTCAAAAGCCTCTTCACCGGTAAGACCATTACTATTGCCGGGAGTACTCCAAGCAACTGATGCGGTTCCGGCAAGTTCACCACTGCTCCATTTTTTTGCCATTATATAAAGTTCATCAGAAAGGTCAGGAAAGTCCGCGGCAATATTTGCCATCGGAGCAATTCTTCTTAATTTCCAAGTGGCTTCATTACAATCAGGATCAAGTTTCTTCAACGCAGATTCTAATTTGGATATTTCTGGACGATCAGATTCAAGAACGACGGTTTTGCTGGTGCTCACATTTTTATTTTTAGCCGGTTTATCAGCGTCCAGTTTTTTTTGGGCATCCTCAATGCGTTGTAACATTAATTCAACCTTGATTAACTCTGCGCGTTTTTCAATCAACCTAACTGGTTTTGGTGTGTCACTTTTGTTGTTCATCGTGCCGGGAACGCGTAATACACTGGCAATATCGGCTGTCCGACTGCCATCCACTTTTAAATTAGCTTGGATGGTCAATGTTTTAAGCTTTTTTGCAGTGTCTTGCCATTTCTCACGACAAACAGATCCATCTAATCCCCAATACACATGAAGACCATTACCGCTGTCAACCATATGAGTTGCTTGAGGTATTCCATATTTTTCGCAAAAACTATTCAATTCTTGTTTGGCAATCTCTTTAGTAAGATAACCTTTATTATCTTTGTCTTTATCTTCCCCACAATCAAAATCCATCCAGAACGCCCTTGCCCCTGAAACATTAGTGGCGGTACGACTTGCTGTGTTTGAATACTCCGCACAAGCAAAATACTTCTCTGAATGGTTGTCGATTTTATCAATCTGATTTAGCGCATCAATCGTGTTTTCTACCGCAAGGTTCTTAAACACTTTTGTTGTTCTATTAAGCATCCCGATTTGATGAGATGCATCTTTCGAGCCCCATAATACGTTCAATAGCTCCAAGCCTTCTATGTTTTGGTGAGTCGCACAACTATCATTGATGGTGACGGGATTATCATTTTTTACTTCGGGTTCTAGCGAGGGTGTTGCTTTAGTACGGGTAGGAATTTTAAGATTTCGAGCGTCAATGGGTTGTTTCACCACGTTTTTGTGCTGTTCGATTTTCATGAATGCCTTTTAATTAAAAAACGCATCCGCAAGAGTACATAGAAAACAAAGGGAGCGGATACAAAAGCCCTCAATTTTCGTACGCACATACCTCAACCCAAAAATATCTTGGGCAGGCTTCTCGAGACACACTACTGAAAATATCAGCTTACCCGCATGCGACTACGGTGGCGCTCTGATATTGACAGCCCTTGAGTGCACCGCGATAGAGTATTGCACACTCAAAGTTTATTAACGATAACGCTATCGCACGCATATCGTACCCCCACTATTGAAATGTTCATGCTTGGTAGTGGGTATTAGTTCCAAGACAATTCAAAACATTTCAAGAGAAAATATACCTAATATCGATAGCGACAATCAAGCTAAATATTTATGTATTGTTAAGTAATGATCAGGTCAATCGATGGCCCTCAGAATCACCCCCGCCTCAGGGTGCTCCAACATGAAATCTCTCAGCAGATCATAGTGTTTCGCGCAGACCTCCTCAAAGCCATCGATCCGGCAAAATGACAAATGATTGTAGGCAAATAGACAGGCCGTTATGCCCAAAGCATCGGCGGACATCTGACCTTGAAATCCGTTCATACTGCTGACACTAAATAGATCCTCACTGCTGGGACACATATAAAACCCACCGTTGGACAGGGTATACATATCCCAATAGGCACCTGTGTAATCCTCGGACAGATTTTCGGCCAAACCAAATATGGCCGGTTCCAGTCTGAAGGGATAATGAACACCGAACAGATCGGCGGTGATGCTAGTTCTTAGGTTTACGGGCAATAATTTTCTTGTGATCATGGGTTATCTCCAAAGTTTTGAAAGATCCCCACACCAAATTTCAGGTGCACGCAATTCTTCACATTAAAGTGACTGATGTTGGCGTTATCGGGAAAAGGTGAGGGGAGGTGGTTAGTAGAAAGGGTTTACTGAAAGATATTTACTGCGGTGATTCAAGACTCAAAGTCAAAGTCGTCGGGATCCAACCCCACAATCCATAAAGCTTCAATGCTGATTGAGTCCAGAGTGTCTTCGGTTAAGTCTAAAAGTTGGTTGATGATATTCATGGTTATGTCCTAGTGTTGGTGAAGTAGAAGTAAATACCCGCAAGACTAATAAGTAAAAATATGAGCAAGGGGTACATGTACGAAATGAGTACCAGACTGAAAAAGCCAAATACTCGGGTGGTGCTGAACAGCAAAGAGATAAGAGAAATGATGAGCAAAGTCAGGATGAACATGGAGGTTCCTTTGGTTGGTGGATATTCAAATAAGATACCCAAAAAAGCGTATCGCTCTCTTAATAAACATCTAAACTGAGTCGCCTATAATTGAATATTCGGCACACATCGACAGTAATTGAGGGTCTACACCTGCCGTCTTTGGAATGAAGATCAAAATGGCATCATCACCGTCGGACAGAATGAACACCATTTCGTAGAAATCACCGTGATCTTCCAGCACTTCAAAGCTGGGCACAAAGTCTGGGTCGGGGTAGGTCAGTGAATCAAACAGATTGGTGAGGATGGGAATATCGAGGGTGGCTTCGATGTCGGAAATGACGTCACCGTCTTCGATGATATACATTGTAGTTTCTCCCAATTCAAAAAAGCGTTGATTGACAATCTGGATCAGGACGGAATTCGAACTGTTTTGGAGTTGGTCGGGGTGGGTTATTTTAAGCATGGAGTTATCCTAAATTGAAGGCAAAAAAAAGCCCCACAATACATGTGAGGCCGGTTGGGTTTTAAGTGGTTGGTACAAACTTACTTGTTTTCATTCATAAATTATCTTAGAATCTTGAGAAAATAAATACTCCTCACCATATTAGAGATCTAATGATGACAAATGCTTTTCTGAGAAACGTCGGCTTATCTGCAATCACCTGTTTGTGTCTTAATGTTCAAACTGCCCAAGCGGCGGTTAAATTGGGCTCTTATTATGGTGCGTGGACAAATACCGACACTTATGCGGCCGGTGATGTGATTACTTTTAACAATAAAACCTATCTATCATTGGTTGCGGGCAATAAAAATAAAAATCCATCCACAGTGGTCACCGCGTGGCAAGTATTGGGTTTGGGAGCCACAGGTCCACAGGGTTCTAAAGGCGATACTGGATTACAAGGACCAATAGGATTGACAGGTCTTAAGGGTGATACTGGATTACAAGGACCAGGACCTAAGGGTGACCAAGGTATCCAAGGACCAATAGGATTGACAGGTCTTAAGGGTGATACTGGATTACAAGGACCAATAGGTTTAACA
>CAJADF010000037.1 GCA_903938485.1 uncultured Methylococcaceae bacterium
GTTGATAACGATGTATTCCCTATTAAACAATCATTAGGTGCATGGACTGCGGCTGAACAAGGCGCACGTTATTTTGCTAATGTGGTTGCAGAAAACAATGCAAACCCTCGTATGTTAATCGTACACGAAGTGATGGGTCGTAGCTGTGGCTGGTTAACAGCGGCAACTGCTTTAGAGTACCGTAAATTATTAGATCGTTCTGAGTGGTTACCAGAATTAGGTTTAGACCGTAACGCATTTGAAGTTCATGGCGTATTTATTCCTGAAATGACCATTGATATTGCTGCAGAAGCAGAACGTTTACGTGCAGTAATGGATAAATATGATTGCGTTAACATTTTCGTATCAGAAGGTGCTGGCGTAGAATCAATCGTTGCAGAAATGCAAGCTAAAGGTCAAGAAGTACCGCGTGACGCGTTTGGCCACGTTAAATTGGATGCGGTTAATCCAGGTAAATGGTTCGGTGAGCAATTTGCGGAGATGTTGGGCGCAGAAAAAACCTTGATTCAAAAATCAGGTTACTTTGCTAGAGCGGCTGCTTCAAATGTTGAAGATATCCGTTTGATTAAATCATGTGCTGACCTTGCAGTGGAATGTGCATTCCGTCGTGAGTCTGGCGTAATTGGTCATGATGAAGATCGTGGCAATGTATTAAGAGCAATTGAGTTCCCAAGAATTAAAGGTGGTAAACCTTTTGATCTTGAAACAACTTGGTTTAATGAGACACTTGCAGAAATCGGCCAAGTTAAAGGCGCAAAGGTTGAAGTAGCTCACTAAGTCTAATAGCGGGTAGAGCCCTTAGCGTCTACCCGCATTAATCCCTCTAAAACTGGAGGGACTCTGGTTTTAAAAAGTATTCAACAATCCTGGAATTTTTATGACTACCTGGCTAGAAACTTGTCAAGAACAGCTTGCCCGATTAGAAGTTACTTCTGTACTCGCAGATAAACTAGTAACGCTATGTAACAAAACGGGTGAGGATTTAGCACCGGAACTGGTTCAACGCCTTAATGTTGAGCAAGTACGCTTAAATCGTCAACTAGAACGCTTACATGCAAATCGGTTTGAAGTCGCTGTCATTGGTTTAGAAAAGGCCGGTAAGAGTGCCTTATTAAATGCTTGGTTAGGTCAAGAGATTCTACCTTCGGCTCGTGAAAGATGTACCTTTACCAGCACAGAGATTTGGTCTGCTCAAACTGAACAAGATCAATTACTATTTATTCAATATTACACCAAGGAAGAGATAGGCACTTTACAGCATCAAAGGAAATTGGCGCTAGAGGGTCTGTTGAATGATAAAGAAAGAAAAGAAATCCAAGAGGATTATGATTACACTGAAAAAAATCTCAGTGCTATCTACGAATTTACTAAACAAAAAAGTGGCTATACCCAAAGTTTTATAGACATCAGTGAAGTGCATGAACAACTGCAAGCAGCTGTGTTTAAAAATCGGGCACAGTCATTGGCTATCAAACGTATTCAACTTAAAACAGTGCGCTTAAGAAGTGATAGAGACATTGTTTTTCATGATGTACCTGGTTTTAATTCAGGTATTCAAATGCATTCTGATCAAGCGATAGAGCGTCTAAAACATTGCGACGCGATTATCTATGCAAAAGAGATGAAGCAGCCTTCTATTACGGGGCCAGAAAAAGAAATTCTGTTGATTGCGGATTCAGATGACCCAAGCATTAAAGTGTCTGACAAAGTATTTTTAGTGTTAACACAAGCTGATGCTTTAGATGATCAAATAGACTTTAAAGAAACTCTACAAAAGCACAGAAATTATTGGCCAGATGTGCCAGAAAGACGCATGATTCCAGTTTGCGCGCGGGCCCATTTAGTAGAGTTTGGTATTCCATCAGAAGACACTTTAAGACGCACTAAAAACGCGGATGACAAATTAAAACTAAAGAAATTGGGTATTACCGATGGTATCGGTATCCTAAAAGAAATGGTTAACCATTATATTGATCACGAGCGTGCAGATGCTTTGCAAAGACGTTGTGACGCTTTGGTTGCCAACATATTGCAATATGCCGGTGATATTTTAGTCAGACTCGAACCCACTTATGCTGAGTTTGCCGAAGGTGATATAGAAGAAGATGATCTTTTAGGTAAAGACTTTAATCAGTGGTGGGGCCGTGAATGGCAACGCATTAAAAAAGATTTTGATGTCTGGTATGCCGAGAGTATTCAAGGTCGTAAAGAAGCCGATGCTTTAGGTGCAGAGCATCAAGAGTTAGCGACTTTACATGCCGCATACGATGCAAAAATTGAAGCCTTGTTGTCAAATCTGACGACCGGTCAAATGGATGAATTAAAGCGTATTTATACTGCGGGTAGAACTATCTCTATGCCGGATCCGCGGGAAGGTAATTATAAAATTCGTGAAGAACTCTTTAGAGAGATTCAACAAAAATTTGAAACAGAACTAACTGATCAATTGGCACAATCTTTACAAGTATTAATTGATCAAATTGCGCAAAAAACGCAAGCCTTGCTTTGGGAAACCGAAGAAGTGCGTAAGACTTTATTAAACACGGATGAAAATGCCGAACAAGCCCGGATTCGTCATGGCTTTCAGGTGTTGTTCTTACGATTTGGTCGGGTAGCAGTCGAAGCCTTTATTGCTAAACCATTGCAAGCACGTGAGCGCTTGTTAAACGAACGTTCTGCAGAAATTAAAACCTTAGAAGCGTTTTATCAAGGTCCTGATTTAAATAAACATGATGTTACGCATTATTTGCGTTATGGCTTATGGTCACATAATGAGGTCGTGCCTGCCGTTGTGGGTAGAACCGTTAAAACCGCAATTAAGTCGGCTATTGGTCAAGATGCCAAAAATTTATCTGTTACAGATCAAGCTAATCAAGCGCGTAAGCTTATTGAAGACACCATTAAATTGCCCGAGCCCGTTAATTTTGAACAAGTGGTAGAAGAAATTAATGGAGATTTAGCGGCCCTAGAAGATTACTTAAAAAATAGTGTGTTCTATGCGGCGGGTTTTGTGACTTACTGTAACCAAGAATTAGAGCGCATTCGTAATCGCTTTAAAGAAATGGAAGATAACGATAGACAGTGGATCGGTATTATTAGAACCGCCGTTAAATATGAACGCAACTCTAAAATCCCTTATACCATTGCGCATTCTAGACGCGATTTTCGTATGCGTAGAGAGATTGCTATAGAGCTTAAAGAAATTAGAGAAAGTTATTCTCAAGTTTATTAAACAAACTGCAAAGTAAGCATAAATATTAACAGTCGCCACCCCTATTTATAATATGACTGTCGTTAAAAATATCTGCGTCTATTGTGGCTCTAGTAATGGGCGCTTAGATGCTTATGGTGAGGCGGGTAATGCCTTAGCACAGGCTTTGGTCAAACATAAAATGGGTTTGGTTTACGGTGGCGCTAGTATTGGTGTTATGGGTAAAGTTGCTGATGGGGTTTTGGCATTAGGTGGTGAAGTGATTGGTGTTATACCTAAAGCTTTAGCGCATAAAGAAGTAGCGCACCATCACCTTACGCAATTGCATGTCACAGAAAGTATGCATGAGCGCAAAATGCTGATGGCTGAATTATCAGATGGTTTTATTGCTTTACCCGGTGGTATTGGTACTTTTGAAGAACTGTTTGAAATCTGGACTTGGGCGCAATTGGGGTTTCATCATAAGCCTATTGGTCTGCTAAATATTTCTGGTTATTATGATCATTTAATCCAGTTCTTAGATCATGTTTTAGCAGAGCAATTTGTTAAACAGGAGACGCGAGATTTATTAATGGTTGAATCAGATCCAGATGTGCTTTTAGATCGATTTATCAATTATCAAGCGCCGCCTATTAAAACGTGGCTAAATAAAGCCGAAGTTTGATTTATTTTAGCTGGCTAATACTCAGGTAGTTAAACTTTCAAAACCTGTAGGCTAGTTGGAAATTTTAAATCCCCTTGTAAAACAATCCCGCGTTCGTTTTCGGCTAAATGTCGAACAATCTTATAAACATGTTCAATTTGCGCACTGGCATCGGCTTTTTCAGCTAATTCATTTAAAGCTAGTGGTTTATCAGATGTTTTTAAAACAGCAAGCACCCGGTGTTGTAAATTTAATAACGTTTCCGCAGCTTTTTTACCCGCTTCAACGCCGGGTTGGTTATAGGCATTAATGTTAACTAAGGAGGCGTAAATACCTACCGCTCTTTCAAACAAGGCAATGAGTGCGCCTACTGTTTTGGGGGTTACTTCTTTAATGGTTAAGGTAATAGAATCACGACCATTATCATAAAGAGCTTGGCGTGTACCTTGTAACATACCGGATAAATAATCACCCGAAGTCGTTTCAGGATCAACTGTAATAGAAGGGCCGTCTCGATCTTTTAAAACTTCAATAAATACAGCAAAGAAATTAGCCACGCCCTCACGTAATTGTTGTACAAAGGCATGTTGGTCAGTTGAGCCTTTATTTCCGTACACAGTAAGGCCTTGATTGACGATATTGCCCGCTAAATCAACTTGTTTTCCCAGTGATTCCATGACTAATTGTTGTAAGTATCGCGAGAATAATTGCAGACTGTCTTTATAAGGCAAGATAACCATATCTTTTTCGCCTTTACCGTTCGTCGCGTAATACCAACTTAAGGCTAATAAAGCGGCTGGATTTTGTTTAATATCGGCTACGCGAGTAGCAATATCCATAGTCTTAGCGCCAGCTAACAAGGCATTTACATCAATACCCATTAATGCGGCAGACAGTAAGCCTACTGATGACATTTCTGAAGTACGGCCGCCAACCCAATCAAACATAGGGAATTCTGCTAACCAACCTTCGTTGCGTTCAATTTCATCCATCTTACTACCCAGCATGGTAATAGCTACGGCATGATCAGAAAAACTAAGGTTTTGTTGTTCAAAGGCGTTTTTAACTTCTAGCATGCCATTACGCGTTTCAGGTGTGCCACCGGATTTACTCGTAATAATAACCAGCGTGCTTTTTAAACGATCTTTAAGTTTAGCTAAGATTTTATCAATACCTGCAGGGTCAGTATTATCAATAAAACTAATGGCTAAATCACCGGCTGCAGGCGCCAAAGCTTCATCAACAAATTGCGGCCCTAAGGCAGAACCACCAATACCAATGGATAGAATATCCGTAAATTTGGGGGCACTAAGTGGGCGAATTTCTCCGGCATGCACCTGTTGCACAAAGGTCGCAATTTGCGCAAGATTACTGATGATCTCGGCGCGTAGTTCTGCTGGGGCTACATCAGGGTTACGCAACCAATAATGCCCAACCTGTCGGTTTTCATCTGGATTAGCAATAGCACCTTGCTCTAAAGCCGCCATGTCAGCAAAGGCTTTAGTAAATTTAGGCGTTAGCGCCTCAACTAAGGCATCATCAAAGCGCATGCGACTAACATCCACATACAAGTTTAATTCGTTATTAAAATACAGCCAATCTTGATAGCGTTGCCAAAGGTTTAATTGAGTCATAAAGCCTAAAGTGAGAGTTTGATAATGGAGTCAGGGTCTTGCTAGATTTAACTAGTTTAGGTCATTATTGACAGAGACAAATCGTTAAAGCACTATTTTATCAATAAACATGATCGATAGGACATTGATTGCGACAGATAATGCTTTAGTTGCGGTTGATAATAATAAATTTTTACTAAGTCATATTTGGATAGGTCTAAATAATACTTTAGCTACTCTGGAGTGACCTACTTTATGGCAGATAAAGGCTGGTTTGCTTTAAAGCGCCCCACTTTAAGGTAAATAGGGTGCCATCTGCTTTAAAGTAGCTCTCGCTAACATAACTAAAGTTTGAATTGCTTAAA
>CAJADF010000038.1 GCA_903938485.1 uncultured Methylococcaceae bacterium
CCAATAAGATATGATCACCAACAGCAATCCGGGTTAGTTCTAAATTGCCTTGAAACTCAGTCACCGCAATTAATGATAAATCAGTCGTGCCACCGCCCACATCTATCACTAAAATCACATCACCACATTGCGTTTGTTTGCGCCAATCACCCTGACTTTTTTCAATCCAACTGTATAAAGCAGCTTGAGGTTCTTCTAATAAAATAGCTTGCCCCAAGCCAACAGATCTAGCGGCTTCAACCGTTAAATCCCGAGCGGCAGGATCAAAAGATGCTGGCACGGTAATCACCAAGTCTTGATTTTCAAGAGGCGCGTCAGGATGTAGATTTAACCAAGCATCTCGTAAATGCTCTAAATAAGCAGTCGTTGCTTGAAAAGGTGAAATACGCTCAACTTCTTCTGGTGCTTCTGCTGGTAAGATAGGTGCTTTACAATCCACGCCCGCATGACACAACCAACTTTTAGCACTCGAAACTAATCGAATAGGACTCTTACTACCTAAATTACGCGCTATCTCACCGACTAAATATTGCGGCTTTATAGACCAAGGTAAACTAGTAGAACCTTCCGCTAACTCAGACGGATGGGCTTGATAAATAAAAGAAGCTAACTGATAACTATTTTCTACAATACCCGGACTAAACAACTGTGGAATAGCGAGCACATGCGGCACAAACTGTTCATCAGCGCTGTCAGTAATTGACGCATAAGACAGCACACAATGCGTGGTGCCTAAATCTATACCAACAGAATAACGCTTATTATTTATATTAGAAAATGGTGGGTCTACAAAATTCACAGCTCAACCTCTGCTGCTGCCACAATATTTGCGTTATAAGCTTGAGTTAATTTTGCCAAACGCACGTCTGTTACCTGCCAGCCCTTATGAACTAAAGTACCAGTAAAAGGTGCTGACCCCACTATATGACCCGTTAATCTAACAGACGCCGCATCAAATCCAGCAGGCAAAGTGACTTGCTCACCTTCTATTTCAGTACGGATGGGTGATAAAGTAAAATGTTCATGGACCGCTTTTTTACAACCTTCATGAACCACCCGAGCGGCAACACCCACATCAGCATCACTATAAGTAGCTATATCTTCTTCAATAAAATCAATAAATCGAGCCTCTTTTTGTAATAAGCTCAATAATTGTAAAGCGGCATCAGGTGTAGATTCTTTTAAAATAACCGGCTCTGGAATCGGAGCAGGCACTAATTTTTCTACTTCAACAATTTTTTCGACTTCTACAATTTTCTCAACTACCTTTACTATCGGCTCCATTAGTGCAGTAGACTGACCACTCGATTGAGTATGGCTTTTCTTACAACGTAACATGGCAAACACATTACTTAATAAAACGACTAGTAAAATGAAAGCTAAAACCACCACAGTGCCAGCTAAACATACATGCCATAAATCAAAAGTTGTTGGTTTTAAAGTTAAATCAATCGCGTAGTTCATAATCACCTATTCAATAGTATTTATTATTATTTTTGACCCGCTTTACGCGAGGCCTCAGAAAACATCAT
This sequence comes from uncultured Methylococcaceae bacterium, assembly GCA_903938485.1. Taxonomy (GTDB): domain Bacteria; phylum Pseudomonadota; class Gammaproteobacteria; order Methylococcales; family Methylomonadaceae; genus Methylobacter_C. The sequence continues at coordinate 1,533 of CAJADF010000038.1, forward strand.
CCCTTGTAACGCTTCTCGAGTGGTTTGCATGCGTAATTGTTTTAAATGTCGATCAGAAATAACACTGGGTACTTTTGCATCAGCATAGACATCACGCATCTTCGCTAAGTTAGACTCACATTGTTTAATAATGGCTTCTGTAGCGTTACGAGTATCTTGTTTTTGATATGACGGTTTTTGCATTTCATCACCCACACACTTTTTATAGGCATATTTAGCGGTTTGCACTTTCTCAATAGTCGCATCGGTTAAAGTGGTGTTAACCCATTCATTTTTTGATTCTTCTGCCATTACCGTGGTAGTACACAATAGAAGCATACTAAAAAATAGTTTATTCATAAAAATACCCAGTTATTTTTTATATTTATAGTTTTAACAAAGATTGCTATACCCTTCGACAAGCTCAGGGCGAACGATAACGGTTGAAAGTTAATGGCTCACAGATAACCAATAACAATCAATTAGCTTTAATAACATTATGCGTTACTTTGTAAAGCCGCTATGCGTTCTTCTAGAGGTGGATGGCTCATAAATAAACGTGAAACACCATTACCATTTATACCAAATGCAGCTAATTGGCCGGGCAACTCTGGTGCCTCATGCGCTCTTTGTAAGGCACGTAATGCGGCAATCATATTCTGTTTACCGGCTAATTGAGCGCCACCGGCATCCGCTTTAAATTCTCTATAACGTGAAAACCACATCACCAACATTGATGCTAAAAAGCCTAATGCAATTTGCGCAACCATCTGCGTAATATAATAAGCTGGCCCATTACCGCGCTCGGTTTTAAAAACCACGCGATCTACAAAATGACCAATAAGAGTAGCAAAGAAAAATACAAACGTATTAACCACGCCTTGCATTAAAGCCATTGTTACCATATCGCCATTAGCCACATGCGTCATCTCATGTCCAATAACCGCTTCAACTTCTTCTGCAGTCATGGCATCTAATAGCCCCGTACTTACAGCAACCAAGGCATTATTCTTACTCATACCTGTGGCAAACGCATTGGCTTCAGGCGCATGAAAAATCCCCACTTCAGGCATACCAATGCCTGCTATTTGCGCGTGTTTAGCAACCACAGATATCAACCACTGTTCAGTTTGATTTTGAGGTTGATTAATCACTATAACACCCATTGCTTGTTTAGCGGACCACTTCGACATCGCTAAAGAGACAAAAGACCCCGTCATTCCAATGACTGCTGACATGATTAATAAGGCATTTAAATTAAGATCGACACCTTGAGCATCCAGCGTACTATTTAAACCAAAGACATTAAAAATAATACTAACCACAACCATAATGGCTACGTTAGTCGCTAAAAATAAAAGAATTCTAAGCATGGTAATACCCTCTAATTTAGTAAGAAACCCATATGGAGATAAATTTAAACAACTCAATATTTACCGTAAGAAATATTCAACAACCCGCATTATAAAGAGGAATATCTCTAAACAGAATGAATTTAAAAACTGAATCGCTAAATAAATCGTAATTACTCAGTTACCCTCATTAACAAATGGAGGGAAAGCATAGCGATGGGCCTGAATAATTAAAATCAAGCGGTTAAGCAAAATTGAACACGATTAATTAATGCTCATTTTTAAAGCCGCAGCCGTTGGCCATGGAGCTAAAAAAACAGCCATAAAAAGAAAAGATATAAGAATATTAAGTTGAGCTTGAATAGGTAAACCTGAACCCGCCATAGCCACTGCATTACTTGCAAAAATCAACACAGGCACATACAAGGGTAAAACTAATAAGGATAGAATCATGCCTCCACGCCTTAAACCTACTGTTAAAGCTACACCAATAGCACCAATTAAACTTAATACGGGGGTACCCAATAATAAGGTTAATAACAATACACCCAATGATTGAGTCGGCATCCCTAAAAATACAGCTAAAAGCGGAGCAACTATTAACAAAGGTAAGCCAGTGACTAACCAATGCGCAATCACTTTTGCTAAAACTAATAAGGAAGCGGGATGTGTACTTAGCAATATTTGCTCTAAAGATCCATCATCAAAATCTGAACGAAACAGGCTATCTAATGACAACATAGCCGCTAATAATGCGGACACCCAAATAATACCAGGCGCAATAGATTGCAATAAATGTGGTTGTGCACCAATGCCTAAAGGAAACAAGGTAATAACCAAAATAAAAAACAATAAAGGATTGGCCACTTCAGAGCGTCTTCGTAAAGCCAAGACTAAGTCTCGTTTAATAATGGCAAAAAAAGCGTTCGCTAAAGACATTAAGATAACAAGATACGTTGCACATCAACTCCTTGTATGCTCAGGTCGTGATGTGAGGTTAATACTATCATGCCGCCCATGGCACAATGTTCTGACATTAAAGTTTCAATTAGTTCAATCCCTTGTCTGTCTAATGAAGTAAAGGGTTCGTCTAATATCCACAGAATATTTTTAGTAATTAATAAGCGCGCTAGAGATAAGCGTCTTTTCTGACCCGCTGATAAAGATTGCACTAACACTTCATCATAATCCGTTAAATTGACTTTATCCAAAGCATCCATGATGGAATAAAGCCCCGCTTGACCCAACGCTAAAGATACTTTTAAATTCTCATAAACTGTCAGTTCTTTTTTTACACCTTCTAAATGTCCTACATAAGCCAAGTCAGCAAAATAAGAGCTATCAGATAAAGCATCACCACACCACGATAACTCACCCGCATCGGGTTCACGGAAGCCACATAAAATGCGTAATAAAGAGGTTTTACCGCTACCGTTTTTACCTTCGAGTAATAAAACCTGCCCAGCATTTACCTCAAATGAAAGACCTTCAAATAATACTCGATCATCGCGAATACAGCTTAGCGCATTTGCCTGTAACAAATAATTCGAAGATTCCGACATTATTTTGCAACCAATAATCTCTGTCTTACCGCTTCAAATAACAGTACACCTGTTGCTACCGATAGATTTAAACTTTCCACGCGTCCTAACATAGGAATAGAAACCAACATATCGCACTGCTCTTTAGTTAAGCGACGTAAGCCTTTACCTTCCGCACCGACAACAATAGCCATTGGAGCAGTAAAATCAGTCGTATATAGTGTTTGAGTTGTTTCACCATCAGCGCCAGCAATCCACAAACCTTGATCTTTAAGCCAACGCAATGTGCGCGCTAAATTGGTTACCTGATAAACAGGAACGGTTTCTGCAGCCCCACTCGCCACCTTACAGACTGTCGGAGTAATACCTGTCGCATTATCTTTAGTAATAATAACGCCATGCACACCTGTAGCATCGGCCGTTCTTAAACAGGCCCCTAGATTGTGTGGGTCTTGCACATTATCTAATACTAAAAATAAAGCAGTTTCTGTTAAGTTCTCAACAGCAGACTTTAAATCGCTTTCAGATAACTCACCTGGCATCTCAACTTCAATCACAATACCTTGATGATTAGTACTATCCGATAAACGGTCGAGTCTTTTTCTATCGACTTTTTCTGGCTGAATACCTAAATCTAATAAATCTTCAATCGCTTTAGTCAGGCGTTTATCTTGTCTACCGGTATTTACCCACGCTTGTTGAATATTTTTGGGTGAATAATCTAGCGCAGCTTGCACAGAGTGCAAGCCAAATAATTTGGTTAATTTCATTTAGTTGTTTTTTTCTTACGGCGTTTCTTTTTTGGCTTATCAGTGTCAGTGTTAGCTATTTTTTTGACAGAACCGTCTTTATAGATAAGTTCGAAATCCATTTTCTTCTCATCTAAATCAACGCGTGCCACCCTGATTTTAACCGTATCACCTAATCGATAGTTGGTATTAGTGCGTTCACCTTTTAATTGATGACTGGTCGGATCAAAATGGAAATAATCCTGACCCAAATTACTGATATGCACCAAACCTTCAACATAAATATCAGCGAGTTCAACAAAGAAACCAAACGAAGTAACCGCAGAGATAATACCGGAAAATTCCTCGCCGATTTTATCCATCATGTATTCACATTTTAACCAACTCACTACGTCTCGGGTTGCATCATCAGCTCTACGCTCATTGGCAGAACAATGCTCACCCAACATAATCATTTCAGGCATGCCATACACAAACGATTCTGGCGGTTTACCTGCTAAGCAATGTCTAATAGCACGGTGAACCAATAAGTCAGGATAACGTCTAATGGGGGAAGTAAAATGCGCATAAGCATCTAAAGCTAAACCAAAATGGCCTTTAAGATCAGGACTATAAACCGCCTGAGACATCGATCTTAATAGTACTGTTTGAATCAAATGAGCATCAGGTCTGTCTTTAACAGAATCAACCAAATGCATATAATCTAAAGGTGTAGGACTAACTCCACCACCAAACTTTAAGCCTAATTCACCTAAAAAGGTTTTTAAATTAAGTAATTTATCAGCAGAAGGCCCTTCATGAATACGCAATAACTTAGGTATTTTCTTCGCATTTAAATACTTAGCCGCCGCACTATTGGCCGTAATCATAAACTCTTCAATCAGTTTATGGGCATCGTTACGTACGACGGGAACGATTTTTTCTATCTTACGATCACTGCCAAACATAATACGCGTTTCTTGCGTATCAAAATCCATCGCACCGCGTTTTTCACGGCTGATTCGCATAACCTTATATAAAGCATAAAGCTCACGTAAATGAGGTAATACATGCTGATATTTATCAGCTAAAACTTCATCACCGTCCACTAAAATATTAGCCACTTCCGTGTAAGTTAATCGTGCATGAGAGCGCATGACGGCATCATAAAAACGACTGCGCGAAACTTGTCCATCTTGATCAATGAACAATTCGCAAACCATACATAATCGATCAACATGCGGATTTAAAGAACATAAACCGTTCGACAAAATCTCAGGCAACATGGGTATGACTTGCTCAGGGAAATAGACAGAGGTACTCCTATTTTTAGCTTCTTTATCTAATTCAGTATCCACTTGCACATAGTGAGAAACATCGGCAATGGCTACTAATAGCTTCCAGCCTTTAGGTGTTTTCTTACAATAAACAGCATCATCAAAATCTCGAGCATCTTCTCCATCAATGGTGACTAAAGCCGTGCTACGTAAATCAACTCTGCCTTCTTTAGCAGATTCAGGCACTTCATCCGTTAAGGATTGTATTTCATCAAGTAACTCAGTTGGCCAAATATTAGGTAATTCGTAAGACCTAATCGCCATCTCAATTTCCATACCTGGCGCTAAATGATCTCCTAATACTTCAATAATGCGGCCGATAGGCTGATGTAATTTAGTGGGTTGTTCGGTGACTTCTGCCACAACAATTTGACCATGCTGAGCATCGCCCACACCGTCTGTTTGCACTAAAAGTGTTTGAGCGATATTTTTATTATCTGGGACTACATACGTAAAGCCATCTTCTTCATACAATCTACCGACTATTTGATGCGTGTTGCGTTCTAAAATCTCAACAACCGCACCTTCTCGTCGGCCTTTTTTATCGATTCCTGCAACCCTTAACATTGCTCTATCGTTATGCAATAAAGGGTTCATTTCTCTAGGCGATAAATATAAATCGTCTGAACCATCATCAGGCCTTAAAAAACCAAAACCATCGGGATGCCCAATAATACGCCCGACGATTAAATCTTTATTATTGACTAAACAATAGTGTTGCCCACGATTGTAAAGTAACTGACCATCGCGCTCCATAGCTCTTAAGCGGCGTCTTAAAGCCTCAAGATCGTCTTCCTCTTCTAGTTTAAAGAGATTGGCAATCTCAGTACGCGATAAAGTTTTGCCAGCGTGTTCTAAAGCGGCAAGAATGAGTTCTCGACTAGGAATGGGGTTTTCATACTTCTCAGCTTCGCGCTGAGCGTATGGATCTTTTGTTGAATTAAAATCAACGTCTTTTTTAGACTTGGGGGACATTTAAGTTATTAAACACTATTGAATTGACACGCTAAATGAGTAGCCTTATATGATACATGCTTAGCCTAATGATTAGAATGGAAAATAACATATACCTTTAAAAAAAAGCAATTAAAAACAGCTGTATTATTAATTTTTAAGGGGAAATGAGTAGGTTTAGACCGTTACGAATAGAATAAATGTAGGATGGTGCTAGTTAAAATACACTAAAGCATCAGCATCCTTGCTGATCGTTTAGCTAACTACAATGTATAGCGTATTAATAAAACTCAGGAAATAATTGAAATAATATCCATACCACCACAACAGAAACAAATAATAAACCCCAGCCAAATTTATTTAAAACTTGTTTATTGAACATAGCCCCCCCGTTAAGATTAAATGAATGTCAAAAATCTATTTAACCGATTTAATCTTAAAAGCAATGGTAGCAGTCTAATTTTTAGAATTAGATAATTAACCCACCCAAATATCATTAACGGTTAAAACAGGATGTATGGAAGTACCCAATACTTCAATGGCTATAGGATTTGAGCGCATACCTGTACCATCCGCATCAAAAGATAAAGTCCCGTTTGAAGTATTATAAATAAAGTGTTGTGAAGTATTAGCGGCTGTGCCTGTTACATTAGCAACAAAACTAACACTGTTTACATCTGTATTAAAGCTTAAGCCTTTAAATACAGATGGGGTTATTTGAATATGATCGATACCACTGACAAAATCAGCAATAGTTGTTAAGCCATTGCCTTTCATAAACACGAAAGTATCAGCACCCTCTCCACCTGTTAAAGTATTAACGCCCGCACCACCCGTAATGGTGTCATTACCTAAACCACCATCAATTATATTAGCGCCCTGTCCTCTTATGTGAGCAGTTATGATGTCATTACCCTCGCCACCATTTAGAACGTTACTCGCCTTACTACCTAAAATAGTGTCATTGCCTAGGCCACCATTGATAGTCACATCACCGGTACCCGCTGTTAAAATATTATCCGCATCATTGCCAGTAAGCACATTTGCAATTTTATTACCCGTCCCATTTATTGGCGCAGAACCCCTAAGAATTAAATTTTCAATACCAGCACCTAACACATAACTAATGGAGCTGATTACAGTATCGTTACCACCCAATTTATCTACAACGCTGTCAGCTATATTATCAACTATAAAGGTATCATTTGCGGTACCGCCAATCATCGTATCTTTACCTAAACCACCCTCTAAAGTATCACCGACATTATTAGCAGTTAAAAGATTATTTAGTTCATTACCTGTTGCTAATCGGGCTGTAACGCCTGTTAACGTTAAATTCTCAACATTTTCTGGTAAAATAAAGTTAACACTACTCTTAACTAAATCACCCTTCGTTCCTACATCTGTACCCTCAATAATAGTCACATTGGCTGTATTGATAATATATATATCGTCACTGGTTCCACCACTTAAAGTGCTATTCCCAATACCGGCAATTAAAATATCTTTACCTACACCACTATTCAAAACTGTAACTTGAGTACTACCAATCAAATTAACTGATTTAGCACCTAAATAGTTAACAACAATATCTCCTGATCCTGTTAATAAAGATAAATCTACATTATTTAGAGTATTAATAATTAAAGATCCGTTATTTTCCACATCCGCACTAGCCGCCCAAGCTTTCGAGTTAAATGCTGTCAATTGGGCGTTTAACGCAACTTTTAAGACATCACCTTGAGCTAAATCGCTAACTGTATCGAGAGCAAAATCATCGATAATAAAAGTGTCATAACCTAAGCCACCAATTAAACTATTATTACCAGTACCGCCTTGAATCGTATCATTACCTTTACCACCAATAAGCGTATCATTATGCATGCCGCCTACTAAATTTAAAGAGTTAAGACTTTTAGACGCATTAACATTAAATCCATTTGAACCCGCTACAAGAGTCAAATCAACATTAAAGTCGCCATTATCAATTAGATTTGCAACACCATCATTATTAGAAGTGTTATCTGGGATAAAAGAATCACCCAAAGTTGCACTAACAGACGCTCCGTTACCTACATGTAGAGCATCTCCTCCTAAACCCAAATCCTTTATAACAACATTTGTATCAGAAATATTGAAGTCATCAGAGCCCGTTGCACCCGTTAAAGTATCCTGACCACCTAATAACATAAAAATATCATCAACATTAGTACCTAATAACTTTTCAGAATTAATAGTACCAGTGATTTTGTGAAGCAGATGAAAGGGGACATTTACAGGAGATGAGGACGCTAAACCATCATTATCGATAGCCACTACTGTAAAAGCATCAACATTACGATATCCATGAAGACTAGGTGTCCAATAAGCATTCAGTGAAGCGTCTATCGTATTATTTGAAACCACATCCCAAGGAGTTGCAGTATCAAGAGTTTGACCAATCAATAAAGAACCAGACTTAAGTGCTGTAATTACAAAACTCTCAACTGTGCCATCAACATCTGTTGCATTACTATTAGCTTTTAAATTATCAATAGTAATTGTCGTTTGAGTATCTTCGACACCTGTTCCAACTGAATTAAAATGACTTAAGGTGGGTGCATCATTGATAGGCGTAATTGCTACAGTAGTTGTAGCTGTGGTATTTAAAGTACCACCAACGCCTTGTCCTAAAGTATTTCCATCACTAAATAACCAATCAATTTCCACGCCAGTACTTGGGTTATCAGAGTTATTACTGTATCCCAAAGAAGATAAGGTTTCGTTAACAATTGCCTGAGTTGCATTATCGTTAAATGTGATTTTTAACTGCCCGTTGCCATTTTCTAAGGAACCAATAACAACACCTGATAAGGATACAAGACTATTATCAAATGATAAGTTACCAATGGCAGAAAAAACATCCTCACTATTGGCACCTAGGTGCCTCGCCAAGTTAATAGATGCACCAGAATAGTTATTTAGCAAAGCTAAATCAGCATCATAAACTTGCACGATGTTATCTAAAATTACTGCAGTACTATTTTCTGTGTAGGTTGGTGAAGCGTTGATATTATCAAAACTTGTATCCAAACTTCCGTCAGGATTATATCGAACTAAGGCAAAATCTTGATTGCCCGTTTGTGGATTTGTTGTGGTACCTGTTACTAATATTTTGCCATCGGATTCTAAAGCAACACTATAGGCATAATCATGTGTATTACCAAAAATGGATGTAATGACTTTACCATCATTATCAAAACTTGTGTCTAAACTGCCGTCAGTGTTGTAACGCACCATAACAAAATGGTTTAATCCCGTCATGGGGTCAGTGCTATAACCAGCAACAATAATTTTACCATCTGCTTGTACTTTTACACTTTGCGCATAATCCTGACTATTACTACCGTAATAATTTGAAAGATTGGTAATCACGATACCATCAGTATCAAAATTCGTATCTAAACTACCATCTGGATTATAGCGTACTAAAGTAAAATCACTGCTGTAACTATTACCGTAATAAGGGTTATAGCTATAAGCATTTGAATAGCCCGCCACCAAGATTTTACCGTCCGCTTGTAAAGCAATGCTTTGAGCTTGGGCATTATTATTGATACTGGTTTGGAGCTTACCGTCACCATCAAAACCAGTATCTAAACTACCATCCGTGTTATAACGAACTAAAGAAAAATTATAAATACCGGTGTATTGGTCGTAACTGGTACCCCCTACTATTAATTTACCATCAGACTGTACTACAACACTTTGACCATAATCTTGGGTATTGTAATAAACAGTAGAATTTATATTGGTTGTGACTAACCCGCTACCATTAAAACTAGTATCCAGACTTCCATCAGCGTTGTAGCGAACGACTGCAAAATCATTTGTATAGCTACTATTGTAATAATAGTTGTAAGGATTATAACTATAAGCAGTGCCATAACCCCCTACAACTATTTTGCCATCTGCTTGAACAATGACACTATTTCCCTGATCGTAATTACCTGCAATATCCGTAGTTAATTTACCATCACCATCAAAACTGGTATCTAAACTTCCATCCGTGTTATATCTGACTAATGCAAAATCACTACCACTTGAACCACCTACTAAGATTTTGCCATCAGACTGAACTGTAACACTTTGACCATAGTCATGATTGTAATAGCCATTTAGCTCTGTAGTCACCTTACCGTCAGTATCAAAAGTGGTATCTAAACTACCATCAATGTTATAACGCACTAAAGCAAATCGATAGTAGCCCGATGGATTAGTGCTATAACCACCCACCAAAATTTTTCCATCGGCTTGCACAGTCACACTGCGAGCGACATCATAACTATTGCTACCGATATCTGTAGTTATTATTCCAATATTTTCAAATACTGGTGCTTGATTAACATCGATTACATCAACTGTAGCTTGCACAGGGGTAATTGATTCTAAACCGCCGTTATCAACAGCCACTGCTGTAAATGCGTTTAATATGCCATTAGAATTTGAAGACGGCGTCCAATATGCAAAGTTATTAGCATCGATAATATAATTAGTTAACGGATCCCATGCCGAAGCCGTTCCAGCAGTTGCACCGATGAACAAAGTACCAGAAGTCACGGATTTAATGTTAAAACTGGTAACCGTGCCATCTGCATCAGTAGCATTACTTTGAGCTAATA
>CAJADF010000039.1 GCA_903938485.1 uncultured Methylococcaceae bacterium
CAACTTAAAGTTGATGGTTTTAAGAACAGAGATAACGCACATTCATATGCTAATAAATTAAGAAAATCTATTAATCTAAATACTATTTCAGTCGTCGTTAATTAATGCTTTCTCATATTGATCCAAAATCACAAGTTTCTGCTCGTCAGAATCTTAAATGGTTGTTTATACTAAGAAATTTAATGATTTTCTGTGAGGTAATACTCATATTATTAACGATACATGGATTAGGGATAAGGTTACCTGAACAACAGTTATGGTTAGTAGTTTTATCAGCGGGTGCCATTAATGTTTATACATCAATGCGAATGCAATCTGATGAGGTTGTTTCTGAAATCGAAATTTTTTCGCAAATTTGTATTGATGTATTCGCCATTGCGGCTTTACTTTTTCTAACCGGTGGGGCATCAAATCCTATTACATGGGTATTCTTATTGCCGGTTATCATTACTGCAATTATGTTACCGCAAGCTTATGCATGGTATATGGTGATATTAACAACTTCACTGTATACCATGTTAATTGCGTTTAATATTCCGTTACCTTCTGTAGAGCCACATATTCCAGATCCATCAATGATGATGTCGAATATGGAAAGTTATCAAATGCTCCAACATATGCACGAAATGAATGATAAAAGTTATTTCAGTTTACATATGTTCGGTATGTGGTTTGGTTTTGTATTCAGTGCAGGTTTAGTTGGTTTTTTTGTGGTTGAGTTGGCCAGAACACTGCGTGTGCAAGAAAGAAGTTTATCTAAGGCAAGAGAAAATGCGCTTCGAGATGAAAGGGTAGTGGCTTTAGGTACTTTAGCCGCGAGTGCGGCACATGATATGGGCACACCTTTAGGTACTATCGCGATTGTTTCTCATGAATTGGAACAAGAATATCCGAGTCATCGTTATCCAGAGTTATACGATAAAATGAGGATAATTCAAGATCAATTAACTCGATGTAAAGAAGCATTATCTGTTATGTCAGCTTCAGCGGGAGAAATGCGCGCAGAGTCGGGTGGGGTTATTGGTTTAATAGATTATTTGGAAGATTTAATCAATCAATGGCGTACTCATTTACCTGGTGTTAAGCTTAATTATTTTATAGATCCAGACGTGGCATTAGACGCTAAAATAATTGCGGAACTCACACTGACGCATTCTTTAATTAATATTCTTAATAATGCGGCTGAAGCCTCACCACCAGAATTGGGTGTTGAATTGCACGCTAAATGGGATTTAGACTTTATAACTATAAAAATAAGAGATTTTGGCCCCGGTTTTCCACCTGAAATTGTTGAGTCTGGTGGTAAACAACCTGTTGTAAGTAAAAAACGCGGTTTGGGTGTGGGATTATTCTTAACTTATTCTACAATCAATCGGTTAGGTGGTGTTATCAAGTTATTCAATTGTGAGTCGGGCGGTGCCGTTGTTGAGATTACTTTACCATTATTGAACACAGAGACAGTAAATGACGACTATTGATGATGACAATCCAAGGCTTTTGTTGGTCGATGATGATGAAACATTTTGCAGCGTTTTAAAATCAGCATTAGAAAAAAGATCTTATGAAGTTATTGTGGCCAATAACGTAAAAGACGGTATCTTTCAAGCAGAAAAACACATACCTGAGTTTGCAGTAATAGACTTGCGTATTGGACATGAGTCTGGACTTGAGTTAGTAAAAAAATTAATTAGCTTAGATGATAATACCCAAATCGTAATGTTGACTGGGTTTGCTAGTATTGCTACTGCAGTTGAGGCTATTAAGTTAGGTGCTGTGCATTATTTAACTAAGCCAGCTAACGCTGATGAAATCGTCAGCGCCTTACATAAAAATGTAGGGGATACCTCTGTAGAAATTAGTGAGAATCCGCTGTCAGTAAAACGCTTGGAGTGGGAACATTTACAAAAAGTTTTGATGCAACATGATGGTAATATATCAAGCGCTGCGCGAGCATTGAATATGCATAGGCGCACATTACAAAGAAAGTTAGACAAAAAACCCGTTAGAGAATAACGCATGTTTTCAAAAGCAATTTTTGATGTTGATTGTCGAGATTGTCCGCGTCTGGATGATTTTTTGAACGAAGTTAAGCAAAAATATCCAGATTATTATTGTCGCCCTGTGTCTCCGTTTGGCGATGAAAATCCCCGTTTATTAATTGTAGGTTTAGCACCAGGTCTTCATGGAGCTAATGCAACGGCTCGACCGTTTACACAAGATTATGCAGGCATTCTACTTTATGAAGCACTTTATGAATTTGGTTTTAGTAATCGAATAAAATCTGAATCATTAAGTGACGGACTAGTGCTTAATAAATGTCGAATTACAAATGCCGTTAAATGTTTACCACCCAAAAACAAGCCAACCGGTGCTGAAATTAATCAATGTAATCGTTATTTAGCCGAAGAAATAGGGTCATTAACTGAGAATTCTGTCGTTTTAGCGTTAGGGTCTATTGCACATCTCGCGGTATTAAAAGCGTTAGACTTAAAACAATTTACAGCTAGATTTGCACATAATAAGTGTCATGATTTACCTAGAGGTATAACTTTAGTCGATTCTTATCATACGAGTCGGTACAACGTTCAAACAAACCGTTTAACTAAAAAAATGTTTACCGATGTGTTTATAACAATCAATAACTTATTGAATAACTAATCGTGGTTATAGATTTGTTAACTAGAATGTATTTTTTCTTTTTTTAATATCTACTTGTTAGAAACGTTAGACATAAGAATCATAATCTTTACCTTGATTATTAATAGCTATTTAATTTCGTACAATCAAACGTTAAAAGTCTGTAGCTAAATCTATTAATAGTATGGTATAAATTACACGTCAGTTCTGATTCGCTATTTAACTCTCCAAGCCCTTCTTAGCTTTCTTCACCAAATCCTTACATGTATATGGCACTTTAGTTAATTGTTAACTAATCTTCATTGTCATATTTTTTACTATTAAAAATAGGAAATATCGATGTTAAATACAGATACGAAGAAAATAACGCGCGGTTTTACTTTAATTGAGTTAATGATAGTTGTCGCTATTATTGGTATTTTAGCGGCCGTTGCAATTCCCGCTTATCAGGATTACACCATTAGAGCAAAGGTCACTGAGGCTATAAGTTTAGCCAGTCCTGCTATGACAGCAATGGGTGTTGCCTGTAGCGAAGGTACCTTAGGAAATCCAGCTATCGATAATTCAACATTAGGTTTAGGTCTTGCAACAGCAATTACCGGTAAATATACAACATCGGTTACAGCAGAGGGCAGTGCAACTGGCACGCCCGTAGTCATGGCAGGCACTGTTACTATTGTGTTAAAAGCTATTGGATCTGGTGTATCAGCCGGAGATACTATTATCTATACAGCCGCGTGCAATGCAGATACGGGTACAACATGGACAGTCTCAGGGACAGGTACAAATATCGCTAAATATTTACCTAAGGTTTAGAACTATTTAAATAGTTATCTTGTCTATTAAGCCGGGTTTATTTATGATCATGTTGTATTTAAAAAAGGTGGGTACTATGAAAAATTTTAAAGTTTTGTGTGGTCTATTGATAGCTATCAGTTTTTTTACTAGTTATGTAAGCAATGCTGATAGGGGGGGGCATGGTTTTGGTGGACATCATGGTGGAGGGTTTCATCATGGTGGTTGGGGGTATGGGAATGGGGCATTTATTGGCGGTCTTGGCTTAGGTTATGGGCTCGGCTATGGCGCTTACAATTATTATCCTTATAATTATCAACCTTATGTTTATCCTCCCACTGTCGTGACAGTACCTGCTTCACCTCCCGTTTATATCCAACAAAGTGCTCCTCCTGTTGCCAAACAATATCCAGCTGGATATTGGTATCATTGTAGCAATCCTGAAGGTTATTACCCTTATGTAAAGGATTGTCCAAATGGCTGGCAACAAGTTGAACCTAGTCCTGCAAATCATAATTAAGGTAAATATAAATGACTTTTATGAGTAAATTTTTTTTAATACTATTTATTACCCTATTAACTGCTTGTGCTAGTTTGCCTAATGCGCCTTCTGTTATGGTATTGCCAGGTACAGGTTTGTCATTTGATCAATTTCGTCAGGATGATGCCGTTTGTAAGCAATATGCTTCATTTGAAGTGGGCGGCGTTAACAGTCCGAATCCAGCAGCAACTAATAATACAATTGCAGGAGCCGCTGTAGGAACTGCCGTTGGGGCATTAACTGGCGCAGCCATTGGGGGTGGAACTGGAGCGGCGATTGGAGCCGGTAGCGGTTTAGTTGCTGGTGGTGCAATCGGTGCAAACTCAGCTAACTATTCAAGTTATGCAGATCAACAGCGTTACGATGATGCCTATATTCAATGTATGTATGCAAAAGGTCATCAAGTGCCTGTGTCAGGTCAGTTTACAGGTACTTCGATTCAAAATTCACAATTTTTAGAATCTTCAGTTCCACCGCCTCCACCACCCCATTATTCTGCGTCAAAACCCATTCCTCTTCCACCTGCAGGTAATCCTCCACCGCCACCTCCCATGAAGTGATGGTTTTATTATGGATACATTTAATAGAATGATTAGAGCTGAGCTGAATTGAATGTCTATATAGATGTTGACAAATGTTACAGCATTCAGTTAAACCATTATGAATAGACCTAAAAGAAAGCTATTAATTTTTTCTAAGCTTAATTTAGAAAATGAACTATTAGAACACATTGAAAAATTTGACTGGGAAATTCATAGTGCAAATACACAGGAAGAATTAATTGATTTATCAAAAAAACACCTTTTTAAAGTAGGCATCATTTTTTCAGACACACTTAATCAGGTAATTGACTCTAAACAGATTAACCTTGATAGTATGTTGGTCAGTTCTATAGACCAATTTGAAATAATAAAGTCAAGTCGGCAATTTAACACATCACGCTCTATCAACTGGATTTTAGGTGTTTCTCCCGAATGCGCTTCTTTAATTAACACAGATCTTGAAACATTAAAACATGTTGCTGAGTATTGTTATGGTTGTATACCGTTACCGATAGATACGGTCAATTTATTGATTATTCTAGAAAATGCTTATGGTATGAGAGGAAGTCTATACCCATTTACTAATAACCAATGTTCTAATAATTCTCAGTTCGGGATTATAGGTAATAGCGAACCTATGAATCTTTTATTCAATCAGATTAAGAAAGTGGCAAGAGAAGATTATTCCGTACTCATAGAGGGTGAAACTGGTACTGGTAAAGAGTTAGTTGCTAATGCAATTCATAACAACTCTTATCGATATGAATTTCCATTTGTGGCAATTAATTGTGGAGCTTTTCCAACAGAATTAATACAAGCAGAGTTATTTGGGTACGAAAAAGGTGCATTTACTGGTGCAAATCAACGCAAAATCGGACGTATTGAACAAGCTCAAGGGGGGACTCTTTTTTTAGACGAGATTGGTGATTTACCTTATAAACAGCAAATAAATCTATTAAGATTCTTAGAAGATAAAACAATAACTCGTATTGGTGGTTCAGAAAAAATTGCTACTGATGTTCGGGTTGTTGCTGCTACACATGTTGATCTGAAATTGGCTGTAGATAATAAGAAATTTAGAGAAGATTTGTATTATAGATTACACGTTTTAGAAATAAAAACGCCTGCTTTGCGTCACAGAGAAAACGATATTTGTTTGCTTGCCAATCATTTTTTTAATTTATATTCGTTGAATAAGAATTATATCGCTATTGAATTCGATAAATATTCAATTCAATTATTAAATCATTATCATTGGCCTGGGAATGTAAGGCAATTAATGAACTCAATTAGACGTGGTTTAGTGGTTTCTGATTCAAGAAAAATAACACCAACAGATTTGGGTATTGAGTGGGATTGTGATAATCATCAAGTACAAACATTAGAAGGAGCTCGTTCAATTGCTGAACGTGAATCAATCATTGCAGCTTTAAGATTTACTAACAATAATATGAGTAGAGCGGCAGAATTATTGGGTATATCACGTGTAAGTCTTTATAGGTTAACACTTAAATATATGATTAAATCTAATAATATCGAAGCTTCAGCGCAAATTATCTAATATTACATCAAAATATATCTGTATGAGACTAACTTTGATTCATCATAATCAATGAATTGCTAACGACTTTTGATGGATACTTTTTGGGCTACCATCGACGGGTTTTTACGTCAAAAATGTCTTGTGTATATTTAGCCATTATTATGAGTTTGAGCCAACGGGGTTTGCGTTGGCTCAGTTTGATATCAATGATGGATTGTTGGTGTTTTATCAACCTATCATTTTCGTAAGTAGGTTGGGTTATGGTTGCCCACAACCCAACCCGTGGTTAGTAGGCTACGAAGTTGTCAACTCTTGCACCGTTAGGAAGTTGCATACCAACCTTGCCACCGCCTGAAGTCCACAGTGCGTTATTAGGAAGTTGCACACCTGATGGTGTTAGCAAGTTAGTCGTAGTTCCGACGACTTTCCAGACCCATACTTTGCCCGTATTGTCCACTGCTGCCAGCAGTGAATTACCGCTAGCCAGGTTGCCGCCAGTTGAGGTTGCCACACCTACAGTTGTGTAGGTTGGATTGATGGCATTACCATTGGTGGTCGTTGCCACAGTGACGCCACCTCCACTATAGTTGACGCGAATCGCATTTTGCAATTGGTTACTGCCAAATGCGCCTCCTAATGTTCCAGTCGCTTTCAAGAATAGAGCCGTGTTGTTTATTGGAGCAGTAACGAAAGTGAAACCAGCACCTTGGTTTTCAGTTCCTACTGTAGTGGAGTAGGCATAGCCTGTAGCAAATAACAAATTAGCTGTCGCCTGATTGTTATTTATACGCAGAACAGCATTGCTCAATGTAACATTTTGCTGCCAAGTGTTACCTAGGGTATTGGCATTAGCACGGTTGAAGTTATCTCGAACTACGCTGGGTATTGTTGGAGGAATTGCTACTACAGTCGCCGTACCCGTGCCGCTCAATGATACAGTTTGTGTACTATTGGGGACATTGTTAGAGTTATCGGTAATGGTCAATGTGCCCGAAGGAACTGTGCCTGCCACTGTCGGTGCAAAGGTTACGTTGATTGTACAGTTCGCACCAGGGTTCAACGAAGCACCACAAGTACCACCTGCTGCACCTACGGGTCTGGCAAAGGGTGCTCCGCTGGTCGCAATGCTGTTAATAGTCAACAAACCGGCACCACTATTAGACAGCGTTGCCGTCAATGCTACACTCGTTGTATTCACCGTTGTGTTGGGGAACGCTAGTATAGCGGGTGAAACAGCAGCAACTGGAATAATGAGTCTCGAAGCGGTATTTGACCAGTCAGAATTGGCTGTCACGTTGGCATAACCTATAAACCCAGGAACTAATGTACTTAATTCAGAAGGTAAAGTACCACCGTATGAACCATCGGGATTACGCGGTGTATCCAACTTTCCATCGCCAGCACCGACTGTGTTGTTCGCCATTACACGGTAGTATACAGAAGCATCTGCAGGCGCAGAGGTATCTATATAGGATAATAAACAACCCGATTGAAGATCACATTCTTTTTTAGAAAATACCTTACCCGTAGATGGATTAATAAGTGATTCAGTAAGAACATTGAATGAAGTCATTGTTCCGGGGGTAAAGTTTGAAGTATTTGATCTTTGAATGGTCACCCAATTGGATATAATTGAATTATCCGTCCAGTTAACGGTTACATTTGTACCTTGTCCAGTAGCCGTAGTCATTGAGGGCGCTTCCGGTGGTTGCGCTGCCGAAATTGTCCTCATCATATCGTTTTCCTCATGACCCAAGATATGACAGTGCCACAGATACTCCCAGCCGAAGTTAATAGATTTATTGGATACGTCAGATGCATTACCAGACATTGGATCTAAATTGAATTGGTCCATAGCTACAAGTGCATTAGGAGCTAAGTTTGGCATTAGTAAACGATGGCTATTGGGCACTTTGAACGGCAGATTTGTCATGGTCATTGGGCGTAAGGCGACTATGGTGTCAGACAATGGGTGCATTTTTACTGTATCTTTCCAACCGAGTTCGTTGGCATCTGGCGGATACATTGCACCGTCCCAACCTACACGATTAACCAATTGAACATGGAATAAGTGGAAGTGAATCGCATGGGAGTCAACACCGTTATGGGTGATTTTCCAGATTTGTGTACCATCCGTCGCCGTACCTGAAATAGGTATCATGTTGGTATTCTGGGTTATTTTCACTAATTCAGTCTGAGGATCAACATACGCCTGAGGAATCGAGACGGCTGTTAATGCAGTTGTTTTGGGTACCTCAACACCCAGCAATGCGTTCATCCGTCCCCAATTTTGAGTCCAGTCTTCAATAATTGATTTAGGTTGGAGATCGAATTTTAGTGATCCTGTTGTTACAGGTAATTTAGTTAAAGGATCCATCGGTGTATAAGTCAGTGAAGTATCACTGATACGTGATAAGTCTTGACCTAATGCATCAGTAAATGTCGTTGCCAGCCCCGTATAGGTTTGGCTATATACCGATTGAGGAACAACGATAGGTTCTTGACTGTTTTTGAAAGCTGTCTGAACAGCAGTTGTTAAATCAGTCATGTTGATAGTACCTGTATCATCAACAGGATTAGTACCTCCCGTTCCAGTAACACGAATTTGCATCAAAGTTCTACTGTTAGGACCGTAGCCGGGTACTACTGAAAATGCACCACCGGTATCAGTGTTGTCAAATCCACCGGTATAGTAATCTAGACGTAAATCCCATGCTGGCATAGGTGCAGGTGAGTCGTTGTATAAGAGTAGGGTAGAGCCTGCAAAGTGAGTGAAATCCACTAAAACATCAGCACGTTCAGCTGGCCCTAATAATAATGCGTGCTCCTTAACATTACCGATCAGAATATTTTTAGGGTTGTACTCATAGTTAACCGGTTGGTTCTTGATCACGACAGGTGATGAAAGGAATCCACCTTCGGTACCAATCTGTATCATTGCAGGACCGCGGGTTGCTGGATCAAAAACGCCAGATGGACGACCATCAAAGGTTACCCCCGCTTTTTGTTTTGTATACCACCCTGATGGAAAATGAGTAATTCCATCTTGAGCTGCATTCCAAGGTAACATTTTGACTTCGGTACAATTCTCTGCTCCAAATACCGCTTGTGTATTTAAAAGGTTAGATTGAGCGTTCTGCAACACTGTGTTTGCAACTGTTAAAGCATTATTTGCAATAGCAAGATCTGCTAACAATGTGATATCTGTTGGTGATGCATCAGATGCAAGTTTTGCATTATTAACATTTGATTGTGCATTAGTTAGGGCCGTAGTTGCATTACTCACATTACTATTTGCTGATGTAATGGCTTTTCCGTCACAGATTTGTGCAACACTTGTCGTGCCTGAATTCGCAAGTGCCGTGTTATCACTTTTTTTGCTGGCTGCAACAACCCAAGATAGATTTAACATGCGGTCGTTACCAACACTTAATATCCGGAAACGGTATGGTTTAGGATCGACTGTCATATAAGGATAGGCTGTTCCATTAACTATCGGCGTGTCATTGAAAGCTTCTGGTGTACCGGATGGTGATTCGGTTACTTGCCCTGTCGAATTATCTAAAACCCCCCCATTCGTTGGTTGAATATTTTTTGTAGCATCGCCACCGCTACTTACGTTTGTCAAACTACCATTAGGCACACCTGGAATGTATGGCCCTTCGCAATAACTAGTTGTGGTATTACAGTTAGGGTCGTAGTAGGGATTGGCAATCTGTCCGTTTTGGATATTGACAAACGGAGGCCAGAACCAAGGGCCGTAATCCCAGCGTCCAACAGCATTGGCACCCGAGACATCACCTGGATTTTGGTTAGGCATGAATACATGTGGAACCCAAAGGTCACCGTTTCCATTATATACAGAGGAGATTTTACCGGTATTACCCCAGCGCCAAGTTGGATCCTGAGAATCAAGTTGCGATTTGAAAGCACCATAAAAGTTCATTACTGGAATACTGTTATTCGGTACAAAGGTTTTTTCTTGAATGACTAAGGGAATGGTATCAGCTAATGCCGGCAAGACATTGATTTGACTAGGATTATTTCCAGAAATGTTTGTGCCATTTACAAGATCCTGCTCGGTGGGATCTTGCAATACAAATCCTGCAGCCTCCCCGTTATAAACATTTAAACGGGTCGTTCCTTCCGCATGATCATGATAGAACATCAGCCGTGCGCTTTGATCATTCGTAAAAAAGTAGGTCATTGCTCCGTCACCTGGATTATTGGTCGCACCTGATACTGTACAGGACGGTTTAACTGCACAAGATGCAATAATATTACCACTAGTATCAAACCACATGTCGGGTACATCACGAACAGATTCGCCTTTATTTTTTCCAGCCTCACCATTTGGTTTTACCCATTGGCGAACGGTACCATCACTGATCCATGGAGTGTTACCACCGTGTAAATGCACAGCAGCACGGTTATCAGTATCAGTTGCTCCATCGGCACCCATATAGGTGGTATCCACAGGTAGCGCTAGTTTTCCACTCGCACCTGTTGGAAGTTGGTTCACAAATTTGATACGAACCGGTTGACCTTTTTTAGCTACTATTATTGGGCCGAGATAATGATTGCTTAATGCATCACTACCCGTAGGTGCATTTAGTTGTTTGTAACCGCGTAAGGTGGTTTTGGGCAGATCGCTATGGAATTGATGTTCATATTCAGACACGGCAATTTCATAGTAATCAGAACCCGGGAAGGTTGTCTTGTCAGCAACCGCTATTGGAAGTATTTGATTTAGATTGTTGGGTGCTACTTGTGCCAAGCCTAATGGTGCAAGCGTATCTACAAACTTTCTGATACCTGAATTCAAAAGGGGTGTATCAAATGTTTCGGTCGAACAAGATAACAAATCAACACCTGGTGAGACAAAAGCCCCTGTAGAGTCAACATTGGGCAGTATTGCGCCCGTTGGAGAAATATTAGATGTTGCTTTTATTGTTGCTGAGCAACTATGGCCGGCACCATCTTTTATAGTGATCGTATCAGTTGCTAAATATCCAGTACCACCTTGTATATCCATTAAGTATTTTGTGGGTACATCGTTGACGTAATCGTAGGTTGTAGCTGCGGCACCTGTGCCTGAGCCACCAGAAACAACCGCTAAAATGGGCGAAGGGCTATTGGCGTAGTTTGGAACGACACCGAAGTAATCGGGAATATGACCTGGTCCTGGCGGTGGGTTTTGTTGACCAACTCCAGCTAAGCTGCCAACTGCAAAAACGGCTGTTCCACTGGCAAGTAATATTTGTTGTATTGATTTAGTTAAGTTCATTGTGCGCCTCTTTTACCGTTACCAGTAGTGTCTGATTGACTCTGAGCATTATTTACTACAGAACTTTGATTCTCGAGATTATGCGTCTGTTTTAAACGTAATGCCGCTGCTTTTCGTTGTGAATGAGGTAATGTTTGCCTGCTATTTTGTGACTTGATTACGTCTGTATTATTGATTTGATTTTCATTGATTGTATTTTTTGCATTAACTGCATTTACACTCGATAACACCATAAGCGTAGTGAAATACAAACCAAATAAACGAATATTCTTATTCATCAGTTGACCCCTTTATTAATTATTATTGCCTGAAATAGGCGCGATTCTTTTGTTAGGACTGATTATTCAAATCATCATGAATAGTAATGTAATGAGAATTTTGTGTTAACAAACAGAATCACTTGGTGTAATGCAGTTAGTAGGCCAAAAATTTAACGCACTGTTTTTTAATGACTTATTATTCATACTAATCATTTACATTTATTTCTTTATCGAAATGTGTAATACATTTGATACAAACATTTAGCGTATTGAGTCATACTGTAAATTGTTATGTGTAACATTTATGTTACATATAACAACAATAATACAAAGTTAATTAAAGTGATAAATTCGAATCTAGATATATAAATTTAATTGAAGTGACTATTTATCAATATCTTATTTATAAAAAACGAATGGGTTTTAATCAAAATATAAAAATTTTAGTCTAATTTATTTTCTAGATCATATGTAACGCATACACTACAATTAATAATCAGTTGATTTTGTTGTTGAAATAAATTGCCATAAGTTTATGGCGGATTTGATTAGACTTATTATGATTGAATTTAACTTTAGATCTCTGGATTGATTTGATGAAATAGAGTCGGGATAGAATCTACCTTTGTTATATATCTAATTTATCGTATGCTATTAAGCGAGTGACATTTAATTAAATATAATTATTCAAAACAAGATATATGCGCAGACTTAAAAAGATATTATTAATTATTATTGGTATTGAGTTGTCTGCATGCGGTTTAACAGATGATTATTGTTCGACACCTAATCTTGAGCAATTATTTCTGAATTACTTATCAGTACAAATTACAACAATTCTAAATAAACAAAATCCAATTAAGGATAAGAAATCTGTAGAGGCTCTAAACGCTAAGGTCGCAAATTTATTGGCTTTAGTTGATCTTGATATTGATGAAGTAAAAACACTTAATAAAGATACTTCAAAGAGAACAGGGCAATGTACTGCAAATCTTAAAGTATCTGTGCCTCCTCCCTTATTGGAGGATATTGATGATTATAGATTGAAATTAAAAGAGGGATTGTTTTCTCAATATGCTAAAGAATTGGGTATTGAAAATAAGGAAAACTCCTTTTCGCAACCTATCAATTATGTCGTAAACGTTTCAGTTAATCCGCAAGAATCGCATGTTAAATATGATAGTTATGCTTGGGAACGTTTATTTGCTCAACTGTTTGTTTCAGTAACGGATATACCTGTATTAAATAATTTAAGACCCACCGTTGAGAGAGATATTCAAACATTAAATAAAACTGAAATAAAAGATACTAAATTCAGTGTTGAAGCTGTAGATATGCCATCTACTGATTTGATCTCAGATAATCGAAATCAAAATAATGCCCCGAGTTTTGATTGTAATAAAGCTAGCACACCAACAGATAAAATAATATGTGTCACCAATGCGTTAGCTGTATTAGATGTCAAAAATATGGCGCTTTATAAACAGGCAAAGTTAATTGATTTTAATAAGACTAAATTAATCAGACAAGAATCTATTAAATATAAATATGCTTGCGGTTCAGATGTTGATTGCATCAGTCGAATTTATCAAAAAACAATTTCTCTTTATGGTTGTGTTATAAAAAATGCCATTTGCCAAGATGATATTGTGTTTTAGTTAACAATTTGTATAAGAAGAAGTTGCACATTTATGACTTAAATCTTTTGCTGTTTGGCGTTGTTGCTCTGTTAGTTGCTTATTAATATTATCAAGCTCTTGAACGGCTTCATTGCTACCATTGTTAACTGCAAGATTTAACCAAGCAGCCGCATTTATAAGATCTTTCTCTACACCTTGGCCATTTAAAAAAGCTAAACCAAGCATAAATTGCGCATCTGGATCGCCTTGCAAGGCCGCGGATAGAAACCATTTTTTTGCTAATTTATAGTCTTGTTCAACACCTTGACCCTTTTTATAAATTAAACCTAGTTTTAGTTGCGCATCTGCATAGTCATGTAATGCGGATTGTTGGTACCAATTTAGGGCTTCTTTTTCATCTTGATGAGTACCTAAGCCTAACTCGTACATTTGGGCTAAATTAAATTGCCCATCAGCATCGTTTAAATCAGCGGCAGTTTGGAAGTGTTGATAGGCTTCTTTGTGATTTTGTATAACACCCTTACCATTTTTATACATTAACCCTAAAACGACATGGGCTATTGAGTTCTTTTGTTTAGCGGCTTCGATGAGTAAGGGGAGGGCTTTTTGGTAATCACCTGTTTGCGTGGCATGCAACCCTTCTTCTAAATCGTTTGCCACCACATTATCTTTTAATTTGGCAACCGTGTGGAAAGGTTGATAGGCTTTTTTGTTATTTTTTTTCAACCCCTTACCCTTTTTATACTTTATTCTTAAACCGACTCGAGTCATTGCGTTTTTATGTTTAATTGCTTTATTGTGTAAGTAAAGTGCTTTCTGGTGATTGCCTTTTTGTGAGGCATGCAAATCTTTTTTTAAATCGTTTGCCAAGACATTGAGAGATATTGTTAATAAGAAAATGATCGACACTAGATGTTTCATAAAATTAATGACTGAGATTGTGCGCATTGATTAAGTAGCAAGAGTAAAAACTGATTTATAATAAGCTATCTTACTTATTTAACCAATAAACTGTATTTTCTGGAGTTATTCGCATGACTATTTCAATGTACCAAGCGTCCATCCCGTCATTTATTCGGATGTTAGATAATTTATTAGTCATTCTTGATAAAGCTCAAGCTCATGCTGAAGCAAAAAACATTAATGAAGCAATTTTTGTTAACGGACGATTAGCCCCAGACATGTTTCCTTTAAGTAAACAAATTCAAATTGCCACTGATATGGTTAAAGGGTGTGGAGCCCGTTTAGCGGGTATTGAGGTGCCTAGTTATGAAGATAACGAAGCAACATTTGCCGACTTAAAAGCTCGCGTAAATAAAACCCAAGTTTTTTTACAAACTCTGACTGCAGAGCAAATTGATGGCAGTGAAGAACGCGATATAACGGTAAAATTTGGTAGTCGCTCTTTTAGCTTTTTAGGACAACCGTATTTGTTAGACTTTGTTATCCCGAATTTCCATTTTCACTTAACTTGCACTTACGCCATTCTGCGTCATAACGGGGTAGATATAGGTAAAATGGATTATATTGGAAATTATTAGGCAATGAACATTAGGCGAATTAACAGAAATTCAGAGACGGATAAATTAATCGTTGTTTTGACCCATTTAGGTGGGATCTTTTTTGGCTTCGTACCTGCCTTAATTGTTTACTTAGTCAAAAATGATGGTTGGGTTAAAGATAACGCTAGAAATGCCCTTAATTGGCAATTAACCACTTTGGTTTATTATGCAATTAGTTGGGTGTTAGTCATTGTATTGATAGGCTTCTTTTTACCTTGGTTAATCGTGGTACTTAATTTGGTCTTTTGTTTAGTAGCGGCAATTCGCTCAAGTAACGGTGAATATTACCGCTATCCACTAACTATAGAATTTATCTATTAATAGTTTGCTCAGTGCTTATGATTGGATTGCGCTAGCCAATAAGTATAATCCGGGTTTTGCAATAATAGTTCGGTAAACACACAAGCAACTCGAAAATGTTGCGCTGCTTCACTACTTAAACCTTCACCTAATGCAAACTTTTCTGCTTTGATACTGAGCAGAAAGCACGCAGGAGGTGTTTGGTGTTTTATCGACTCATAGACATCTAAAACCGCGGAGGGACTCATGGTATGTGTGGTATAACTCTTATCTTTATTAGCACTAAGTTTTGCAAAATTATAGGCTTGTTCACAAGATATGGACGCATCCACAAACATGACCAATGCTCTGTTTTCTAAATCCAGTGCATGTTCAATTTGTAATTGAAAGTCACATAAAATATCGATTTGATTTAAGTCACAATGTTGCTCAATATACTCAAGTAATAATGGCCCTAAAGCATCATCTCCACGACTTAAATTCCCGTAGCCAAAAATAAGAATAGGTTTAAGCACTAGCTACTCGATTAATATGACCATCGCTACCTTTGACCAACTTATCAATTAACTGACCGTCTGCGTTTATCAACTCCAGTTGCAAGGGCATTTTACCCATGGCATGAGTAGCACAAGACAAACAAGGATCATAAGCTCTAATAGCGACTTCTAAATTATTTAATAAAGGTTCGGTTAGTTCCTGACCCGATAAATATTCAGCGGCCACTTGTCTTACAGATTCGTTCATTGCCATATTGTTACTGGTTGTTGAAACGATTAAATTAGCCTTAGTGACTATGTCGTTTTCATCCACTTGATAATGATGAAATAAGGTGCCTCTAGGCGCTTCAATAACCCCAACACCTTCATAACGCTTTTCACCTCTAGCGACCAAGTCATTGCTCATAATGTCAGAATCGTTTAACAGGGTTTTAATGCTTTCGGCGCAATGTAAGAGTTCAATTAAACGCGCCCAATGAAAAGCTAATGTACTGTGCACCATAGCGGAGTTGCCGTGGGCTTTAAATTCTACCCTCGCAGTTTCTGCTAAAGGTGTATCAATATAATCGCAGTTATTTACCCGAGCTAAGGGGCCAACACGATACCAGCCATTTTCTTTACCTTCAGACAACAGGTAAGGGAATTTCATATAAGACCAAGACCGGACTTCTTCATGAATATAATCGTTATATTTACAATAATCGACATGATCAATAATGGTTTCACCCTTAGCATTTTTAGCGCGAATGCCGCCATGATAAAGTTCTAACGCGCCATCGGGTTTAGTTAAACCTAAATAATTAGTTTTTATGGTCGCAAAATCATCATAGTAGGGGAGGTTGGAGCAATGTACATTTTTAATTAAATCAACAGAAGCCGCCGACCAACTGATGATTTGTTCGATATCTTTTAATAAATAATCACGTTCTGCTTTATCTAACGATTTATTCATGCCACCAGGAATAGCGCCAGTACCATGTACGCGTTTACCAGACACCATACGGATCACTTCTTGACCATACTTGCGTAACATAACGCCTTGTACCGCTAAATCCGGATAAGCATCAATCACGGCAATAATAGAGCGTTTGCTAATGTCGCTTTCAAAGCCAAAAAGTAAATCGGGGCTGGATAAATGAAAAAAGTGCAAAGCATGGGATTGTAATACTTGCCCAAAATGTAATAAGCGGCGCAGTTTATCAGCGGCAACCGGAAGATTAGCTGGATCAATTCCCACCAACTGATCAATCGCTTTTGCAGCAGCAAGATGATGACTGACTGGGCAAATGCCACATAAGCGTTGCACTAAGACCGGTAGTTCCCAATAGGGTCGACCTTGAATAAAACGTTCAAAGCCTCTAAATTCAACAATATGTAAGCGAGCTTGTTTAACCTTATTGTCTTGATCCAAGAGCAGCGTAACTTTTCCGTGTCCCTCTACGCGAGAAACAGGTTCTACCACTACGCGTTTAAGGTTTTCTTGGTTTTCAGCAGTTTCTAAATGTTCGTACATAATTTTCTCTAATGTGATTTAGTACAACAAGACGCGTTTATCAATCATAATGGACTAGATTGTAGGGTAAAGAGGGTTCTTTTCCGGCGATTAAATCAGTCAAAAATTTCCAGAATACGTCGGCAGAGGGCGGACAACCCGGTAAGAAATAATCAACTTTGACCACTTCATGAATAGGTCGAACTTTATCTAGTAATAAAGGTAATTCTGGATCGCTGGGGATTTGAGCATTTTCAACCCCAATACCGTTAATGTAGGCTTCGTTTAGACAGTCTTCTAAAGGAATAAAATTTCGCATAGCAGGTAAACCACCATTAATCGCACAGGCACCAACTGCCACTAAAATCTTACAATTTTTTCTAAATTCTCTGAGTGTATGGACATTTTCTGAGTTGCAAACCCCGCCTTCTATTAATCCAATATCACAGTCGGCACTACAGTGTTCAATATCGGTAATAGGTGAGCGGTCGAACACCACCACTTCAGCTAGTTCTAGAATGCGCTCATCAATATCTAAAAACGACATGTGACAACCAAAACATCCTGCTAAAGAAGTTGTGGCGACTCTAATTTTATTTGTCATGTTCAGACTCCGAATTAAGCGTGACTTGATCAATTTGCTGATGATCGTATATCCGTTTGCCAATTGGGACTTGATAAGCGGTGTGTTTAATTAAAATGGCGCCAGTAGGGCATATATGAGCGGCTTTATCGCTTGCAGACATATCAGTATCTTTTAATAACCCGGTTTCTGAATTAACGATTAAATGTTTATTAATGCCGCGGCCACTGATAGCAAATACATCTTTACCATCCTGCTCATGGCTGGCTCTTACACATAGGGTGCAAAAAATGCATCGGTTATGATCAATTAAAATTTCCTCATGCGAGGCATCCAATTCTCGGTGTGGATAAAATAACGGAAAGTGATCATCCAGCATATTTAAATGATAAGCCACGGCTTGCAACTGACAATTACCGGTTTTTTCACAAGAAGGGCAAAAGTGATTACCCTCAACAAACAGCATTTGGGTGATTTTTTGGCGATCAGCATTTAAGTCTTTAGCGTTATTGATAACTGCTTGACCATCCATTGCTGGAAACGTACACGCAGAACAGTTTCGGCCATTAACTTTTACCGTACAGAGTTTGCAACTACCATGGGGAGTAAACTCTGGGTTATGACATAAATGCGGAATGTAAATACCCGCAGCCGTTGCGGCTTGGATGATAGTTTGACCGTCTTCAAAAGGAATAGTTACACCATCAATCGTCAGTGTTTTAGTCATAATCAATCCTCCAGTTGTGATAAATGCGCCGCGGCATCGTTACGATTTGCCATTTGCCTTGCTGTTTCTAATGCGGCATCTAAATCAAATCCGGGTTCATAACTTATCTTTTTTAATTGCGCTTGATAGAGTTCAGGGTAACGCGCTAGGGTTGTTAAGATGGGGTTGGCGGCTGTTTGACCTAAGCCACAATGGCTCTGAGTTTTAACTAATTGGCAAAGTTCCTCTAAAGCCACCACATCACCGGCAGAACCATGACCATTAACGATTTTATCCAGTTGATTCTTTAATAAAGAGGTCCCAACACGACAAGGGGTACAGAAACCACAACTTTCATGGGCAAAGAAGTGCGTAAAATTATTAACGATGTCTAAGATATTGCGCGTGTTATTAAAGATAATAAATGAGCCACCTGTGGCTAAATCTTCAAAAGCAATTTTTCTGGCAAACTCAGTATTTGATATAAAAGTACCGGATGGCCCCCCAATCTGAATGCCCAACACATCTTTAGCCCCACAATCATGCAGAATAGTTTGAATAGATGTACCAAAGTCGACTTCATAAATACCGGGTTTTGCGCAATCACCACAAATGCTTAAGATTTTAGTGCCTTTTGATTTATCTGTACCCACGTTAGCAAACCACTCGCCGCCTTTAAGCGCAATTTTAGCGGCAGCCATATAGGTTTCAACATTATTAACGACGGTGGGTTTACCTAAATAGCCGTGGGTGACTGGATAAGGCGGGCGATTTCTAGGAATCCCCATTTTTCCCTCAAGTGATTCTATTAAGGCCGATTCCTCACCACAGATATAAGCCCCAGCCCCCAAACAAATCTGTATATCAAAATTAAACCCGGCATTAATAATATTATTGCCTAATAACCCCGCTTGTTTACGCTCTGCTAAAACTGCTTTTAAAGGTGCATATAAATGTAAATATTCACCGCGTAAATATAAAAAGCCTTGTTCAGCACCAATAATAGCGGCACATAAGGTCATGCCTTCAAATACTTGATGGGCGTGTGTCGTTAATAAAACTCGATCTTTAAAAGTACCCGGTTCGCCTTCATCGGCATTACACACCACAATGCGTGCATCGGCAGTTTCTTCAGCGCAATACTGCCATTTAGTGGCGGTTTTAAAACCAGCACCACCTCGGCCACGCAGGCCAGAAATATCCAGTTCTTTTAAAGTTTCTTTAAAACCGCGTTCAAGGCCAGCGTGTAATGCTTCGCCGTGTTGTATAGCTTGACTGAGTAATAAACCCGCTTGATAAACATTGTCATTAACTGCAAATAAATCAGCCGGCCAAGCTGAGACGGGGATTTGTTGATGAATTAAGCCAGCGATCTGATCGATTTTTGCTGGCGTTAAATGGGGTAGGGCATAACCGTTTATTAATCCAGCAGGGCCCTGATCACATAAACCGGTACAAGACGTATTATCAAAACTGACTAAACCATCAGACCTAACTTCGCCTAATTTAACCTGTAAGGCTTGTTCTATATAAGCAGCAATTTGATGTTTGCCCAATAAATGATCGGTAATCGAATCGCTGATTAATAAATCATAGTGACCACGTGGGCTTAAATGAAAGAAACTATAAAACTCGATAACCCCAATCACTTGGGTTCTTGATATACAAAGTAAAGCCGCTATCTGTTCGATAGCGGCTTTAGGTATGTGCTGGTATTGTGCTTGAACTGCTCTAAGAACGGCTAATAAATCAGTGGCTTGATAGCCATTATTTTTTATAAGATCTTGAATAAATACCTGCATTTTATACCTTTGGCCTGATTCTTATCAAAACATAGCTTAATACTACTATAAAATTAAGGGTTAATTGTGACAAGTGTCTGACAGAAAGGCTTTTAAAATTTTTGCAACATTTGCCATACCAATATGTAAGTTTTCTTCAATTTCGGCCATCGTGATTTCGCCAGCACTTTTACCGGCACCCCAATTAGCTATAACCGATAAAGCGGCGTAATCAATGTCAAGTTCTTTAGCCAATGCCGCTTCAGGCATACCTGTCATACCGACTAGATCACACCCATCTTTTTCCATGCGTTTGATTTCTGCTGCAGATTCTAAACGTGGGCCTTGGGTACAGCCATAAGTCCCTAAGGTGCTAACATTAATATTGAGTGATTGTGCTGCAGATATTAATGCAGCCCGTAAGTGCTGGTTATAGGGGTAACTAAAATCAATATGTGTTAATGGATGTTTTTCATCATCAAAAAAAGTGTGTTTACGTCCATAACTATAATCAATAATCTGATCAGGAATGGCAATATGTGCAGGCGCCATTTTGTTAGTAATGCCACCCACCGCTGCTACAGCAATTATTTGTTTAACACCCAATTGGTTTAGTCCCCAAATATTTGCTCGATAATTAATTTTATGGGGAGCAATCGTATGTGGATTTCCATGGCGAGCTAAAAAAACAACCTCTTTATTGTTTAACTGGCCAGTAATAAATTCAGCAGATGGCGCTCCATAAGGCGTATCAATTTTTTCTTTTTTAATTACAGTAAGATCACTCAATTGAGTTAATCCTGTGCCGCCAATAATTGCTAATTTAGTCATTGATTTATCCTTTATGTATTATTATTCATAGATCTTTACACGCGTAGATACCTGCAGCGTTACGTAAATAGCCTTTGTAATCCATGCCGTAGCCAAATAAATACCGATTTTCAACAGTTAAGCCTACAAATTCTGCTGTAATGGGTTTAGTTTTGTTAATCTCTTTATCTAGTAAAACAGCTGAGTAAACTTTGTGTGCGCCTTTCTCAATGCAGTAATCTTTAATGGCCGCTAAGGTAATACCTTCATCTAGAATATCATCAATTAATAAAATCGTTCTATCTGTTAGCGATGTTTTGGGTTCAAGCAACCATTCTATGGTGCCCCCTGCAATTTTATTTTGGTAACGACTGGCGTTAATTGAATCAATTGTTAAAGGGAAATTCAAACGTGTCAGTAGCTTACCTGCCGTAATAATGCCCCCATTTAACACGCACAGTAGTAATAAGTTGCTGTCAGCTAGGCTATTATTAATGAGCTTGGCCATATTATCTAAAGCAGATTCTACTTGTGATTCGGAATAAAGTAGATCCGCTGTGTCTTGAATGTGTTTAATTTCTTTAAGCATTGTGTTCTATCAGTTGATTTAATTGAGCAACGGTTTGTTGCCATTTAAGTGAGTCACGATAATGTAAAGTGTCATTAGAAACGCCTATCATGCGACTCAGTCTTTCTTCTCTGAGAGTATCCTGAATGATGGGTAGTTTATCAAGTACTTCAGACGCGGCCGTCGTATTGTTACACACTAAAAGCATATCACAACCTGCACTATGGGCTTGTTTAGCACGGTCAGCAAAACCACCTGCAGTTGCCGCACCCGCCATACTTAAATCGTCACTAAAAACCGTACCATTAAAATTTAATTCCTCGCGGAGGATTTTTTGTATCCAAAAATTTGAAAAGCCAGCTTGTTGACTATCGATATTAGGATAAAGTACATGTGCAGGCATGATGCCTTCTAAGCCTTCTGAGATTAATTGTTTAAACGGTATAAAATCTTTTTGGCGAAGTGCTGTTATATCTCGTTCATCTATGGGTAACGTTAAGTGGGAGTCTAAGGCGACAGCACCATGACCAGGGAAGTGTTTACCGGTTGCAGCCATTCCTGCACTATGCATCCCTTTCATAAAATGACTGGCCATTTTTGTTGCTAGCGCCGTGTCTGTTCCAAAAGAGCGATCCCCAATAATTTGGCTAACACCACAGTCTATATCTAAAACCGGTGCAAAACTAAAATCAATGCCCACTGCTAATAATTCAATTGCCATTAACCAACCTGCCGCTTCACACAAATCGGGTGTTTTTGAATAAAGAGCGGCCGCAGGTAATCGGGTAAATCCCGCTTTAAAACGCTGAACTCTGCCACCCTCCTGATCGACAGCAATTAAAATATTACCTTGGCGGGCTTTACGAATGGCTTTAATAAGTTCAGCTATTTGTTCTGGGTTTTCGTAATTACGTGAGAATAATATAACCGCCCCAGTATTAGGGTGGTTAAGCATTTCCGCTTCATGTGGAGCTAATGATAAGCCCTCAACATCTAACATGACAGGGCCAAAGGGTTGTTTATTTATCATTAAAGGTATTAAGAATCTAAATATTATTGAGTTATTTTAAAGCTGCTATTTAATAAAAGCGGGTTACACCTGCCTGAGATTAATACACATCCTGTTATACTGAATTATACTGGAACTTTATTCTTAGAAATTAATTCTAATGCGCTGTTAATAATTAGGGAGTTTAGCTTTTAATGTATTTATGCAATAAGATAGTGAAATTTTTTGTTATTGTTGGGTTTAGTCAATGTGTTGTCGCTGAACCCGTTGTTGAAAAACTAGTCGTAGGTTCTTTTTCTAAGGGTTTATTGGATCGTTGGGAAGCTAAAGATTTTAAGGGGAAAACTGAATATTCTTTAGTGGATTTAGAGGGTACTAAAGTATTAAAAGCGGTGAGTTCACAGGGGGCTTCAGGGCTGTTTAATGAACAGCGCATCGATTTATATCAAACGCCAGTTATGCATTGGCGTTGGCATATAGAAAATAAACTAGGTCATTTGAATGAGCAAGAAACTTCAGGCGATGACTACGCGGCTAGAGTTTATGTATTGATTAGCGGGGGAGCGGCATTCTGGCAAAATAAAGCCCTAAATTATGTGTGGTCTAGCTCTTCATCGGTGGGTACCGTATGGCCAAATGCTTATACTTTTGGTGGGGCCAATGGAAAGATGACCATGATTTCTTTGCGTGACTCAACTCATCACACGGGGACTTGGTATGCTGAGCAGCGAAATGTGCTAAATGATTTAAAAGAACATTTTGGTGAAGATATTCGTTACATAGATGGTGTGGCGTTAATGTCAGATAGTGATGATTCAAAAAGTAATGTGACCGCCTATTATGGCGATATTTATTTTAGTAAAGAGTGATTAGTGCAGTGATTCAATAGGCTATAGGAACGATATGATACTGTTTAGTACCGATTCAATAGGCTATAGGAGCGATATGATACTGTTGAGTACCGATTCAATAGGCTATAGGAGCGATATGATACTGTTAAGTATCAATTCATTATCATATAGGTGCGATATGATACTGTTGAGTACCGATTCAATAGGCTATAGGAGCAATATGATACTGTTGAGTACCGATTCAATAGACTATAGGAGCAATATGATACTGTTAAGTATCAATTCATTATCATATAGGACAAATAAATAATGATTACTATAAATTAATGGGTGTTCAGCTGTTTATAAAAAAAGGCCATTATTGCTAATGGCCTCTCTATCTGAATTAAGATATTTTTTTGTATTTAATACGTTTAGGATTATTAGCGTCAGTGCCTAAACGACGATGACGATCCGCTTCGTAATCTTCATAGTTACCTTCGAACCAAACGACATTACTATCACCTTCAAAAGCTAATATATGGGTCGCGATTCTATCTAAGAACCATCTATCATGCGAAATAACAACCGCACAACCCGGGAACGCGAGTAGCGCTTCTTCTAAGGCACGAAGTGTTTCAACGTCTAAGTCGTTAGTCGGTTCGTCTAACAACAATACGTTACCACCGGTTTTAAGTAATTTAGCAAGATGCACACGGTTTCGCTCACCCCCTGATAAATCACCGATGTATTTGCCTTGATCAGCACCTTTAAAGTTAAAACGACCGACATAAGAACGGGAAGGTGTTTCGTATTTACCGACGGTGATAATATCTAAACCATCTGATATTTCTTCAAATACGGTTTTCTTAGCATCTAAATCATCACGTAACTGATCAACATACGCCATTTGTACCGTTTGGCCAATGTTAAGCGTGCCTGAATCCGGTTTTTCAATCCCCGCCATCATTCTAAACAAGGTGGTTTTACCGGCGCCATTCGGGCCAATAATCCCAACAATACCCCCCGGTGGTAATCTAAAGTTAAGGTCATTAAATAATAATTTGTCGCCAAAGGCCTTGCTGATGTTTTCAGCTTCGATGACTACATCACCTAAACGAGGTCCAGGTGGAATGTAGATTTCTTGGGTTTCATTACGTTTTTGGACATCGGTAGAAGACAATTCTTCAAAGCGAGCCAAACGCGCTTTACTCTTCGCGTGACGACCTTTAGGATTGGTACGCACCCATTCTAACTCTTCCTTCATGGCTTTTTGGCGAGAAGATTCTTGTTTCTCTTCCTGCAATAAGCGGTTACTCTTTTGCTCTAACCAACTTGAGTAGTTGCCTTCCCAAGGAATCCCTGACCCTCTATCAAGTTCTAATATCCAGCCCGCTACGTTATCTAAGAAATAACGATCATGCGTTACTGCAACCACTGTGCCCGTATAATCATGTAAGAAACGTTCTAACCAAGCGACCGATTCAGCATCTAAATGGTTGGTAGGTTCGTCTAATAACAACATGTCTGGGTTAGAGAGTAATAAACGACATAAAGCGACACGGCGCTTCTCGCCACCCGATAATTTAGTGACATCCGCATCCCAATCAGGCAATCTTAAAGCATCGGCCGCAACCTCTAATTTTCGATCTAAATTGTGACCATCGGCCGCATTTATAATGTCTTCTAATTTAGCTTGGTCAGCCGCTAATTTATCAAAATCGGCATCGGGATCTGCATAGGCAGCGTAAACAGCATCTAATGCCGTTAAGGCATTCTTAACTTCTGCAACGGCTTCTTCAATATTGCCGCGTACCGTTTTTTCTGGATCTAAATGGGGTTCTTGGGCTAAATAGCCAATGTTGATACCTTTAAGAGGAATCGCTTCACCTTCAATTTCTTTATCAATGCCGGCCATAATTCTTAGCAGTGTAGATTTACCTGAGCCATTAAGACCGAGTACACCAATTTTTGCGCCGGGAAAGAAAGATAAGGAAATGTTTTTAAGAATATATTTCTTAGGGGGGACGATTTTGCCAACCCGATTCATTGAATAGATATATTGAGCCATAGTCTTTTATTAAGTCCTAAAGAGAAGGTTTCTAAAGTTTAAAATTAGCCGATTATAAGTTATTTTTGAAGATTGCCCGCGTGTAATCCACACTCTTTTTTTCCGCCACTTTCCCACCACCAACGCCCAACCCGTTCATGTTGATTGGGTAATACTGCGCGAGTACAGGGTTCGCAACCTATGCTGATAAAGCCTTGTTGATGTAATGGGTTGTAGGGTACTTGATGCGCTTCAATATAATCCCAAACCTGACTAGATGACCAGTTGATCAGCGGATTAAATTTAATTAAGGTTTTTTCTGAGGTTGAAAAAACAGTGTCAATTTGTATTTCAGGGATTTCTTGGCGAGTATCTAAGCTTTGATCTTTTCGTTGACCAGTAATCCATGCATCTAACTGTGCTAATTTACGTTTTAAAGGTTCAACTTTACGGATGCCACAACATTCTTGATGACCGTCTTCATAAAAGCTAAATAGACCTTTTTGGGTTACAAAGCTCTCGAGTGCCTCTCTATTTGGGCTGAGTAATTCAATATCAATTTGATAATGCTTTCTGACCTGCTCAATAAAACGATAGGTTTCTGGATGTAAGCGACCGGTGTCCAATGAAAATACCTTAATATCACTGCGTAGCCTAATTGCCATATCAATTAACACCACATCTTCTGCGCCGCTAAAAGAAATAGCTATATTTTCATGTAGTTCTAGGGCAGACTTAATAATGTTTCTAGGATTTTTATCGGCCAATTCAGCTTGTAATGTGTCAATTGTATTTGCAGTCATAACAGTTTATTAAGTTTGAGTGAAATAATTAGCGAGAAACTGCTCAAATGGCATTTGGGGTGTTCGCTCAATTTCCTGCTGTTTAGCGATAGATTTAATAGCCAGTTCACTAAATTCTTTTCGAATAGATTCATCCAAGGTTGCTGCTTTAAAGAGTGCGGCATGCTCTTGCGATTTGGTTAAAGCAAAACGAGTATACGGAACTTTGGCTTCTGTCATCTGTGATAAGATTTTAGCCGATGGCGTTAGATCAGGATTATTGACCACCGCTTTTTGTGTTTCTAAAGCTCTTGTATAAGGTTTATCAAGGTTAGCATTATCAAGAATCTCACAGACAGTTTGCATGGAATTTAAAATTTCCATAGCCCAAGTCCTTAAAAGAATATTTTCGTCACCTTTAAAGAGCGTTAAACCGGGTTTTCTGCCCTGATTAGCGACCGCTAATTGATTAGAATTATTAATTTTCTGATCAATATCAGTGTTTTTTGGACTCTCATTAAGTAAACAGGTTAATAATAATGCTTCAATAAATCGTGCTTTATCGACATCAATACCGATGGGATTAAAAATATCTAAATCTAAAGAACGCATTTCTACATAACGCACCCCGCGTTTTTTAAGCGCTAGGGTTGGCTTTTCCCCTGAATTAATAATCTGCTTAGGTCGCATTGTGCTGTAGAACTCGTTTTCAATTTGTAGAATATTAGCATTGAGTTGTTGATACTCACCGTTGACATTAACGCCCAGCATTTCATACTCAGGGTAGGGCGTACTTATCGCTTGAGTCAAACTTTCTACATATCCGTTTAGCGAGTTGTAATCTATTTTTAAATTAGCTTGGTTTTTACTCTTATAACCAATATCACTCATGCGTAAAGACGTTGCAAACGGGTGATAAAGCGTACCCGCATCAAACTCTTCAAATTGAACCATTAACTCGGGGCGACTTTTAAAGAAGTTTTTACAAATAGCGGGTGAGGCGCCAAATAAATATAAAATCAGCCAGCCTATCCGTTGAAAATTACGCGTTAAGCCAAAATAGGCACTCGCTCTAAATTCATCAATGGATTCTGTGCGGCCTTCAATTTTATGTAGCGTAGGCCAAAGTAGTTCTGGGACTGAATAATTAAAATGTATACCGGCGATGGCTTGCATGGTTCTGCCATAACGATGCCATAAGCCATGTCGATACACATGTTTCATGCGACCCATATTCGAGTTACCGTAAGTTGCAATCGGAATGCTTAAATCGCCATCAATACCACAGGGCATGCTGGCACCCAGTAATATTTCATCATCAAGACAGTCATAAACGACTTCATGAATATTACGCAGATAACTCAAAGCATCAGTAATGTCAGAAAACGCAGGTGTAATTAACTCAATTAACGCTTCAGAATAATCAGTGGTAATGCAGGGGTGTGTTAATGCAGAACCTAAGGCGATAGGGTGTGGCGTTTGTGCAATTAAGCCATTTTTTCCTAAACGTAGACTTTCTTTTTCAATACCTTTTAAGCCACCACATAAAAGCTGGTGTTGGTCTTTATCAAGTAATTGTTGGAGTCGCGTTGGAAGTGTATTGGTAAAATAGGTCATTGAGTAGGCGTGTATCCACAGCTGTCCTGTATAATCGAGCTATTATAATGGGTTTAGTTGATTGAAGAAATAATATCGTCGTATGCAAAGCACTATAACGCAGCAAGCGCTTGAGGTTTTAAAGTCTTTATTTGGTTATGATCAATTCAGAGGCCAGCAACAAGCCGTTATAGAATCAGTCATTGCGGGTCAAGATGCGTTGGTGTTGATGCCAACGGGTGGCGGCAAATCATTATGTTATCAGATACCTGCTTTAATCAGGCCCGGCGTGGGTATTGTGATATCTCCTTTAATTGCATTAATGCAAGATCAAGTGAGCGCTTTATTACAACTAGGGGTTAAAGCGGCATTTCTAAACTCGAGTTTAAATCTAGAGCAAGTCCGAGTCATTGAAAGCCAGTTGCTTAATCAAGAATTGGATTTGTTATACATAGCGCCAGAGCGCTTAACTTCAGAACGCACTTTAAGTCTTTTTAAGCGCTTAAAAATTGCTTTATTTGCCATTGATGAAGCGCATTGCGTCTCACAATGGGGGCATGATTTTCGGGTAGATTATTTACAATTATCTTTATTGCATGAACAGTTTCCGACCATTCCACGCATTGCTTTAACGGCTACAGCGGATGAGAAAACCCGGGTAGAGATTAAACAGCGCTTAAATTTAGACGAGGCTCCGTTATATATCAGTAGTTTTGATAGGCCCAATATTCGCTATCGTATTGTATTAAAACAAAATGCACGATTACAGTTAATTGAGTTTATCAATGCTGAACATAAAGGTGATTCTGGCATTGTGTATTGTTTATCTCGTAAAAAAGTCGACGAAACTGCTGAGTATCTTAGAGGCAAAGGTATCAATGCCTTGGCTTACCATGCGGGCATGACTAATGAATTACGTAGCGTTCATCAACATCAATTTTTAATGGTGGAGGGTTTAGTCATAGTCGCTACCATAGCTTTTGGTATGGGTATTGATAAGCCCAATGTACGTTTTGTGGCGCATTTAGACTTACCCAAGAGTGTAGAAGCTTATTATCAAGAAACAGGGAGAGCCGGTCGAGATGGTTTACCCGCTAATGCGTGGATGGCTTATGGCTTACAAGATGTCATTACACTCAGGAGAATGTTAGCGGATTCGCCTGCAGATGAAACCCATAAACGCTTAGAATTACATAAATTAGATGCTATGTTGGCTTTATGTGAACAAGTACATTGCCGACGCCAGGGTTTATTAAGTTATTTTGGTGATCAATTACACCACGCTTGTAACAATTGCGATACCTGTTTAGAAATTGTAGAAACGTGGGACGGTACATTAGCGGCTCAACAAGCATTGTCCTGTATCTATCGCACCGGACAGCGCTATGGAGTCGGGTATTTAATTGAAGTGTTATTAGGCAAAGCTACAGAGCGTATTGTTAATGCCGCACACGACAAACTATCAACCTTTGGTATTGGTAAAGATTTAGATGAACAGCAATGGTCATCCGTATTTAGGCAATTAGTCGCTCGTAATTTAGTGACTGTCAATTTTGAACATTTTGGTGTTTTACAATTAACGGATGCTTGTAGGCCCATTTTACGAGGTGAGCAACAACTCGTATTGCGTAAAGATATTAAAGTGGAAAAGTCTAAAGCCAGTCGTAAAGGGCAGAATAAACCTGTATCTCTCCGTCAATCAGCAGGTGATTTATGGGAAGCGTTAAGAGCAAAACGCCGAAGGATAGCAGATGATCAAGATGTCCCGCCTTATATTATATTCAATGATGCTACTTTGATGGCGATGGTTGAAGAAAAACCAATCACCCTTGGACAAATGGCAACATTGTCGGGAGTAGGTGTGCGAAAATTAGAGTTATATGGCGAACAGTTTTTAGACGTTATATTAGCGCACACCAGCGTACATAAAATCCCAGAGACTGTAAATGAATCGATAGCGTTATGTAGACTAGGGTTTAATGTCCAACAAATTGCCCAACAACGTGATCTTAAAGAAGACACTGTATATAACCATTTGGCACAGGGTTTAGAGCAGGGGCATTTAAAGTTAAACGATGTACTCGATTTATCAGCGTCTGAGCTTAGAGCAATACAAGCGGTTATTCTTGGTTTGCCAGAAGATCAGCAAAATGCTTTAAAGCCTGCTTATGAGCAATTAGAAGGGCAATATAGTTATGGTGTTTTGCGCTGTGCGCGCGCAGCATTGCAATTATAATGTTAGACAATGATGGATCATCTTGCACCGGATTGATACAAAATTAGCTACGGCTGTTGTACCATAAACAAAAGCATTATTACCAAACAACAACTTAATAGTGGAGAAAAGCATGGCGGTTAGTATAGAAGATTTTAAAAAAGCGCTACAACTTTGGGCAAGTGGCGTTACGGTAGTGACTACAAACTCAGAAAAATTTGGTTTACAAGGTATGACGGTCACTGCTTTTTCCAGTGTTTCTGCTACTCCGCCTCAAATACTCGTTTGTTTAAACCAAAATGCAGATACGGTTAATGGAATTGAAGAGAGTCAGAATTTTGCAGTTAATATATTGCGAGCTGATCAACAGGGGGTTTCAAATGAATTTGCCGGGGGTGCCAGCCAACAACAGCGTATCGATAATAATTCTTGGACTGCGGGCTTAAGTGGTGTTCCGCTGTTGAATGACAGCATTGTCTCTTTAGATTGTAAAGTGGTTAATAAAGTCTTGGTGGGTACACATTGGATAGTGATTGGTGAGATTCAAGACAGTGTCTGTAGGGAGGGTGAGCCATTAATGTATTTCTCAGGTGCTTATCGAGCGTTAGCAGATCAATCATTCGTATAACTATTCGCCGTTAGCTATCAAAATAAGTTGGGTGGATTTGACCATCCAACTCCCTCTTAGTTGGGATCTTCATAAATGTTTTGCTTTTTAGTAATGCCCATTTTAGTAAGAGCCAAAATACCCCTCTAGCACGCCAATAGTAGTTATCCACCCCCCCTTTCCTAAGTAAATAGTCTCACTATTAATTTCATAATATACTTTTTACATTTCAGGTTTGTGTCATAAACTTATTTTTTATTAATGACTTCTGTTTTTTGCCGTTTTCTCCCGCAATCTCTGCCTTATTTTTCTCTCATTTACGTTACTTTATTTATTTATTTTAACTTTTGTTTTTAGATGGCTTTATTTGTTTTTATTAGGCAAATACATGCGCTTATAAAAATAAATACGACTCAATGACGTCATTGCACATTAGTTTTTGTTAATAAATATTTAAATTTTACTTGAAGTGATTGCTCGGTGTGATATCCTGTAATCATCTGTAATAATGTTAAACTATTTATTGCGGGTAAGAACTTGAAAGACAATTACCTTAACAATTATTAACTTTACGAGGGGTTACCATGAAAAAACATCACGGTTTTAAAACCAAACTGCTTGAGATGATGCTCATCATCTTAATCAGTCTTTGTGGAGGGGTGAGTTACGCTAAATCAACTCATACTTCAACAGATTCTACTTTAAACACTCATGCGGAAGCGACTAGCCAACCGGCTGTTGTTAAATCGCGTAATGCACGTCAAAGAATGGATGCGACAGCACGCAAAAATGCGGCTCAGCATTTTAAAGCGCATTACAAGCAAGCGCATGAGCAACATATTCTTGCGCACGCGCAAAAACACCAAGGTTTCTCTGGTAAAGGTCAAGGAGGTCTTCAATGATCACGAACTTAAATAAAGCTATCAAAAATATATTGATGGCGTCGAGCATGGCTGTGGTTTCTGCAAGCACGATGGCATCAGTTGGCGTACAAATTCCACCGCCAGGTCCCGGTCAAATTCCAGATTATTTTGGTGTGACACCTAACTTTGCTGAAAGTCCTTCACCTCGATTTGTGACCGTCTCAGTGATTGATGGCGGTCCTTCGGGTGGTGGCGGTACAGGCGCGGTTTTAGCGGCGACTAACTACGATTACAACGTTGAAGTGTATACGCCTGGCGTTACTGACGTGCAAGTGGTTAATGGGGGTTCTGGCTATTCAAATGCGACATCCGTCTATTTAAACGGTGCAGCAGGCGTTACACCCGTCAGAGTAACGCCGGTTATTGTTAATGGTACGATTGTAAGTATTTTACAATTTGATCAATTTTTGCGTGATTCTGCGGGTAATTTAACAGCTACCGCTAACCCAGCATGGGTGGGTAATAATGCGCTAACACCCTATTTACAAACGTCATCAGCGACTAAATTTAATACGCCGATTGCGGGAACAGGTATTCGTAAATTCGTGGATGCTTTACCCGGTTTAGCGTTTGTAGGTGGTGCTAAGTCATCTTATACGGGTGCTTATAACTTTGGCGGTACCGATGTTAATGGCAATGCCATTACGGCGGGCCAAAACAACTTAGGCCAACAAATCCCACAAGCTACTGCGGATACAACGACCTTCCCGGGTTCTGATTACTATGTGATCGGTGAAGTAGAATATAAACAAAAGTTACATTCTGACTTACCCGCAACGCATTTACGCGGTTATGTCCAGTTAGATGCCAGCAATCGTCCTATTGGTAAGCCTCAATATTTAGGGCCTATCATTGTGGCGCAAAAAGATCGTCCCGTACGTGTTAAGTTGGTTAACTTATTATCACAAACGGCCGATGTATCCGGTGCTAAAGGTCATTTAACCGTTCCTGTCGACGTCACTTATATGGCAGCGAATGATACGTTTAACCGTACAGCCTTACATTTACACGGTGGTAACACGCCTTACATCAGTGATGGTACGCCGCGTCAATGGGTAAAACCCAAAGGTGAAGGTGTCGGATCTATGCCGGCTGATGGTAGCAATCCTACTAACCTAGGCTATAACAAAGGCGTGAGCGCGGCGAACGTCCCTGATATGTGGTTTGATGCGGCAGGTAATTTATTACCTAACAGCAGCACCTGTACGCAAGGTACGATTACCTGTACCACAGCGGGCGCAACGAATAACCCAGGTGATGGCTCATTAACGTTCTACTTTACCAACCAACAAAGTGCGCGCTTGATGTTTTATCATGACCACACGGAAGGTACGACACGTTTAAACGTTTATGCCGGTTTAGCAGCACCGTATTTATTACAAGATCCAACGGAGCTTGATTTAATTAACGGGACTAACTTATCAGGCAATAACACGTCAGGTCTTAATGGCGCGCCTGTGCAAGTATTACCACCGTTGGCTGATACGATTCCGTTAATCATTCAAGAAAAAACTTTTGTAGCGAATGACACCATTCCAGTGCTTAACTTTTATGGTGCTTTCAAATCGCAATTAAACTCTCAAGATCCAACATGGAACTGGGGCGCATTGAAAGCGGGCTTTACTGATGGCATTCAATCTGGCAGCGTGCAAGACACGAACGGTACCGGTGATCTTTGGGTGCCACACGTGTTTATGACCAACCAAAACCCAGGTGATATTTCAGGGGCTAACAGCGTTGGGCGTTGGGATTATGGCCCATGGTTCTGGCCTCCCTTTATTGGTATTCAACACGGTCAAATCCTAAACCCTTACTACGATCCAGCGTGTAACTCAGCTAATAACACCATGGGGTGGTGTGAGGGTCAATGGATCCCAGGTATTCCTAACGGCAATACCATGACCAATGCAGATTTAACGGCTTTATATAACGCTATTCCTGCGGATCCTAGCGTTTTAGCGAGCGATGTAACAGCAGCTATTGCATCACAACAAACGCTAAGCTCACCGACAGGTACACCTGAAGCGTTTAACGATACCCCCTTAGTCAATGGTACTGTGTATCCTTATGTGAATGTGGATCCAAAACCGTATCGTTTCCGTATCTTAAGTATCGCAGATGACCGCGCTATCAACTTATCATTAGTAGTGGCAGCGAGTAAAAACTCAGATACGACTGCAGCGGCTAATACGGGTACTAACAGCAGTGCGATCATGTGTGATGGTACGACTGCCGTT
Organism: uncultured Methylococcaceae bacterium; assembly: GCA_903938485.1. GTDB lineage: Bacteria > Pseudomonadota > Gammaproteobacteria > Methylococcales > Methylomonadaceae > Methylobacter_C. The sequence continues at coordinate 33,794 of CAJADF010000039.1, forward strand.
AATCCTGCGGATTGTACAGAAGTTAAAATGGTACCGTTTGACCGTTCTCAAGACGCTGTTTCGCCATTCCCTGCACATACGCGTGGTGACTTGCAAGATAACGGTTGGTATACCTCTCAAAAAGGTGGGGTCACATTTGACGGTCGTCCATCTGGGGTATTTGATCCTAGAACACGCGGTCCTATGATGGTACAAGTGGGTGTAGACGGTGGTTTCTTATCATCACCGGTGCCTATTTATAACAAACCGATCAACTACGAGTACAACTTAAAGAACATTGTTGTCACTAACGTAAAAGAACACGCTTTATTATTAGGGCCTGCGGAACGTGCTGATGTGGTCGTAGACTTTAGTAACTTTGCGGGGTCGACTATCTTAATGTACAACGATGCACCCGCGGCATTACCTGCATTTGACTTACGTTTAGATTACTATACCGGTGATCCAGATAACACTGATACAGGGGGTACTTTCTCTACTGTGCCAGGTTATGGTCCTAACACACGTACTTTATTACAAATCCGTGTTAGTAATAATGGCGGCGCTGTGGCGGCATCGGCACACCCTGATGATTTAGGGGTATACGATGACGGTACTAATACAGGCACTGTATCGCCTACTTTAGTCAATGCTATTCAAACAGCATTTAGAAAAAGCCAAGAGCCTATTATCGTGCCACAAGCGGTGTATAACAGCACTTATGGAAACAATATTATTGATACTATCGGTGGTAACTACTCACGTATTTCCGATAACCAATTAACGTTTAAACCATTAACTGATCCTGCAACAGGCGCACTAGGTACAACACCGGTCACTGTACAATTTCAACCAAAATCAATTGTTGAAGATTGGACACAAGACTATGGTCGTATGACGGCGTTATTAGGTGTAGAGATGCCACGTACATCAGCGGTTGTGCAAACATCAAATCCGATGAGTTACATCGATGCGCCAACTGAAATCGTAAAAATGACGCCGAATGATGCAACCCCTGTGTCAGCTCAAATGGCAGATGGTACGCAAATCTGGAAAATCACCCATAACGGTGTTGATACCCATGCGATCCATTTCCATTTATTCCACGTACAGTTAATTAACCGCGTGGGTTGGGATGGTGGTATGCGTCCGGTCGAGTTAAACGAAATGGGTTGGAAAGATATTATCCGCATGAACCCATTAGAAGATGCGATTGTTGCTTTACGTCCAAAACAAATGACAATTCCTTGGAAATTAGGTAACAGTCATCATTTATTGGATCCGACTAAAGCGGCGACTGCAGACCCTGCATTGTTCTATAACTTCAACCCAGTATCACCGGTTCAGTCAAACGTGACCAACTTGGTGGCTAACTTCGGTTACGAGTATTTATGGCACTGTCATATCTTGGGTCATGAAGAAAATGACATGATGCGTCCTATTATCGTAGCGAATGAGCCTGAACAACCGACGATACAACAAGTAACCGCCGGAACAACTGGGTCTTTTGTGGTGAACTGGATTGATAATTCAATGACCTCAAACTGGGCGAAAATAGAGCGCGCTTCTGATGCGGCCTTTACTCAAAATCTCGTGAGCTTTAATGCGGTACAAACAGAATGTGCTTCACAAACTGGTTGTGCGAGAAGTTATACGGATAGAACAGCGCCTGCGTCAGGATCTGTTTACTACCGTGTGACCTCTATGAACACGGTAGGTGCAGGTGCAGGTCGTCAAGATATGGGCTACAACCCAGATGGTACTTATGTAGCGATGATGCCACCGGAGTTAAATAGCTTATTCCCAGGTGGTCAAGGTGGTTTTGATGGTTATGGTAACCAAACAGCAAACTCTGTGATGTCTGCAACGGTCGGTTTAACACCGGTAGCTAGCCTTCTTAACAGCACAACAGCTTTTGGTGGTCAGTTTGTAAATACGACTAGCGCGGCACAAACAGTGACTGTTAAAAACATTGGTTTACTACCTTTAGGTATTACCAGTGCACCGACGGCCTCTGCCGGTTACGCTGTGACAGCAAATAACTGTTTAGGTGTGACATTGGTGACTAACGCAACATGTACTATTAATGTCACGTTTAGACCGACTGCTGCAGGCGCTGCTAACGGTACGTTAAGCATACCGACTAATGATTCGGCTCATAACCCATTAGTTGCGAACTTAACAGGTACAGGTACGGCACCGATAGCAAGTTTGGTCTCTTCATTAGCTTTTGGTAATGTTAATAACTTGACGACAAGTGCGGCACAAGCGATTGTGGTAAGCAACACGGGTACTGATGCATTAACATTCAGCAACATTGTGTTGAGTGGTGCTTCTTATGCTATCTCATCAACAACGTGTGCGACTGCAACCCCTGTTCCTGCGGGTGGTTTCTGTACAATCGATGTGACATTCAGTCCAACAGCGATTGGTTCAGCGACGGGTGCGTTAACGTTAACGGATAACAGTGCTGGCGTAACCGGCTCTCGTCAAGTGGTTAACTTAAGTGGTGCAGGTGTAGCGCCTGCAGGTGTCGTTGTTCCTGGAGCAACAAGCACACCTACGGCAATAGGTGTGACTAACACAGCCTTAACACTAAACTGGACAGCACCGACTACAGGTGGAGCGGTTACGTCTTACACCGTACAACGTGCAACTAATGCAGGTTTTAGCACTGGGTTGACAACGACTACAGGCATTACGACCACTACGTTGAATGTGACTGGCTTAACACCGGGTGTGACTTATTACTTCCGAGTAGGAGCGGTGAACGCAGCGGGTAATGGTGCAAACTCAGCGACGTTAACTCAAGCGACAACTGTACCGATTCCTGCACCCGCAGCACCTACAGGCATCACTTCCGTAGGGGGTACAACCGGTGCTCCGATTACTGCAGCTCTTAGATGGACTGCGGTGACTGGAGCGACTTCGTACGACGTGATGTGGGGTACTGCTGCACAGATAACCGCTAATACAGGGACTATCGTAAACAATGCAACGTCAGGTGGCCAAATCACCATGGCAGTTGCATCGAGAACAACGGTATCGATGAAAGTGCGCGCTGTAGGACCTGGCGGTGCTGGAGCGTGGTCTACTGTAGCGACGGCAAGAGCACAGTAAGGGTTAACAGGATTGGGTTGCAGGAAAATCGCAACCCAAGACTTAAGCCTG
>CAJADF010000040.1 GCA_903938485.1 uncultured Methylococcaceae bacterium
CGCAGGTTCGAGTCCTGCCAAGCGCGCCATTCAGTGAAAAAATCCAATATTATGGTGAGCGTAGCTCAGTTGGTAGAGTCCCGGATTGTGATTCCGGTTGTCGCGGGTTCGAGCCCCGTCGTTCACCCCAGTGATTTCAATTGCTTACGTCGTTTTATTATGTGGTCAAAATACCCCGTGTAGTAAATTTGTCTCATAAGTGTAGAAGACCAGTATATTTTTCGAGTCAGTTCGACTACCGGTATTTTTTAAACTAGCGTTCTCCGTGTATTCCTGAAGGTGATTACTGCTCAAATGAGCGTACCGTAAAACCATCTTTAAATCCGCCCAACCCCCTAATTCTTTCAATACATGCAAAGGTGATCCGTTTTGTACATGCCAGTTCGCCCAAGTGTATCTTAAGTCGTGCCATCTAAAATCACTTATCCCCGCTCTTAATAATGCTTTTTTGCCATGCGTCTGTATTTGCAAAATTAACAAGATAAAAGCGAGCCATGGCGTTTAAGTGCTCTGGTAATTCGCTTGGCAGTCTGTCGGCTTGTTCGTGTGTTAACCAAGTCAATCGTCTGTTATTTTCAGGTAAGATTTTGATACTGGGTACTTGATATAGCCATTCCCAGCCATCTGTAGGGGATCTCAGTATTGCATGTAATAAAGCCAGCATCCAATTAACTGTTGCGTTTTTAACGCCACTGTTAAGTTTAGCTAATCGAATGTCTTCGATTGTTTTCTTGCTTATTTCATTAATGTTTTTATCATTAAATTGCGTGTTAAGCCATCTAAAAATCAATATTTATGCTGTTGAATTGGTCCTGGTTGTCAGGGTAGTCATGGTTTTCATCATAGAAAGCTTCTAAGAGCTCATCCAGCTATTTTTGTGCTTGATAAATGTCTAGAATAAAAAATAGTAATCCTGTTCAGGAAAGAAACAGATGCTGATTAACAGTTGGGGTATTTCGAATACATAACGTGATTTATTACTAACGCGGTTCATTTTTTTTAAGCTAACAGAACACTAGAAATCCATCATTCAGCAATGCGCTATTGCGATTGAACATTCCACTAAGTTGACAGACCATTTAGCAGGGTATTTAGAGTGCTAAGTTACTCTTTTTAAGCGTTGCAAAATAAACATCGCTTAGTTTTAATGACGCATGAATGGTTTGTTACATTGCTAGGGCAATCTGTCGTGTTAGCGGAGCATTCAGTCGTTTTGTAGGAGCACTCTGTTAACTTAGCTGAATACGGTAAAATGCTGCTTGAACGGTTCTTTATTATTTATAAGAAGGCATTTATCTTGGTAAGATGAACCTTAATAACAACTGAATGCTAGCCCGATGTAGTTAAGTTACTTTAATGTTGATTATTTAATGCTCATTTCAGCTTGTTGGCCTGTAAATAACGTTAGTCCAACACTTGTTTTTTACCCGTAAGGGGTAAACGATAACGAGCAAAAACAGTATAAAAAAATTCCATTAAGGGTAATAGCAACGGTATCTTTTCAATAATAGGCGCTAGCCGTCTGTAATAGGGCAGTTGCTTCCAGACTTGTAAAAAGCCAACAACGCCTGATTTAATTTGTTTGTTTTCGTCTATAACATGCATACGATCCATGGTTTGTTTATAGGTGAGCCCTGCTGAAGCTAATGCGGCTTTGTCTTGGCTAATATCAACCCACTGAATGTTGCCTGCTGTATCTAGTTTTTTCATGGCATTGATTTCAATATTGCAGATGGGACATTCACCATCGTGAAAGCAAGTTACTTTAGATGTTGTGGTCGAATAAGTTTCAGTGCTTGTTTTCATAGAAATATCCTTTAAAAATAATAATTTTCGCTGATTCAATGATGTATTATTATTATTATTTCTTTATAATAAACAATATGTTTCGAACTAGTGCTTGTATACAAATGAAATTTTAATATCAATTAATATATTATGTGTTGTTGTGTCTAGCTGAAAAGGGTGTATTGACAATTTTCACTGTGACTTTATAACTAATTATGGCATTTCGTCTCTTTACTTTACTAGTACGAATTTATAGTACTGTAAACCAAAGATAATCACTGAATTTAAAATGAAAAAAACTCCCTTTATGATCAATTTTCGGTATTTCTCATTGTTATTTTTAGTATTTTTTTTTCCGTCGTTAGGCTTTGCCGAAGAGGCTATTAATAAACATTTTGATTTAAAAGAGCAGTTTGTTGGTTATCTTTCCCTCGTCGTAACGCTCTTGGCGTATGTCGGGGCAATGACAGAAGATGTGCATTTAATGAAAAAGTCTAAGCCAATGATTTTAGGTTCTGTGATCACTTGGTTTGCCATCTGTATTTATTATGGCTTACAGGGCCATGCTAAGGTAGCGTCTTTGGCTTTTGAGAGTAATTTACTCGCCTATATAGAGCTTTTACTATTTATTTTAGTGTCTATGACTTATTTAAACACTTTAAACGAAAGAGGAGTCTTTGATGGGCTGAGAATTTATTTGTTAAATAAACAGTTCAGTTATCGGCAGTTATTTTGGATTACAGGTGGCTTAGCTTTTATACTGTCCACCATTGTTAATGGCTTAACAGTGGGGTTGTTGATGGGCTCTATCGCCGTTGCAGTAGGTAAGCGGCAGCCTAAGTTTGTTGCATTAGCCTGTATCAATATTATTGTGGCAGCTAATGCGGGTGGTACGATGAGTCCATTAGGGGGTATTTCAACCTTGTTTGTTTGGCAAAAGAATATTTTGCACTTTACCGAGTTTTTCTCCTTAACTATTCCGTGTTTAATTAACTTTATAGTGCCTGCGTGCATTATGCATTTTTCTGTGCCTAAAGAAACACCCGCAGTTTCTCAGAGTAGCATTGCCTTAAAACGCGGCAGTAAGCGTATTGTAGGACTATTTATTTTAACCTTGATTATTACGGTGTCTTCTAATGTTTTATTAGAGTTACCACCTGCCGCTGGTATGATGGCAGGATTGGCATTATTGCAGATGTTTAACTTTTATTTGACCAATACCGAAAAAGTCGGTTGCTTAGAGACTGAAAAAAGTTTCGATATTTTTAAAAGTATTGCCGATGTGGAATGGGACACCTTATTGTTTTTTTATGGCGCAATGATGATTATTGGCGCAATCGGTTTTATAGGTTATTTGGATGCCTTGGCTTATTATTTATTTGGTGAAACCAATGTGACTATAGCTAATATTATGATAGGTTTATCATCGGCTTTTGTTGATAATGGTACGTTGATGTTTGCTGTTTTAAGTATGCATCCTGATATTCCTAAAGTGCAGTGGTTGTTGTTAACATTAACCTTGGGTGTAGGTGGAAGTTTACTAGCGATTGGTTCTGCTCCGGGTGTTGGTTTGTTAGGCTTGGTAAAAGGAAAATATAGTTTTGGTGCGCATTTAAGGTATATGCCCGCCATACTACTAGGTTTCTTTTTAAGCATTGGAGCTTTAGTTTTACTAAACCCAGGTAGTTTTTAAAAAACATTAACGCTAAGTCAGTTTAATAAACTTGTCATTAGCAGTGAGTTGGCAATTTTTTATAGATCTTTAAATTAATCTGAGTGGATGATGCAAATAGTATTGATGTTAATAAGTGTTTTTTTTATACCTTCTTTGGCGTTAGCCTCGGAACAAATAAATAGTGTTGATCAAGCTCAGCCCCTAGATTTAACGAATCACTGGGCGGGTTACACAGCGTTGATAGTATTTGCTTTAGCGTATATCTTAGCCATGACCGAAGAGGTCACCGAGTTAAAAAAATCAAAGCCTATGGTATTTGCGGCTAGTTTAATTTGGATATTAATTGCAATTGTCTATGTCAATGGGGGGATGCCGGAACAAGCGGGTTTAGCCTTTAGAAGTTCTTTAGAAGGTTACGCCGAATTATTCTTGTTTATCATGGTGTCCATGACCTATTTAAATGCTATGGAAGATCGTGGGGTTTTTAATAGTTTACGGATTTGGTTGTTAAGTAAAAACTTTAGCTATAGACAGTTATTCTGGATTACTGGCTTTCAATCTTTCTTTATTTCATCAGGCTGTAATAATCTTACAACAGCATTATTAATGGGTTCGGTTATCTTAGCCATGGGTAAAGATAGTCCGCGCTTTGTTACACTTTCATGCATCAATGTGGTGGTTGCCTCGAATGCTGGTGGATCCTTTAGTCCTTTTGGAGATATCACGACTTTATTGGTTTGGCAAAAAGGCGTTGTGCCGTTTACAGATTTCTTTGCCTTATTGTTGCCCGCGATTGTAAATTTTGTGATCCCTGCGGCTATTATGAATTTCTTTATTCCTAAAGAACGCCCCGCCGCAGTGTTAGAGGCACAAGCGATGCAACGAGGTGGCTTGACCATTATCTTTTTATTCATCTTAACTATTATTACTTCGGCTTGTTTTGAGAACTATTTAAAACTACCTCCCGCGGCCGGCATGATGTTGGGTTTAACTTATCTTAAGTTTTTTAGTTTTTATTTACAAAAAACCCATGCGGCTAGTTCGAATGCGGCATCAACAGATTTAACTGATATTGATGCTAATTATTCCTATTCAGAAAAGTTAGCTTTTGAGTCTGATTTAGTATCAGATAAAAAATCGGCTAATGATCAACCGTTCGATATCTTCCAAAAAGTTGCGAATTTAGAATGGGATACCTTGTTATTCTTTTATGGCGTCATGGTTGCGGTAGGAGGCTTAAATTTTATTGGTTATCTTGTTGTTGCTTCACATCATTTATACGGCAGTATAGATCCAACTTTGGCTAATATATTAGTAGGCGTCGCCTCTGCCTTTGTTGATAACGGAACAATCATGTTATCTGTATTGACTATGGCGCCGGAAATTTCTCAAGGTCAATGGTTATTAGTCACATTAACTGCGGGTGTTGGCGGTAGTTTATTGGCAGTTGGCTCCGCGGCTGGTGTGGGTTTAATGGGACAAGCTAAGGGCTTGTATACGTTTACTAGTCATTTAAAATGGACGCCAGTGATTGCTTTAGGTTATGCCGGAAGCATTTTGGTGCATTTCCTCATAAATGCTAGGTACTTCTAGCACGATTTAGATTATTATTAGGTCGGTTGAACGGTTTTTACAAAGTTGTGTGCTTGTGTAAAAATAAATTTCGATTAGATAGTAATAATATATAAAAATAATTATAAATACGAGGAGTTAGGTATGTCAGACAATAAATTAACGCTCGCTGCTGTGTGGCGTTATCCTGTTAAATCAATGATGGGTGAAGAATTAAATGCCGCAGAAGTTTCTGAAAAAGGCATTGTTGGCGATAGAGCGTATGCAGTTGTAGACATTGAAAGCCATAAAGTCGTTAGCGCTAAAAATCCTAAAAAATGGCCAGAGATGTTTTATTTCTATGCAAGATATAATCAAACCCCAGTTAGTCAACAAGCTTTACCCAGTGTAGCGATTACTTTACCAAATGGTGATACCTTAAACAGTGACCAAGCGGATACCGACCAAGTCTTATCTGCGGCTTTTTCAAGACCCGTTAAATTAACTACACAAGCGCCTGCAAAAGCTACTTTAGAACAATACTGGCCAGAGTACGAAGGTGAAAATACTGAAATTAGTGAAGAAGCTATTTCTGGTGATGCGCATGAAGGTAGCTTTTTTGATTATGCCACTTTACATATCTTAACCACGGCCACAGTTTTAGAATTACAAAAATTGTATCCAGAGGGTAGAATTGAGCCGCGCCGGTTCCGTCCTAATTTAATTATTGCCACTAGCCCAGAGCAAACAGGTTTTGTAGAAAATGCTTGGGTGGGTAAAACCATAACGATTGGTACGGTTAAATTATTAGTCACAGACCCTTGTCCACGCTGTGTGATGCCTTCTTTGGCGCAAGGGGATTTAGCAAAAGATGCTAAAATCTTAAAAACTATAGCGCAAAATATCGTGCATGTGCCGTTTGCTGATAAAGCCTTACCATCAGCAGGTATTTACGCTAAGGTGATTCAACCCGGTATTATTAAGCGAAATGATGAAGTGATCGTTGAATAAGATTATTATTCGCAGATTTTATAAATTTTAGTTCCTTCTTTACAAATATCCAAGTCCTTAAGTAGTTTAGGGCTTGGTGTTATTGTCTTAAAATTTCAGCATTGCTGAAAAATCTTTGTTTGTGGGCTCTGCCTTTTTTCAAAATAATATGTTGCTTTAAGATGTCATGTTTGACCACTAATTAAAACTAACCTTGAAGGTGTAACCATGAGTGATGAACACCGAATTTCATTAGCAGAATTGGAACAGCGTTTAAACTGTTCTAGCTTAGGATTAACAAAGACTGATGCTATAACACGACAAAATCAATACGGTCTTAATAGTTTGCAAGTACGTAAAGATACCCCTGAAATCGTCAAATTCCTGCGTCAATTTACTAATTTATTCGCTGTGTTATTAATGGCGGGTTCTGGTTTGGCTTTTATAGCTGAACACTTACAGCCAGAACAAGGCAATTTATACATTGCTATCGCTTTAATAGGGGTAGTGTTTTTAAATGCCTTGTTTACGTATACACAAGAATACGAAAGTGAACGCATTATGGAAAGCTTTCGGAACATGTTACCCACAAAAATTAGCGTATTAAGATCAGAAGTTGTTAGCCAGATTGAAGCAAAATTTTTAGTCCCTGGAGATGTTATTTTGCTACAAGAGGGTGATAGGATCCCCGCTGATGGCCGCTTAATAGAAGTTAATCAGTTAAAAGTCGATCATTCACCATTAACAGGAGAGAGTGAGCCTCAGTTACGCCTATTGGATTGCACACATAGTGCCTTGCTTGAGAGTCGTAATATGGTGTTTTCTGGTACTTTAGTTCAGAGTGGTAATGGCAAAGCCTTGGTTTATGCGACAGGTATGCACACTCAAATTGGTCGTATTGTGCAATTGACTAAAGAAATTGATCATACTGAAACGGCTATTCGGAAAGAGTTAAAGCATTTCTCTCAAATCATTTCCATTATTGGGATTTGTTTAGGGGTCTTGTTTTTTGCAATTAGTATCATGTTGGGAAAGCCATTAATATCGAGTTTGATATTTGCGATCGGTGTTATTGTCGCTAATGTCCCAGAAGGTTTATTGCCGACAGTGACTTTGGCATTATCCATGGCGTCTAAGCGTATGGCAAAAAATAAAGCGCTGATTCGTAATTTAGAAGCAGTAGAAACGTTAGGGTCAACTACGGTGATATGTACGGATAAAACAGGTACTATCACGCAAAATAGTATGAAGGTCAGTAGTATTGTGTTGGCTTACAAGGAGTGGTCTGCTTATCAAAATGGTCTGAGTGAAGCATCGGGTATACAAAAGGCCTTAGCTTGTATGGTGCTTTGTAATAATGCGCGCTTAACGGATAAGCATTATTTGGGAGATCCTACCGAAGGGGCTTTATTATTATTTGCAAAACAACATCAATCAGTCACCGAACTGTTAACACAATGGCCACGACAGCACGAGAGTCCTTTTGATTCCATCAATAAACGCATGATTACCAGTCACACTGATCAATCCGGTGCCGCTCTAAATTATATGAAAGGTGCGCCTGAGGTCGTGTTTAATAAGTGCAGTTATTATTTCCAGCAAGGACAATATGTCCCGGTTGATGAGGTTTTTAAAGCGCATATCACTGAGATTTATGAGCGCTTAGCCGCCAGGGGTGAGCGCGTCTTAGCCTTGGCTTATAAAACTGAAAGTTGTAATTCTTTGATTGAAGAAGATTTTGTTTATATCGGCTTAGTAGGGATGCTGGATCCACCCCGTCCTGAGATAGCTGCAGCGATTGATAAATGTCGTTCTGCAGGAATTCGAATATTTATGATTACGGGTGATTATCATGTCACGGCAGAGTCTATTGCTCGACAAGTAGGATTGTATACTGGTAAAGGTCAAGTCATATTAGGTTCTGAGTTAGCGCAAATGACTGAGGCGGAGTTTTCGATAGTATTAGATCAACAGGAGTTGGTGTTTGCCAGAACCTCTGCCTTACAAAAGCTTCAAATTGTTAAGGCCCTGCAAAAGAAAGGTGAGGTGGTGACGGTCACGGGTGACGGGGTTAACGATGCTCCCGCCTTAAAAAATGCCGATATGGGGGTGGCAATGGGTTTATCTGGCACCGAAGTTGCAAAAGAGGCGGCTAATATTGTGTTAATGGATGATAACTTTGCCACCATTGTTAAAGCTATTGAAGAGGGCCGGACTATATACGCCAATATTAAAAAATTTATCGCCTATATTTTGAGCCATACCGTACCTGAAATGTTACCTTTCATCACATTTATTGCTTTAGGGACACCGTTAGCTTTAACTGTTTTATTGATCTTAGTGATTGATTTGGGTACGGATATGTTGCCTGCTTTAGGGTTGGGTAAAGAACCTCCAGATAATGACGTAATGAGTTTGCCACCGCGTAAGCGTTCGGAAAGATTACTCACTAAACATATTTTAATTAGAAGTTATGGCGTGGTTGGTCTATTAGAAGCAGCGGCCGGTTTTTTTGCTTTTTTTGTGATTTTGCATCAAGGCGGTTGGACGTGGGGAACTGCGGTAGCCGAATCAACCGTGTTGTATAAAACAGCGGTCACTGGTTTTTTTGCCGCCGTAATACTTTGTCAGGTTGTTAATGTTTTAATTTGCAGTGTGCATACGCGAAGTATCTTTACTAAAAGGTTGTTTTATAACCACTTGATGTGGATAGGGATTTTTTTTGAATTAAGTCTGCTGGCTGCTCTTGCATATGTGCCTAGTTTACAAGTTTTTTTTGGAACGGCTCCTTTAACTTGGTCACAGAGTTTATTGGGCTTGCCTTTCGCACTCTGCCTTTTAGGTGCAGATGAAATAAGAAGGGGATTATTACGCCATAAAACGCCATGGGCTTTGAGGTTCTTAAATAATTGAACAATTTCTTCTTGCAATGTAAGGCATTTAATTAAATAGTCATACTCGTGATGTATCTTTTACCATTATAATTGTAATGAATTGTTCAATCATTAACTCCTCTTTTTAACATGTCTGATATTAAAAACACGTTCGTTGATCCGTATGAAAATCTTTTAAAAGACATTCTAGTTGAAGTTTCTAACTTACGTGAACAGATTGCGTTGCATGCAAATGAACGCTTAATACAATATCAAGATAATTATCTTGAAGGGCAATTTACTGAAAGTGCAATTAATTTGGCGCATTATTTAGCTATGCGGCAGTTTGATTTACGACATTTACAAGATCGATTAGCTCAATCCGCTTTAACTTCATTAGGCAGGGCAGAAGCTTCTGTTTTATCAACCTTTGATATCCTGATCGATATTTTGCAACGCTCGACAGATAAAACTTATGTGTCTAGTCAAAATAATATCAGTGCTCAAAGTTTTAATCGCGGTCAATTTTTACTGAAACAACATACTAAAGATTTGTTTGGCTCTAGTCATGGACAAGGTAAAGCGCATGTCATGGTGACTTTGTCCACAGAAGCTTCATGGGATTACGCTCTAATAAAAGCACTGTTTGAAAAAGGTATGACATGCGCTCGAATTAATTGTGCTCATGATGATGAACATGTATGGGACGCAATGATTAAAAATATAAGGCGTGCTGAAATAGAAACGGGTCATTCATGTCGAGTATTAATGGATTTAGCGGGTCATAAGATTCGTACTGCCGAAATTTTGCCAGGACCGGCTATACATCATATTCGCGTCCCAAAAAATTCTACGGGTAAAGTACTTGCTCCGGTGTTTTTATTGTTAACTACCGATATTAATAGTGCTAGTGCTGATAATGCGTTATTTAGAGTAGGTATTCCTAAAGCAGCAATTAAATATTTAGTGCCTGGACAAATATTTAGCTTTATTGATAATCAGAAAAAAACTCGATACTTAAAAGTTGAAAAGAAGCTCTCTGAACATGATTGGTTAGTGAGTTCTGAAAAAAGTGCTTATCTGATTTCTGGTTGCAAACTTAGTGTTATTAAAAAACAAAAAAATAAGAAGCACAGTACTGATGATGAATTTAATCTGGGAGAATTTTTGGGGGCTCCTTTAGAAATCAGGTTATTTAAAAAACAATTACTACTGCTAACCACTGAAGAGGTATTAGGTAAGCCTGCTGAGTTTAAAGGGGATGAGTTAATTCATCCCGCTCAAATAGGCTGTACATTATCCTCAGCTATTTCTAAACTTAAAGTGGGGCAACAAGTCTGGATTGATGACGGCAAGTTAGGCGCAGTCGTTCAAGAACTAACCGCACAAGGCGCCTTATTGTTAGTTACAGTGGCAAAGCCGAGTGGCGTTAAAATACAAAGTGATAAGGGCATTAATTTTCCTGATGCTCTGTTTGATTTGTCACCACTAACCGAAAAAGATTTATGTGACTTAGGTTTTGTATGTGCTCACGCTGATTTGGTCGGGTTTTCTTTTGTGGAAACGCTAGCTGATATGGATTATTTAATAAAAGAACTAGAAAAGCGAAGTTCATCTGCTATGCCTATAATTGCAAAAATTGAAACGAATTTAGCTGTTAAAAATCTACCCGAGATTATTCTGGGTACTATTGGTCGACACAATTTAGGAATTATGATTGCTCGAGGCGATTTAGCTGTTGAGTTGGGCAGTGCTCGTTTGGCGGAAATACAAGAAGAGTTATTGTGGTTATGTGAAGCTGCGCATGTACCAGTCATTTGGGCAACCCAGGTGCTTGAATCAATAGCTAAAAAAGGTACTAGGTCTAGGCCAGAATTTACTGATGCGGCAATGGCTGTTAGAGCAGAATGTGTGATGCTTAATAAAGGCCCTTATATTGTCGATGCGATTGAAGCCTTGGTTAATGTCATGTTACGTATGCATGAACATCAGAGAAAGAAGTTTTCTCGATTAAGAGCGCTCCATTGGTAATGGGGCTTTAGTGATTAAGTTTATCAGTAGATGATTTAAGTTTATTCGGGCATATCGTATAATTCTGTTTTTTAATAAAAGACGCCTGCCGTGTTGATTTCTGATAAACAAAAACAAATACTTGCCTTATTAGCGGATGGCGAATTCCACTCTGGGACAGAATTAGCAGAATTATTGGGGGTAAGTCGTTCAGCAATTTGTAAGCAATTAAACGGTTTAGCAGTTTTAGGTTTACAACACGCCGCAATCAGTGGAAAAGGTTATCGGTTAGAAAAGCCTATAGAATTACTCGATTATTCCAAAATAAAATCGCTAGTTTCTGAAGTTAATCATGCGTATCTTACGCATTTAGAAGTTCACGATACTTTACCCTCAACAAATAGTTATTTAGCAGACTTGGCGCAAAATCAAGCACCCTCAGGATTTGCTTGTTTTGCAGAACATCAAACGGCTGGAAAGGGTAGGCGGGGGCGGCAATGGATTTCGCCTTATGGTTGTAATTTATATTTATCATTGTTATGGCGATTTCAGCAAGGCGGTATCGCCAGCACTTCGGGTTTAAGTTTAGCGATTGGAGTAGCCATTATTCGAGTGTTAAAGTCTCAAGGTTATACAGATGTCGGTTTAAAATGGCCTAACGATATTTATGCGCAAGGTAAAAAATTAGGAGGCATTCTAATAGAAGTATCAGGTGAATCTGATGGACCTTGTGCAGTCGTTGTTGGTTTGGGCTTGAATTTATATTTAAGTGAAGCACAAGGTCAAGAAATTACACAAGATTGGATTGATTTAACCCAACTAACTCCTTCTGGCCAGACTATAGGTAGAAATAAGTTGGCCTCTGCTGTTTTAAATGAATTGTTGATAATAGTTAATAATTATGAGCTTGTGGGTATACAGCCTTATTTAGCAGAATGGCGAAGTTATGATTGTCTAATGGGTATGCCTGCTGTTTTGCATGTGGGTCAAAATACGGTAGATGGTGTGGTTGAGGGTATAAATGAGCAAGGTTTGTTATTGTTTAAAAAAACTGATGGTAGTCTGCAAGCTTATGCTTCAGGTGAGGTTAGCTTTAGTGCCACTCACTTATGAAATTACTCATTGATAGTGGCAATAGTCGCCTAAAATGGGCCATATTAAATGCGAAAGGCCAGTTAAGTATATTTGTAGTGGATAATCAAGAGGTAACGCAGAATTATTTATTTGCAGAATGGTCTACTTACCCACCTCCCGAACAAGTATTAATAGCCAGTGTTGCTACGCACACCTTAGTTTCGGTTCTGTTGAATGCGCTCGATAAAATTTGGCCGGGTGTGCAAATCAGTCTGCTTAAATCACAGGCTTTAGCTTATGGCGTCATTAATTGTTATGAGCAAGCTGATAAATTAGGTGTCGATCGCTGGTTGGCATTAATAGCGGCTCATCATTATTACGCGGGTGCTAGTTGTATTGTTGATTGTGGAACGGCTATTACTGTTGATGTTATAACTGCAGGCGGTGTGCACAAAGGCGGCTTAATTTCGCCTGGCATAGCCTTAATGAAGAAAGCCTTAGCTGTAGAAACAGCTAATTTATTTTATAAAAACTCGGCATACCCCATTGGTTTGGCAACAGTAACAGAGTCGGCTATTTATAATGGTACTTTATACGCCGGTTTGGGCTTAATAGAGCGGGTATTAACCCAGCTATCGCCTGATACCCAACTTATTTTAACAGGAGGCGATGCTGCGTTAATAGCGGCACAGTTATCTACGCCTTTTATAATCGATACAGAGTTAGTGTTTAAAGGGTTAAGCATTATTGCTAAGCATTCAAATGTTAGCGCATCTAATTAAAATGATTGATATTAAAACTGCTAGGTAAGAAGCAGGGAGTCTTAGTTTGTTAAATAAAAGTTTTTTAAAAATATTAATTTGCTCAGGCGCAGCGGTGCTAAGTCTGTTAGTTTTGTTGGCGGTATTTATTCGTTATCAAGGCTTTCAGTATTGGGCAGCTTACACTGATAGAGGTTTTGCCACTGCATTGCCTTTAGCCTCAGCGTATCCGATAACAGAGGCTAATCGATCAGCGACCTGTAACAGCGGTGACCTTAAAGTATTGACGTTTAATGTTGAATACGGTTCAGAATTGATAGAAAGTATGGCGGCCCGATTTAATAAGGGTAGTACTGGCGGCGCATTGCCTTGGTCTGTACGAGCACCCGAAATCCGAGAGCGTATTAAAGGTTATGAACCTGATTTGATTGGTTTTCAAGAAACGCATACGGATAAGGATATTGCGACTATTTTATCAGTGACAGACTATGGCTTAATAAGTTATCACATGGGAAGTTTTGAGTATGGTGATGCAGCTCTTGCTTATAAAGTAGCTCGTTTTGAGGTTTTAGATAAAGGTCAAATGTGGTTAGGGCCTAATCCTGAGCTTCCCATGAGTTTTGGTTTTAAACCTCTAGCGATGATACGTTATGTAAATTGGGCTGTTTTAAAAGAAAAGTCAAATGGATTTACGTTTATGTATGTTAATACCCATTTTGATAATGCTGGGGTAAATAAAGATCCCAGTGCTATTTTGTTTTATGAGCGTATTACCCAATTGGCCCAAGGCTTACCGATGATAGTTACTGGAGATTTTAATACCACAGGCGATAGTGAGCGCTATCGAAAAATTATTGGTGCTGATAAGCCCGTGCAATTATTGCAAAATACCTATGTGTTGGCAGGGCAACCTAAAGTATCTCCTGAGTTGCACCCTGATAAACGCATTGATCATATCTTTGTGGGTGGACCTTGTCATGCTAAAGCAGGCCATTGGTTTATTGATCCTCAGCCATTAATGAATGGTGAGCGAATGTCCGATCATTTACCGATTTTGGTTAGTATACAATTTAATTCTTAAGAAAATTTTTGCTTATCTCGGCTTAACCAATAATCAGTCGCAAGTTGATAGGCCGCTATTTGGGTATCAGCTTTGCCTAGTAATTTAAGGGCAATAGCCGTGGTACCCAAGATGGTTTGTTCGGCATATTCATTTTGCAGGTCACCTTGCCAGATTAAGGCTAGGTGGCTTGGATCCATTTCTTCATCTTTAACATGACGGCGCGTGAAAAGCGCTGGCCAGTTTTCGTCTGCTAGCTCGCCGTTGTGTACGCTTTGTACTAAGCAATCTACATCGGGATTGCGTTCAGTTTCGCCACCTTCACCTTTTAATACGGCAGCATGGGGTTGTTGTAATAAAGCAGCGGCTTCTTGATGGACAGGGCGATAGCCAGGGTGAAAAATGCCTTGAATACTATGAGTTGCATTAAAAGGATTAATTAAACGGACTAGCGTGTGTACAGGTGATCGTAACCCTAATAAGGGTCTGAGTTCTATAATCTCATACAGTTTTGGACAAAAGTGTTCTAGAGATAAATAGCTAAAATGTGTGTCTTTCAGTTGTTGTTTAGCTTCTGTAACGGAAGTAGCGGGGTTGATACCCAAATATTTAAGCATATCTTGTGTGTAGAGTCGCCCAGAGGTATGTCCACCAGCGCCGTGCATAAATACATTAATGCCTTTATCAGCTAATAACAAAGCTGATAATAAAAACCAAGGTAAATGTCGACGTTTACCCGCATAAGACGACCAATCAAGATCAACAAGGTCATGGTCTGCACTTAACTTAGCTGATTCTCGTGCGGCTAAGACGAATCCTGCTAATTCTTCTGGTGTTTCTTCTTTAACACGCATTAACATTAAAAAAGCGCCTAGTTGGATAGGCTCAACTTCATTCGTTAATATTAAGCGCATGGCTGTATATGCTTCTGCTTTAGTTAATGGCCGTGAGCCTTTTTTGCCTTTACCAATTATGCGAATGTATTGAGCAAAAGCATGTTCAGGGCTTGGTGTTTGCTCGTGGTGCGTTAGTTTCATAGCAATTATTTTAAGTAATGATCTATTAAGAGCGCCGCAAATAGCAAGGTAATATACACAATCGAATAAACGAAGGTTTTCATCGCTGTTTTATTATCTTTTTTACGCATCATCTGCACGGCATAATAAATAAATATGCTATCCAAAATAACGGCAGAGACTAAATACAGCAGGTTACTCATGCGCGTTAAATAAGGCAGTAGCGTGACGATTAATAATAAAATCGTATACAACAATATTTGTAAGCGTGTAAAAGCGGGGCCATGTGTTACGGGTAACATAGGAATATTGACTTTAGCGTATTCTTCTCGTCTAGCAATGGCTAAGGCCCAAAAGTGTGGAGGTGTCCAAACATAAATTATTAAGGCTAATAATAAACCATACGGATGTACTTCTCCGGTCATTGCGCACCAGCCTAATAAAGGGGGGGTAGCGCCAAATAATCCACCAATCACAATATTTTGCGGCGTGGCTCTTTTAAGATATAAGGTATAGATAATTGCATAACCAAACAAAGATAAAAAAGTTAATACAGCCGTTAAGGTATTCACTAAGAACACCAAGATTAACATAGCTGTCACACCTAATATTGCTGCAAAAGTCAGGACATTAACGCTACTTAAATTCCCAGTTGGTAAGGGGCGATTTTCGGTACGAGTCATTTGCGCGTCTGCTTTGCGATCAATAAAGTGATTGATGGCTGCGGCAGAAGAGGCCGCTAAGGCAATGCCAATAGACCCATAGATAAAAAGTCCGAAGTCAGGTATGCCGGGTACCGCCAAGAGCATGCCCACGATTGCAGTGAACATCATTTCTGCAACTACGTTGGGTTTACAGAGTGTGAGGTAATTTTTCCAAGAAAGTGTGGAGGATTTGCTAGGCATTATGTAATTAGATTCCAACTTTTATAATATTGTATAGAATACAGTGAACTTTTGATTATTGAAATAGTCAGACGCGCTTATCACCATTAAAGAGGGAGTTATGAAAAATCGATTACTGTGCACAGTTTTACTGTGTTTACCTGCAATGAGTTTACATGCAGAAGCTAAAGTTTTTGAAAAAACGTTAAAGAATGGTTTAAAAGTGTTAGTTAAAGAAGATCACCGCTCTCCCATTGCGGTATCTCAAGTTTGGTATAAAGTCGGTTCAAGTTATGAGCCAGGTGGTATCACTGGCGTTTCACACATGTTAGAACACATGATGTTTAAAGGGACTGATAAACATGCTGCCGGTGAGTTTTCGAGAATCATCGCTGAAAATGGAGGTGAAGAGAATGCCTTTACGGGTCAAGATTACACTGCCTATTTTCAAACGATGGAAGCGTCACGTTTACCGGTCAGTTTTGAGTTAGAAGCGGATCGGATGCGTGGTTTACATTTACTCGCTGAAGAATTAAAAAAAGAATTACAAGTGGTCACAGAAGAACGTCGAATGCGGACTGATGATAATCCACAAGCTAAAATGAACGAACATTTTATGGCGATGGTTTATGCCAATAGTTCTTATAAAAATCCTGTGATTGGCTGGCCAGCTGATATTGCTAATTACACAGTAGAAGATTTACAAGCGTGGTATCAACGTTGGTATGCACCCAATAATGCTACCTTAGTAGTAGTTGGGGATGTACAACCCAATGCGGTATTTGCTTTGGCAGAACAGTATTTTGGGGAGTTAAAGCCCAGTGAAATTAAACCGTTAAAACCGCAAACTGAAATTGAGCAATTAGGTGTTCGCTATATGACTGTTAAGGTACCTGCTAAATTGCCGTCAGTAGTTTTAGCCTATAAAGTGCCCTCTCTTAAAACAGCCATTGATGAAAATGAAGCTTATGCTTTAGAAGTGTTAGCGGGGGTATTAGACGGCGGAAACAGCGCCCGTTTATCATCAACACTGATACGTGGACAACAAATTGCGGTGTCAACGGGGGCCTCTTACGATTTAAATTCAAGACTATCGTCTTTATTTGAACTGGAAGCGACCCCAGCGGAACACAAATCTGTCAATGATTTAGAAGCGGCTTTAAAAGTTGAAGTGACTAAGCTGCAAAAAGACTTGATTACTAGCAATGAGTTGCAACGCATTAAGGCTCAGGTATTAGCCACTGATATCTATCAAAAAGACTCGGCTTTTTATCAAGCAATGGAGTTAGGGACTTTTGAGACTGTTGGTTTAGGTTGGCAAAAAGCCGGGGAATATGTGGCTAAAATTAATCAAGTAACACCTGAGCAAGTGCGAGCAGTGGCGCAAAAGTATTTAATTGAAGATCATTTAAATATTGCTTATTTAGAACCGCAAACCATAAAGACTAGTTCAGACAAGAAGGGAGCTCACTAATGCGTATTAGTTTTAAGCAGTCAAAAATCATAGCGACTAGTTGTGTCTTAGCTAGTAGTGTTTTACTCAGCGCTTGTGATCCAATGTATGAAGTAAAGCCGGATAACACGCCTGTTGCAGTTACCCCAAGTACTCCTGATATTAAGCAAAGTGCGGTGCATGTCACGAGTAAAATTGAGCATTGGCAAACTTCTCAAGGCAGCCGCGTGTATTTTGTCCATGCGGATGGGTTGCCTATGGCTGATATCCAAGTGCTATTTAATGCGGGAAGTGCAAATGATGGAGCGAAATTTGGCTTAGCCGAATTAACCGCAGGCCTGCTGGATACGGGTGCAGGAACTTGGAATGCTGATGAAATTGCTCAACGTTTTGAAAATATCGGTGCGCAGTTTGGCGTTTCCAGTTCTATGGAAATGGCGACTTTATCACTAAGAACGTTAACTGATCCCAGTTTGTTCAATAAAGCCATTGATACAGTGCAAGTCATTTTGACTCAGCCCTTGTTTAAAGAAGCCGATTTTAAACGCGAAAAAACCCGTACTTTGGCAGGCTTAAAACAACAGGAAGAATCACCGGCTGCCCAAGCAAGTATCGCGTTTTATAAAGCACTCTA
Organism: uncultured Methylococcaceae bacterium; assembly: GCA_903938485.1. Classification (GTDB taxonomy): domain Bacteria; phylum Pseudomonadota; class Gammaproteobacteria; order Methylococcales; family Methylomonadaceae; genus Methylobacter_C. The sequence continues at coordinate 17,770 of CAJADF010000040.1, forward strand.
CGGTGACCATCCTTATGGGCATCCTGGTTCTGGTACACTTAAAACGGTATCAGAATTTAAAGTGGCGGATGTACGCGAGTTCTATAAAAAATACTATGTAGCTGCCAATGCAATTGTCGTGATTGTCGGTGATTTATCAACAGCGCAAGCGGAACAAACGGCTGAAAAGGTATTGTCTGGTCTGCCGATTGGTAAAAAAGCTGAGGTTTTACCAGAAGTTAGTTTACCAACCCATGCAGAACAGCAGCACATTGATTTTCCATCGTCTCAAACCCACGTCTTAGTAGGCTTACCAGGTAGTTATCGTAAAGATCCGGATTATTTTAATCTTTATGTCGGTAATCATATTTTGGGTGGCAGTGGTTTGGTTTCTAAGTTATTTGATGAAGTACGTGAAAAGAGAGGCTTAGCTTATACGGCTTCAAGTAGTTTTTTACCGTTAGCTAAGCCCGGGCCATTTTTGATTAGTTTACAAACTCGTAATGATCAAAAAGATCAAGCATTACAAGTCTTGAATCAAACGTTAGCGGATTTTATTAATAAAGGCCCCACTGAAGCTGAATTAAGCGCAGCTAAGAAAAACATTACTGGTGGCTTTGCTTTGCGATCAGATACGAATAAAAAATTGGCTAATTATGTGGGTATGATTGGTTTTTATGATATGCCGTTAGATTATCTCGATACTTTTCAGCAAAATGTGGAGAATGTCACCGTGGCATCTATCACCGATGCTTTTAAGCGTAGAGTTAAGCTAAACTTATTGCAAACGGTCACTGTTGGTAAGGTAGCAGAACCGAGTGGCAAATAAACTTAAGATTATTGGCGGAGACTGGCGTAGTCGATCAATTCATTTTGAAGATGCGCCAGGTTTAAGACCTACTCCCGTTCGAGTCAGAGAAACGCTATTTAATTGGTTGCGCAATGACATTTTAAGTAGCCGTTGCCTGGATTTATATGCAGGTAGCGGTGCTTTAAGTTTTGAGGCTGCCTCAAGAGGTGCTAAATCTGTTGTGCAAGTTGAAAATAATCCCTTAGCTTGTCGGGCATTAAAAGAAAATACCGTGTCTTTAGAAGCTAAACAGATAAAAATTGTGCAATCGGAGGTATTTCGTTATCTAGCAGGTGATGCAGACATTTTTGATGTGGTGTTTATCGATCCACCTTTTCATCAAGGCTTAGGTGTGCAGACTTGTCAATGGTTAGAAGATAAAGGCTGGTTAAGTTCGCACGCAAAAATATATGTGGAAGTTGAGAGTACCTTAAAACTAAATGATATACCAGTCAATTGGTTACCGCTTAAAAGTAAAGTAGCGGGGGAGGTGGGTTATCATTTGTTTGAGCGGCAAGGCTAAGTTGTTTTTAATCGTGATACAGCTAAAGCATAAAATTCAATGAGCTATGAAATGTTGTTTAGTTAGATTATAGCTTTTCTTTAAAAGGTAAATAACTTACCGCGTTTTCCTTATATTGCTGTATTGCAATTTTTTCTCGTTGTAAAAATCGTGTAATTGCATCGGCAAAGCCAGTGTCCTTTATCCAATGTGCTGAATACGTGGTTACAGGTTCGAAGCCACGGGCTATTTTATGTTCGCCTTGTGCGCCAGAATCAAAACGTTTCAGCTGGTTTTCTATACAATAATCTATGCCTTGATAGTAGCAAGTTTCAAAATGTAGACTGTGATATTCTTCGTAACAGCCCCAGTAGCGGCCGTATAAAGTATCTGAACCTAAAAAACTTAAGGCAGCCGCAACAGGTCTTTGATCATTTAAGGCGAAGACCAATAATAATTGCTCACCCATTGTTCTGGCTATATTTAAAAAGAACTCTAGCGTTAAATAGGGCTCTGAGCCTTTTTTTAAATAAGTCATCGTATAGAAATTAAAGAACGTTTCCCATTGCGTCGAAGAGGCTTCTGCGCCATTGAATTGAACTAATTTAACGCCTTGTTCAGCAATTCTTTTGCGTTCACGTTTGATCATCTTGCGTTTGTTGGCTGTTAACGCGGATAAGAAGTCATCAAAGTTTTGGTAGTCTCTATTAAACCATTGAAACTGTACGCCCTCACGAATTTGAATATTTAGAGATTTGAATAATTCGACTTGTTCATCTAAAGGAAATAAGCAATGCCAAGAGGAAATATTTTGGGCATTAGTTAATTCTTGAATTGTAGATATAAAAAGTTTATTAATTTCAATAAGGTTATAGCCGGTATTAACACAAATCCTAGGTCCTTGGCAGGGTGTAAATGGAATGGCTGTTAAGTATTTAGGGTAGTAGTCTATGCCATTTTGTTGATAAGCTGAGGCCCATTGGTGATCAAATACGTATTCCCCCCACGAATGAGCTTTAACGTATAAGGGCATAAAAGCAATGATCTCTTCGTCATTAGTTATAATGAGATGTGCTGGTAACCAGCCAGTTTCTTTAGATACGGCTGAAGTGTGTTCAAGTGCTGCTAAAAACTCATGCCTTAAAAATGGGTAATCTATGCCTGCGAGACTATTTAAAGCTGGGGCATCAATATCTGAAATACTTGAAATTTGTCTAATTTCCATTGAAATAAATCGACAAGCTAAAAAGTTAGCATAACACTACTTATTAAAGTGACAATTAATTATTGGCTTTAAGTAAAAAAAATTATAGAATTTTTTTGAAAAAATGCTATAACGACACAAGGCAAAAATAATGTGCTTTAAGGCATAGGCTCACATAATAAAAATAAACTAATAATCATAATAATAGGTAAATAAGCTAATGCGTAACAAATTTTTAAGTCTAGGTTTAATAGTGTTATCAATGTCATCAGCTTCAGTTTATGCTGAAGTTTTAACAAAAGACGCAATACCTGCTGCTGTTTTAGACCAGTTTTATAAAAAACATCCCAATGCTTTAGATATCATAGCGGAGAAAAAAACGCACTTTAAACAACCTTTAATTCAAATTAGCTATAATGAAGAAAAAGATAAAGAGAGATTCATTGCTTTATACAGAACTAACGGTCGTATTTTTGTTAGTGCTGATGATGTAACAACAGCAAACTTAATGCCGGCAGTAGCACATGATAATTTAAAAGCAATTTTTAATACATTCGCTATCAAAAAAGCCATTTTAGTAGTCAACCCTAATGGTGTGGGTGAAGATTACGATTTATTAATTAATGCTTCAGGCGTTGATTGGAATGTAGTGGTAGATTACAAAGGTAATATTATTCAGAAAGAGCGCAATTAAATTATGATGTATGGTTTAAGGTATAAAGCACAAACTTTATACCTTTCTTGTTGTTGTTTGATTTGCTTGCGTATAAAAATTTAAATTTTTACATAACAACAACTGGAAATTAAGATGGTAAAAAAAAATAGTAGGCCTATTTCTCCTCATCTACAAGTCTATCGATTACCTTTAACAGGCATCATTTCAATTACCCATCGTATGACAGGAGTCATGTTATCGGTTGGTTTAATCTTTTTTGTTTACTTACTTAACGTTATATTGGCAGGCTCGGGATCATATTTAGCCATGCAAGATTTTATGAACCATGGGTTTTTTAAGTTCATGTATTGGGGCTTTATTTACGCACTGCTTTTTCATTGTTGTCATGGCTTTAGGCATCTGATATGGGATACAGGCAAGGGGTTTGGACGTGAGACGCTCAATCAATTCGCTATGATAGAATTATTAGTGTCTTTGATGGTTACCTTAATAATATTTCTTTTTGTTTAATTAAAAGGCCCTTTATGCAATACAGATCTCCCTTAGCAAATGTGCGTGGTTTGGGTTCTGCTAAAACAGGACTTTTTCATTGGTGGATGCAGCGTATTACAGCGGTCACTTTAATTCCTTTATCTTTTTGGCTAATTATTTTTTTAGATTTGAGTTTACATGCAACTTGGCGGGATACGGTTGCTTGGTTAACTTCGCCTTTAAATACCTTATGCATCGTCGCTTGGATACTTGCCGTTTTTTATCATGCCGCCTTGGGTTTGCAGGTGGTCATTGAAGACTATGTGGCTAGGGAATCAGCAAAAATCATTGCAGTCTGGACAGTCAATTTAGTTTTTATATTTTTAGCATTGGCTGCATTAATTGCCGTGTTTCGTATTATATCAATAGGATAATTCATGCCGGCAGACTATAAAATTATTGAGCATTCTTACGATGTCGTCGTTGTAGGGGCGGGTGGTGCCGGTCTCCGTGCAACATTTGGAATGGCAGAGAAAGGTTTAAAAACGGCTTGTTTAACTAAAGTATTTCCGACCCGTAGTCATACCGTAGCGGCACAAGGGGGTATTAGTGCCGCCTTAGGTAATATGGGTGAAGATGACTGGCGTTTTCATATGTACGACACCATCAAAGGCTCTGACTGGCTAGGCGATCAAGATGCTATTGAATATATGTGTCGTGAAGCTATTCCCGCGGTTATAGAGCTTGAACATTATGGCGTGCCATTCTCTAGAACAGAAGACGGAAAAATTTATCAAAGAGCCTTTGGCGGCATGACTACCCATTATGGTAAAGGCCAAGCTCAAAGAACCTGTGCTGCAGCGGATAAAACCGGGCATGCCATATTGCATACTTTGTATCAGCAAGCATTAAAACATAATGCAGAGTTTTTTGTTGAATACATCGTACTCGATTTAATCATGGAAAATGGCGAATGCCGTGGGGTGTTAGCATGGTGTTTAGACGATGGTTCTCTGCATTTATTTAAAGCCCATGTGACTGTGTTGGCAACAGGCGGTTATGGTCGAAGCTATTTTTCTTGTACCTCTGCACATACGGTTACCGGTGATGGGAACGCAATGGTTTTACGTGCAGGTCTACCTTTACAAGATATGGAATTTATCCAATTTCATCCCACCGGTATTTATGGCTCAGGTTGTTTGATTACCGAAGGCGTAAGAGGTGAAGGTGGTTATTTAACCAACTCGGAAGGGGAGCGATTTATGGAAAGATACGCCCCGCATGCAAAAGACTTAGCCTCACGCGATGTGGTCAGTCGTGCGATGACCATTGAGATACAAGAGGGTCGGGGCGTAGGTAAGGATAAAGATCATATTTATTTACATATCGAACATTTAGACCCTGCCTTAATCAACGAACGCTTACCCGGCATTGCAGAAACCTCTAAAATATTTGCGGGTGTAGATGTTACCAAAGAACCTATCCCCGTTTTACCGACTGTGCATTACAACATGGGAGGTATTCCCACTAACTATAAAGCCGAAGTAGTGACCTTAGAAGAGGGTAATCCCGATAAAGTCGTACCCGGTTTAATGGCGATTGGGGAAGCGGCGTGTGTATCTGTACATGGTGCTAATCGTTTAGGTTCAAACTCGTTATTAGATTTAGTGGTATTTGGTCGATCAGCGGCGATTCGATGTGCTGAATTGATTAAACCGGGTACAGCTCAAAAACCTTTGGCGAAAGATGCGTGTGATAAAGCCTTAGCACGTTTTGATAAGATTCGAAATGCTAATGGCCCTAGAAGCACCTCTGATATTCGATTGAGTATGCAAAAAACCATGCAGACTAAAGCGGCTGTCTTTAGAACTAAAGCGACCTTGGATGAAGGTATTGCCGCCATGGCCGATATTAAAAGATCATTTTCTGAAGTGGGCATAAAAGATAAATCACTTATTTGGAATACAGATTTAGTCGAAACATTAGAGTTAGATAATCTGTTATGCCAAGCCAATGTCACCATTAATGCGGCCGGTAATCGACATGAAAGTCGGGGTGGGCATGCCAGAGAAGATTATCCCTTGCGTGATGATGATCAGTGGTTAAAGCACACTTTAACGTGGATGGACGGGGATGGGGTTAAAATTGATTATCGACCGGTGCATTTATACACCTTAACAGACGAAGTAGCGGCTATCCCACCTAAAGAGAGGGTTTACTAATGGCAGAGTTCACCTTACCTAAAAATTCAACCTTAATTAAGGGTAATACCTACAAGGCTTCAGAAGCGGCTACGAATGTACGTCGATTTGAAGTGTATCGCTGGGACCCAGAGACACAAGAAAATCCTCGTATTGATATCTATGAGTTAGATATGGATGACTGCGGTCCTATGGTGTTGGATGCTATTCTCAAAATCAAAAATGATATTGATACCAGCTTAACGTTTAGACGTTCATGCAGAGAAGGCGTATGTGGTTCTTGTGCAATGAATGTTAATGGTAAAAATACCTTGGTGTGTACAAAAGCGATTGATGCTTATCCAGACACTATAAAAATATTCCCTTTACCTCATATGGCCGTTGTAAAAGACTTAGTGCCGGATATGACTCATTTTTATGCGCAATATGCCTCAATCAAACCGTGGATAGAAACACAAACGCCAGCGCCGTCAGATACTGAACGCTTACAAAGTAAAGAAGATCGAGAAGTATTAGATGGTTTATATGAATGTGTTTTATGCGCATGTTGCTCAACAAGTTGTCCAAGTTATTGGTGGAATGGCGAGCGTTATTTAGGGCCTGCTGTCTTATTGCAAGCGTATCGATGGTTAGTGGATAGTCGTGATGAAAATACCGGAGAGCGACTTGATGAATTAGAAGATCCTTTTAAATTATATCGTTGTCATACGATTATGAATTGTACGGATACGTGTCCCAAAGGTTTGAATCCAGCCAAAGCCATTGCAGAAACCAAAAAGCTCTTAGTACAAAGAAAATTGGGTTAATGCAAGAACTTGCTAAACTTAAATGGCAGTGCAGGAGAGGCACTAAAGAGTTAGATTTACTTTTAATGGATTATTTGGAAACCCGTTATCCAACATCCTCTCCACAAAAGAAATCCCAATTTATTCAGCTATTAGCATTAGAAGATGATGAGCTAATGGCTGTGTTAATGGATTTTATCAATACGGTTTAAATTCTTATTCATAAATGGCTATGCTAATATAGCACTCCAAATAAAATGATCGCATGGGTTTAAATATAAGCCCTTTTGTGTCGAGATTGATCAACAAAAATTAAGGTTACTATGGAAGAGCTATTTTTAGAATTGCTTAAGGAATATGGTTATGTCATTTTGTACCTTTGGGGCATTCTTGAAGGTGAAATGGGCCTCATTATGGGAGGCATCCTGTCTCATACAGGAGATCTGCAATACTTAATGACCATATTTGTGGCTGGATTAGGTGGCTTTACCGGCGATCAGATTTATTTTTATGTGGGTCGATTTAATAAAGGCTATATACAGCGCAAACTTCAAAAACAACGTCTTAAATTTGCCATCGCACATTTGTTGTTAAAGAAATATGGTTGGCCTATTATTTTTGTTCAGCGTTACATGTATGGACTTCGTACAGTAATTCCTATGTCAATTGGCATCACTAAATACTCGGCCAAAAAATTCGCTATCATTAATCTTTTAAGCGCTTGGGTTTGGGCGGCAATTACTGTGACGCCTGCTTACTTTTATGGTGCAGAGATTTTAGAGTTATTGGGTTACGCAAAAGCCCATTGGTATTTTGCTTTACCCATTGCCGGTGGATTTCTGTACGGCTTGTATTACTACTTCAATAAACTTGAGATGTATTTCTTAGAGAAGAGAAAAGCACGCTTCCAATAGTTGCTTTCAGTCATAAGAAAACATCTCTAGACAAAAAAGCCTTACATGAAGATGTAAGGCTTTTTTTATGTCTAAATAAGTTGATTAATAAACCGATGGTTTTGGTATTAAAAGTCTAGGGTTTAAGAATGGTATTGGCGGGTGGTTTAGTATTATCGGTTTCAGGATAATCTAATGTGTAATGTAGACCACGACTTTCTTTGCGTTGTAACGCACAGCGGATGATTAATTCCGCCACAATCACTAGATTACGTAACTCCAATAAGTCGCTGGTTACTCTAAAGTTACTGTAATAATCAGCAATTTCTTTTTTCAGTAATTTAACGCGGTTAAGCGCACGCATTAAACGTTTATCGGTTCTAACTATTCCAACATAGTCCCACATGAAATGCCTTAGTTCATTCCAGTTATGAGATACCACCACTTCTTCATCGGAATCACTTACTTGAGACTCATCCCAATCCGGTATGGTGCATGTGATTTGGATATCTGGAAGTTTTTCTAATATGTTTTCACTGGCGCGTTCTGCAAAAACTAAACATTCTAGTAAAGAATTGCTGGCCATGCGATTGGCGCCATGTAAACCAGTACAGGCCACTTCCCCAACTGCATATAGATTATCAATATCGGTACGAGCATAGTTATCGGTAACAACGCCACCGCAGGTGTAATGAGCAGCCGGCACAACAGGAATGGGTTGTTTTGTGATGTCAATATCAAATTCAAGACATTGTTGATAGATGGTAGGAAAGTGTTCTTTAATAAATTCTGCGGGTTTATGGCTAATATCAAGGTAGACGCATTCTATACCACGTTTTTTCATTTCATGATCTATGGCTCTAGCTACAATATCCCTAGGCGCTAATTCGCCACGCTCATCAAATTTATGCATAAAAGACGAGCCATCACCTAGCACTAATTTACCACCTTCACCTCTTAATGCTTCGCTGATTAAAAAATTGCGGGCTTCAGGGTGATAAAGGCAAGTGGGGTGAAATTGCATAAATTCCATATTGCTCACTTGGCAACCTGCCCGCCAAGCTAAAGCTATGCCATCACCAGTTGAGCTGTGTGGATTAGTGCTATAATTGTATGCCATATTAGCGCCGCCCGTAGCCAATACCACGACTTTAGCTTTAATGGTTTTGACATGGTTAGATTCTGAATCTAAAACATAAGCCCCAATGACTTGTTTTTTGTTAATATCCTTTTGTTTTTGGGTGATTAACTCAATAACACTGTGGTCTTCTAATAAATCAATATTAGTGTGTTCTTTCGCTCTTTCAATTAATGACAATGATACGGCTTTACCGGTAGCATCAGCAGAGTGGACAATTCGACGATGCGAGTGACCACCTTCTCGGTTTAAATGTAGTTGGATTTCACCTGCTAAATTTTGTTCTTCGGTAAAAACGACACCTTGTTCTAATAACCATTCTATGGAACTTTTACCATGAGCTACTGTCAGTCTTACAATGTCTGGGTCACACAGTCCAGCTCCGGCATCAAGCGTATCGGCGATATGAGATTCTAAAGAATCACCTTCATCAAATACTGCAGAAATGCCACCTTGAGCGTAGTAGGTGCTGGATGAGGTGAGTGCAAATTTAGATAAAACTGCGATGTTGTTGATTTGCTCTGCAAGTCTAAGCGCTAAACTAAGACCTGCTCCACCACTGCCAATGATAAGAACGTCATAATTTATTGAGTTGGGCATATTTATAATTGTTGTAGAGTTGTAGCTTAGTCGAACGTGATTAGGGATAATAACGCTTTTTATAGCGATAACACAATTTTGTATTGCAAAGAACTTTATGAAATTGTTTTTGTCCATTAGTTTATGAAGAGTTTCAGTGGCCCAACATATTAAATTTAGTGAACAATCAGACGAAGATTTGGTAACGCTTGTTCAGCAGGGTAATAAATCGGCATTTGATTTTTTGGTGCTTAAATATCAGCACAGAATAGTACAATTGGTTAATGGCTATGTTAAAGACACTTCTGAAGCGCAAGACGTGGCTCAAGAGTCGTTTATTAAGGCTTATCGTGCTTTAGGAAGCTTTAGAGGGGACGCCGCTTTTTATACTTGGCTGTATAGAATTGCAATTAATACGGCAAAAAATTATTGCTTAGCAAAATCTAGACGTAGTGCATCTCAAGAAGTTGACATACAAGACGCTGAAGCCATAGAGCATGCGCCGCAATTACATGGATTAGAATCGCCTGAGCGGTTGTTATTAACTCAAGAAATTATGGATACCATTAAAACAGCTTTAGCCACATTGCCAGAAGAAATGCGTGTAGCCATTGAGTTGCGTGAATTTGATGGTTTAAGTTATGAAGAAATTGCAGAGGCAATGGATTGTCCAGTGGGTACGGTACGTTCGCGCATTTTCAGGGCGCGGGCAACAATCGATAATATGATAAATCCTTTGTTATAACTGGGAGATCTTGATGAATGAAGAATTAAATCAAAAACTGTCTCTATATATTGATAACGAATTAGAGGCTAAAGAGCTATTAGCGTTTAAAAAAGAGTTGCTACAAAATTCTGATTTGCAAGCGCGATTAAAGCGTTATCAGTTAATTGGCAAAGGCATTAAGTCTGCCTCAAATGTCGTTTCAAGTGCAGGATTTTTAGAGTCAATAAAAGTTCAGTTAGAACAAGAACCTATTTATTTATTGCCAAAACAAAAAACGAAGCAAAAATACTATAAGCAATTAGCTTTAGCGGCTTCTATTATGACAGTAGCCGTAATATCGGCGTATTCAGTTAAGTTTATTCAACAAGGCCCTCAAGAAATTGCGGTGTTGCAAGAAGCTAAAAATGCAGCCGCAAAAACGCCGGTTGACAAAATGGTGGCGGATAAAACACAACCAAATTCGTCGTCCACATTTGAGTATCCTTTAAATAAACAAATTAATGATTATTTGCAGGCTCATAATGATGGTTTAAAGACCACTCCTGACTTAACTTATCAGCCTTATACTCAGTTAAGTTCATATAATCAGCGATAACTATAAGTTTTATTTATCTTTATTAATGGAGTTTTTATGTTTAAGAAATTAGGATGGAGTGTTTTTCTAATATTTCTATTTAATCAAAATGGTTTTGCACAATTGCCTGATTTTACCCAAATGGTAAAAACCAATGGTGTAGCAGTTGTTAACATTAGTACGACTCAAAAAACCAAATCCGAATTACCCGATGCTCAAAAACAACCGCCATTGCCTGAGGGTATGCCACCAGAGATGGAAGAGTTGTTTAAACATTTTTATAATAATCCAGATGGTGGTAATGGCGGAGGTAACGGCGGAGAAGCTCAGTCATTAGGTTCTGGTTTTATTATCTCTAAAGATGGTTATGTATTAACCAATCACCACGTTGTAAAAGACGCGGATGAAATTATTGTTAAATTTTCAGATAGACGAGAATTAGTGGCCAAATTAATTGGTTCAGATGAGCGTACTGATGTAGCTGTTTTAAAAGTAGACGCTAATGATTTACCTGCTGTGTCTATTGGTGATCCTAATAAACTGCAAGTGGGTGAGTGGGTTTTAGCGATTGGTTCTCCGTTTGGTTTTGAGCAATCGGTTACTGCAGGTATTGTTAGCGCCAAAGGCCGTAGTTTACCTGGTGGGAATTATGTGCCTTTTATACAAACGGATGTGGCCATTAATCCAGGCAATTCAGGTGGCCCATTATTTAACATGGAAGGTCAAGTTGTCGGTATCAACTCACAAATTTATAGCCGTACAGGTGGTTTCATGGGGCTATCATTCTCTATACCCATGGATGTGGTAATGAATGTAGTTAATCAAATTAAATCTAATGGCAAAGCTGCTCATGGTTGGTTAGGCGTGCAAATTCAGGATGTAACGCGTGAACTTGCCGAATCATTTGGGATGAAAAAACCACAAGGGGCTTTAGTTTCAAAGATTATGCCAGGTAGTCCAGCAGAAAAAGCAGCCATACAAATTGGTGACATTATTATTGAATTTAATGGTTTATCTATCGATAAATCAGGTGATTTACCGCCAATGGTGGGTATGACGCCTATTAATGATAAAGCAACCCTTAAGATATTACGCCAAGGTTCTGAAAAAACAGTAAATTTTGATATTGGTTTACTTCCAGACCAAGCGGGTAAAGTGGAACCTAATAAAGTTGAAAAAGCAAAAGTAGCTGATCGCATTGGTTTAACTGTTTCTGATTTGAAACCGGAAGAAAAAGAAGCCTTACAAATTACTAAAGGTGGTGTATTGGTTCAAATTGTTGCTAATGGTGCCGCTAAAAATGCTGGGATTTTACAAGGTGATGTTATCTTACGTATTGCTAATGTAGTAATTTCTGATGTGGCAAGTTTTGAGAAAGCCGTAAAAGATATTCCGGTGGGTAAATCAGTGGCTTTATTGATTCAGCGACGAGGAAGTCCCGCTTTTATAGCGCTTAAAATAGATAAGTAGTTTTATTAAGTCGATTAAAAAACTAAAGCCCTACACCAAAGTGTGGGGCTTTTTGCTGTAAACATTCCACAGTTTTGCTTATTTAGTTTAAAATCGTCGGACTTATTTGGCACCGATTTTTTTAAGATAAATAATAAAATGCAAACCCCTGCAAGTGAAATCATATCCACCTTATCAACCGTTCGAGATTATATTCGTTGGGCATCAAGTCGTTTTACAGAAGCGCAAATAAGCTTTGGTCAGGGCACTGTTGCTGCACTGGATGAAGCTGCAGCTTTAGTATTATTTACGCTGCATCAGCCTTATAACTTATCTGAAGAGTATTTTGATTGTGTGTTAACCCTTCAAGAGCGCCAAGCCGTCATTGATATTGTTGATAGACGCATTAATGATAGAATTCCGGCCGCGTATTTAACCAACGAATCTATTTTTGCGGGTTTGTCTTTTTATGTAGATTCTAGAGTATTAGTGCCTAGGTCACCTATTGCCGAACTCATTGAACAACGCTTTGCGCCTTGGGTAGAAGAAGAGAGCGTAACGCGCATTTTAGATTTATGTACGGGTAGTGCCTGCATTGCCTGTGCTTGTGCTTATGCTTTTCCCCAGGCTTGGGTCGATGCAGTTGATTTATCTGCAGATGCCTTGGCTGTCGCTGAGATTAATGTTCAAAATCATCAATTAGAAGATTCGGTGACTTTATATCAATCCGATTTATTTACCGATTTAATTGTTCACCCCTACGATATTATTGTTAGCAATCCACCTTATGTCGCTCAGCAAGAATGGGAACAGTTGCCACAAGAATATCATTTGGAACCTGATATGGCCTTTAAAGGGGGCGTGACGGGTTTAGATTTAGTGATACGCATTCTGGTAGATGCTAATGCGTATTTAGCAGAGCAGGGCATTTTAGTAGTTGAAGTAGGTAGCAGTGCCCAAACATTACAAGATACTTTCCCAGATGTGCCGTTTTATTGGTTAACCTTTGAAAGAGGCGGAGATGGTGTGTTCTTATTAACAGCAGAACAAGTTGATCATTATCACGAATTATTTTTAGCGGCTTTAGGTTAATATGTCAGGAAATACATTAGGAAAACTTTTTACCGTCACCTCTTTTGGGGAGAGTCATGGTCCAGCGATTGGTTGTATTGTTGATGGTTGCCCTCCAGGAATGTCTTTATCGGAAGCCGATTTACAAGAAGATTTAGATCGCAGGAAACCCGGTACCTCAAGGCATACTACGCAACGTCGTGAGGCGGATGAAGTTAAAATATTATCCGGTGTGTTTGAAGGTAAAACCACGGGTACACCGATTAGTTTAATCATTGAGAATACCGATCAGCGTTCTAAAGATTATTCAAAAATTGCTGAAACTTTTAGACCCGGTCATGCCGATTATACCTATCAACAAAAATATGGTTTTAGAGATTACCGGGGCGGTGGTCGTTCATCGGCAAGAGAAACGGCCATGCGTGTTGCGGCGGGCGGTATTGCAAAGAAATATTTAAAAGAGCAATTTGATATTGAGATTCGCGGCTATTTGTCGCAACTCGGTCCCATCAAAATTGAGAAATTAGATTGGTCTATTATTGATAGTAATCCGTTTTTCTGTCCAGATGCCGACAAAGTTCCAGAGATGGAAGCTTATATGGATGCCTTGCGTAAGGAAGGTGAATCTATAGGCGCAAGAATTGAAGTGGTTGCAACTAACGTGCCTCCGGGTTTGGGTGAACCTATATTTGATCGTTTAGATGCAGACTTAGCGCATGCTTTGATGAGTATTAATGCCGTTAAAGGTGTGGAGATTGGTGATGGTTTTGCCTGTATCGATACTAAAGGCACTCAGTTTAGAGATGAAATTACGCCAGATGGTTTTTTAAGTAATCATGCCGGCGGAATCTTAGGCGGAATTTCTAGCGGTCAAAATGTGGTGGCTAGTATTGCACTGAAACCTACCGCGAGTTTAAGGTTATCTGGTAAAAGTATTAATGTGCATGGCGAAGCCATTGATGTTGTGACGGAAGGTCGTCATGATCCTTGTGTGGGGATTCGAGCAACTCCTATTGCAGAAGCGATGATGGCTTTAGTTTTAATGGATCATTTATTACGACATCGCGCACAAAATACTAACGTTAGATCTGGTTTAGCTATTCTTCGTTAAGCACTTATAGGGTAACCATTACTGGTTGCCCTATAGGCAGGGATTATTATTACCCGAAACAATCATGACTATTCCATACTGGCGTTTATCCGCTTTATATTTTTTTTATTTTGCCAGCGTAGGTGCTTTTGTACCCTATTGGAGCTTATATCTAAAGCATAGTGGTTTTAATCCGGCTGAAATAGGCCAACTTTCTGCAATGATGTTAAGTACAAAAATTATTGCGCCTAATGTATGGGGGTGGATAGCAGATCACAGCGGTAGAAGTTTACGCATGATTCGCCTAGCGTCAATACTTACTGCAGTATTCTTTACGGGTTTTTTGTGGGTGGAGCAGTATGTATGGTTTGCTGTTTTAATTATCATGTTTAGTTTTTTTTGGAATGCTGTATTACCTCAGTTTGAAGCCATAACACTTTATCATTTAAGAGCCCAATCTTATCGTTATAGTCAAATAAGGTTATGGGGGTCGGTGGGTTTTATCCTAACAGTACTGGGCTTAGGTTGGTTTTTTGAGCAGCAGTCTATCCAAGGTTTGGTGCACTGTTTGTTAGGTTTATTAGTCTTAAGTGCAATAACGACCTTAACTAAACTAGAAGTAAAGCTGAATAAATCAGAAACAATTTCCTTAAAAATATTGCCAATACTAAAAAAGCCAGAAGTATTAGTGTTTTTATTAGTAAATATCTTAGTGCAGATTTCTCATGCTCCGTATTATGTTTTTTACTCTATTTATCTTAAACATCATCAATATGGATCAACTTTAATTGGTGCGCTTTGGGCCCTGGGTGTAGGCGCTGAAATAGTGTTGTTTATCTTTATGAAGCCTCTATTAACAGAATTTTCATTGAGATCCATTTTATTATTAAGTTTATTTCTTGCAGTTGTGCGATGGTTACTTATTGCATGGTTTCCTGAACAGTTGCCTATTTTAGTGTTTGGACAATTGTTGCATGCCGCAACTTTTGGCGGGACTCATGTGGTGGCTATACATTTTGTTCATCAATACTTTGGAGATCATCATCAAGGCAAAGGGCAGGCTATATACAATAGTTTAAGTTTTGGTATTGGTGGAGTCTTAGGCAGTTTTTATAGTGGATACTACTGGGAGTATTTGGGCGGTAATGTGATATTTTCTATTGCGGCTAGTTGTTGTGTATTGGCTTTTTTAAGCACTTATTTGGGAATAGGAAGGAAAAATAAGCAGCTTAAGCAGGTCTTAGGATAAAATACCTAAGATTATTGCCATTTAATAAACATCATGAATAAAACTTTTACGCGTTGGATAACTGATGTTTGGTACGAGGATCATTTTATCGGTGCATGGTTAATGCCCTTTGGTTTTTTATTTAGCGATGTGGTTAAGTTTAGAAAGTTTCTATATCGCATAGGGATTTTAAAGCGACATAAACTTTCTGTGCCTGTTGTGGTGGTGGGTAATATTACCGTAGGGGGAACAGGGAAGACCCCGTTGACAATTTGGTTGGCTAAGTTGCTTCAAGAGTCAGGATTTAAACCCGGTATTATTAGTCGAGGCTATGGTGGTCAAGCTGAAGTTTGGCCACAACGCGTAACTGCCGAGAGCGATCCTCATTTTATTGGTGATGAGGCTTTATTAATGGCAAAACAAACTGGTTGTCCTATTGCAGTAGGTCCTGTGCGAGTGGACGCAGCAAAATTGTTAATTTCTGAAGCGGGTTGTGACCTTATTATTTCTGATGATGGTTTGCAGCATTATGCGTTAAATAGGGATATAGAGATTGCAGTCGTTGATGGTGAACGTCGTTTTGGCAATGGTTATTGTTTACCCGCTGGGCCATTACGTGAACCCATTGATCGATTAAGAAGCGTTGATTTTGTTATGGTCAACGGCGAAACTTATGAGGAAAACGAATTAGCGATGCGCTTAATCGGTGATGAGTTGGTTAATTGTCGTACGGGTACAATAAAAAAATTATCTGATTTTAAAGGGGTTGATTGTCACGCCTTAGCTGGTATTGGTAATCCGAAGCGTTTTTTTAACGCGCTGGAATTAGCGGGCATCAAATGCAAAGCCCATGGTTTTCCTGATCATCATCAATATCAGTCTAATGAAATAGTTTTCGGTGATGATAAACCCATTCTTATGACCGAAAAAGATGCCGTAAAATGTATGGGTTTTGCCAGTGAACAGCATTGGTATTTGCCGGTAAAAGTCGTTCCTGATTCTTCGTTTTCAGAACAATTCTTAAATTTATTAAAGAGAAAAGCATGTTAGATACTAAATTACTGGATATTTTGGCTTGTCCGCTTTGCAAGAGTTCCTTGTATTATGATAAGGCTAAAGATGAATTAATTTGCCGTGCTGACCGTTTAGCATTTCCTGTTAGAGATGGCATTCCTGTAATGCTTGAAGATGAAGCTCGTGCGCTAAGTAGCGAAGAAACAGACGCTTTATATAAATGAGTGTGGCGTACAAAGTAGTTATTCCGGCTCGGTTTGCCTCGACACGCTTACCAGGCAAACCTCTACTTGATCTCGCGGGTAAACCAATGATCGCTCATGTTTGTGAGCGTGCGCAAGAAGCCGGTGCTGAAGAAATTGTAGTAGCTACCGATAATGTGCAGATACAAAAAGTTGTCAGTGCTTTAGGTATTCGGGTAGTTATGACAAACCCTAATCATCAGAGTGGCACCGAAAGAATTGCCGAAGTGGCAAAGTTATGTGGCTGGAGTGCCGATCAAATCATTGTTAATTTACAAGGTGATGAACCTTTAATTCCACCCCGCTTAATTAGCCAAGTTGCTCAGGCTCTAGCGAACCAAAAATTAGCCGGAGTTGCGACTTTAGCCGCTAAAATTAAAAATGCCGAAGAGATATTTAACCCAAATGCGGTTAAAGTAGTGCTCAATAAGCTAGGTTATGCTTTATATTTTAGTCGTGCACCGATTCCTTGGGAGCGTGATTGTTTTTTGCTTTCAGGAGCTGAGCCTTCCGGTAAAATAGACTATCTACGCCATATTGGTATGTATGCTTATACCGTAAGTTTTTTAGAGCGCTATTGTGCTTGGCAGCCTTCTACATTAGAAACTATAGAAGCCTTAGAGCAGCTCAGAATTCTTTGGCAGGGTGAAGCCATTGCGGTTAGCGTGGTTGATAAAACACCACAAGCAGGTGTTGATACGCCAGAAGACTTAGCCAGAGTCTCAAAAATATTAGCTTTAAATTAAACAGCTTTTAATTTAAAGAATCTATTAAATTGATAGAGTTACTGAACATATTAAGCCTAAATGGTGCTAATATTTGACATTAAAGATTAATATCAGTAACTTAAGTTGTTTTTTTGTAACTTTCTGGATTATTTAGCTGTAATGGGAGTTACTTTTTTTTAATCTTACTCATACTTGGGTTGTTCAAGAACTGTTAATGCAAGAATTTCATAGAATAAGTCGTTTACCTCCCTACGTTTTTAATATTGTAAATGAATTAAAAGCCAAAGCCAGAGCCGCTGGTGAGGATATCATTGATTTTGGTATGGGAAATCCGGATCAACCGACGCCTCAACACATTGTTGATAAATTAATAGAAGCAGTACAACGTCCCGATACCCATCGTTATTCAGTTTCAAAAGGTATTCCGCGTTTAAGAAAAGCTATTTGCAATTGGTACAAAACTCGTTTTGATGTAGATTTAGATCCAGAAACAGAAGCGATAGTTACCATTGGTTCTAAAGAAGGTTTAGCGCATTTAGCGTTAGCTACATTAGGCCCGGGTGATGTGGTTTTGGTGCCCAATCCGGCTTATCCTATTCATCCTTATGGTGTTGTAATTGCCGGCGCTGATTTGCGCCATGTGCCTATGGTTCCGGGTGGTGACTTTTTTGAAGAACTTCAAAAAGCCATTGTTGATTCATGGCCTAAACCTAAGATGCTCATCTTAAATTTTCCAGGTAATCCTACAACGCAGTGTGTCGAGTTAGATTTCTTTGAGAAAATTGTTGCGGTTGCTAAACAGCATAATATATGGGTAGTGCAAGATATTGCCTATGCAGATATCGTGTTTGACGGATATAAAACGCCTTCTATTTTGCAAGTTGAAGGCGCAAAAGATATCGCAGTGGAATTTTTCTCCATGTCTAAAAGTTATAACATGCCGGGATGGCGAGTCGGCTTTATGTGCGGTAATAAAGAATTAGTGTCTGCTTTAGCACGTATTAAATCGTATCTTGATTATGGGACTTTTGCTCCCATTCAGATTGCTGCTATCGCTGCCTTAGAAGGACCACAAGACTGTGTTGCTGAGATCGCTGAGATGTATAAAAAGCGTCGCGATGTGTTATGTGAAGGTTTAAATGCGGCGGGTTGGCCTGTAGAAAAACCAAAAGCAACGATGTTTGTCTGGGCAAAAATACCTGACGCTTATTTAGCAATGGGTTCTTTAGAGTTTTCTAAAAAACTACTATTAGAAGCAAAAGTGGCCGTGGCACCGGGTGTTGGATTTGGTAATTATGGTGATGATCATGTGCGCTTTGGTTTAATTGAAAATGAACATCGTACTCGCCAAGCGGTTAGAGGCATAAGAATGATGATGAAAAAAGACGGTGTTATTTAGGACGACTGCACTAGCAACTGTCTCAATCACTTTGGAATGTGAACGAATTTTAACTGGAGCTTAACTTGAAACCCGTAAAAGTAGGTGTATTAGGACTCGGTACTGTCGGTGGCGGTACTGTTAATGTCTTAAAGCGCAACGTTGTAGAGATTGCCCGTCGTGCTGGTAGAGAAATAGTAATTACTCGGGCTTCTGCAAAAGATTTAAATAAAGCGCGGATTTGTGATACTCAAGGTATTCTTTTAAGTAATGATCCCATGGACATTATCAATGATCCTGAGATTGAGATAGTTTTAGAATTAATTGGTGGTGCCGGCCCTGTTAAAGAATGGGTGTTAAAAGCCTTAGAAAACGGAAAACATGTGGTTACTGCTAATAAATCTTTAATTGCCTTACATGGTAATGAGATTTTTGCTAAAGCCAGTGAGAAAGGCGTCATCGTGGCATTTGAAGCCGCTGTAGCCGGCGGTATTCCAATTATTAAAGCCATACGTGAAGGTTTAAGTGGTAATGAGATTGAATGGTTAGCCGGTATTATTAACGGCACGGGTAATTTTATTCTTACCGAAATGCGTGATAAAGGTCGCGATTTTTCTGATGTCTTAGCTGAAGCCCAGGCTTTAGGTTATGCAGAAGCCGATCCTACGTTTGATGTTGAAGGTATTGACGCGGGCCATAAATTAACTATTTTAGCGTCAATTGCGTTTGGCATTCCTTTACAATTTGATAAAGTATTCACTGAAGGTATTACGCAAATAACACGTCTTGATGTGGAATATGCTGAACAATTAGGTTATCGCATTAAACATTTAGGCATTGCCAGAAAAACAGCAGAGGGCATTGAGCTAAGAGTCCATCCTACTTTAATCCCTGAGCGTCGCTTAATTGCTAATGTTAATGGCGTGATGAACGCTGTGCTAGTTAAAGGTGATGCCGTGGGAGCTACGCTTTATTATGGCGCGGGTGCGGGTGCAGAACCGACTGCTTCTGCTGTTGTGGCTGATGTGGTTGATGTCGTAAGAGCTCTAACTTCTGATCCAGAGAATAGAGTGCCACATTTAGCTTTTCAAGCCGACGCCATCGCAGATATCCCCGTATTAAGCTCTGAGAGTTTTAAAACGTCTTATTACCTTCGTTTAAATGCAGAAGATAAACCAGGCGTATTAGCTGATGTTACTCGAATTTTGGCGCATCACAATATCAGTATTGAAGCCATCATTCAAAAAGAACCCCCACGTGACGAAACTAACATCCCCATAATTTTGCTAACCCAAATTACTTTAGAAAAAGAAATGAACGCGGCGATTGCAGAAATCGAAGCTTTAAAAACAGTGACTGGAAAAGTCAATCGCATCCGCCTAGAAACCTTAGGATAATTACATATTATGCATAAACATTACACTGGATTAATTGAGCGTTACAAAGATCGTTTACCGGTTAGCGCAAGCACTCGCATTATTAGCTTGAATGAAGGCAATACGCCGCTGATTCAATTACAAAACATTCCTAGAATGTTAGGTAAAGACGTTGATATTTATGTAAAGTTTGAAGGTTTAAATCCAACAGGTTCATTTAAAGACCGTGGTATGACCATGGCTGTTACCAAAGCGGTTGAAGAGGGTAGTCAAGCGATTATCTGTGCTTCAACAGGTAACACTTCTGCTTCTGCAGCGGCTTATGCCGCACGTGCAGGCATTAAAGCTTTTGTATTGATTCCTGATGGCAAGATTGCTTTAGGAAAGTTGGCGCAAACGCTGATGTACAACGCGACCATTATTCAGATTAATGGTAACTTTGACCAAGGTATGGAATTGGTTAAAGAAGTTGCTAACCATGCGCCAGTAACCATCGTTAACTCAATTAACCCATTCAGATTAGAAGGTCAAAAAACCGCTGCATTTGAAATTGTAGATGATCTAGGTTTTGCGCCTGATTATCACTGTTTACCTGTGGGTAACGCCGGTAATATTTCGGCTTATTGGAAAGGTTATAAAGAATACGCTTTAGATAGAGTTTGTGGTAATCGCCCAGTCATGTGTGGTTATCAAGCGGCAGGCGCTGCGCCATTTGTCGCGGGACATCCTATCGAAAATCCTGAAACTTTAGCTACAGCGATTCGTATTGGTAATCCCCAATCTTGGGATTTTGCTTGGGCTGCTCAACAAGAATCAGGTGGCTGGTTTGATAAATTTTCTGATGCGGAAATCTTAGTCGCGCAAAAGATGTTATCGCAATATGAAGGTATCTTTTGTGAACCCGCATCTGCCACTTCATTAGCCGGTGCCATTCAAGACATTAAGTCCGGTAAAATTCCTGAAGGTAGCAAAATAGTCTGTACTTTAACAGGCAACGGTATTAAAGATCCTGAAATTGCTATGCAACAATGTGCTGACTCTAAACCATTCACTATTGATGCAGACCTTGATGCTGTTAAACGCGCTATCTTAGATAGTTTATAAATCTAGTCACCTAAATATTTTGCAATTGAGAAGAATTAACCTAATGAAATTGAGTTCCACAATAGTTTTTTGTTTGATCTTACTAGGCGTAAGTCAGGCTAACGCGGCAGTCTATAAATTGCCGGCAAAAAAAGGAGATAGGGTTGTTGCTCTGGTTCCAGAAGAAACGCTGACCGTTAAGGCCGATCATGATCAAACCTTATTAGATATCGCTAGACGATTTAATCTGGGTCAAACAGAAATTGTTACTCTTAATCCTAAATTAGATCGTTGGTTGATTAAAACAGGTACCGAAATTCGTTTACCTAATAGACGCATTTTGCCTGATAGTCCCCATGATGGCATTACACTTAACATTGCTGAGTATCGTATGTATTATTATCCAGCGAGTGCTCCGGGTATTGTTCGGTCTTATGCACATGGTGTGGGTCGTCAAGATTGGCAAACGCCATTGGGCAGAACGACTGTTGCTAAAAAAGTAAAAGATCCTGCTTGGCATCCACCTGAGTCTATTAGACGAGAACATGCGGCTAATGGCGATTTCTTACCTGAGATTGTGCCGCCCGGCATACATAATCCTTTAGGGGCTTATGCCTTATATTTAAACTTACCCGGTGATTATCGTATTCATGGGACTGATATCGATAAGATATTTGGTATTGGTATGCAAATCACGCATGGTTGTGTCCGTATGTATCCTGAAGATATTGATGCTTTGTATCATTCAGCAGAAATTGGTACACCCGTTTATATCGTTAAACAACCGATTAAAGTGGGATGGCTAAATAATTCGCTTTATGTAGAAGCTCACCCTGATTTAGAAGGGGAAGAAAAAACGCAAGATCAACGTTTTGCGATAGCCTTAGCTTTAATTCAAAAAATTAATGGCGGTGAAACACCTGAGTTTGATCAGGTAGCTTTAAATAAAGCTTTAGCAGATTTAGATGGTGTACCGGTAGAGATTTATGAAGGTGTTCCTCCTTTATATGTAGATCCAACCCCTGTGCCAGATCTTGCCAAAGGCAAAGTATCCAGTAGTAAAAAAGGCGCTAAAAAAGCGAATAAGTCTGCAAAAGCTGATACAGTAAAAACAGCCGCTAAATCTGCTAAAGTTACGCATGCCGCTGATAAAAAAGTTGCAGAAAAAGTAACTAAAGATAAGTCTACTAAAGAAAAAACCGTGATTAAAGCACAGAGCGGTACTAAAGGTGGTTATTATCACGGCGATTAAAACTAGATTTTTAGCCAGATTATTTACCTGTGGTTTGTATAATAAATCATGAGTAAAAAAATAAAAATTGCCTATGTGTGCGACCAATGCGGTGCTGATTATCCGCGTTGGGGTGGGCAATGCACCAGTTGTGGTGAATGGAATACCATTAAAGAAGTACGCTTAGGATCGACTAGTTCAGAACGTAGTAGTCGTTCTGGTTATGCCGGTAGCCGGTCAGAAGTTAAACTTTTAGCCAATGTTAATTTAACGCAAGCTGAACGTATTTCTACAGGCATATCAGAATTTGATAGGGTTTTAGGCGGTGGCATAGTCTGTGGTAGTGTCGTCTTAATTGGTGGTGCGCCCGGAGCTGGTAAAAGTACCTTATTATTACAGGCCATCGCTAACATTGCAGACCGAGGTGTACAAGTTCTGTATGTTTCTGGCGAAGAATCCTTACAACAAATAGCCGAACGCGCCTTCCGTTTAAAATTACCCGCCGAAAAAATCATGATGCTGATGGAAACATCCGTTCAACGCATTTGCGATGTCTTAGATGAAGTTAAGCCTCAAATATTAGTGATTGATTCTATCCAAGTTATGCACACCCAAGAGGCTGAGTCTGCGCCCGGTTCTGTGTCTCAAGTGCGAGAGTCTGCGAGTTATCTGACTCAATATGCTAAAAAACACCAGGTTTCAATTTTTATGGTCGGTCATGTGACTAAAGATCAATCTTTAGCCGGGCCTATGACCTTAAGCCATATTGTTGATACGCAAGTGATGCTAGGGTCTACTGATGATGCACGCTTTAGGGTTTTAAGAGCCGATAAAAATCGCTTTGGCAGTGTGGGTGAGTTAGGTTTTTTTGCTATGGATAGCACGGGATTAAAAGAAGTAAAGAACCCTTCTGCCATGTTTTTAAATAGAGCAGAAAAGCCTTCATCAGGGAGCGTGGTCACCGTACTATGGGAAGGCACTAGGCCTTTATTAGTTGAGATTCAAGCCTTAGTCGTCGACTGCCAATACGGCAATCCTAGACGCTTAGCCGTGGGCTTTGATCAAAATCGCTTGGCAATGTTGCTGGCAGTATTGCATCGACATGGCGGTGTCTTTACGGCTCAAGATGAAATATATGCCAATGTGGTGGGGGGCATAAAAGTCACTGAAACCAGTTCTGATTTAGCCATTGTAATAGGCATAGTCTCTAGCTTAAAAGATAGAGTTATACCGCATGATGCGTTCTTTTTTGGTGAGATTGGTTTAAGTGGCGAAATTAGACCGGTTGCTAATGGTCATGCACGTTTGAATGATGCTGCTAAACATGGCTTTAAAAAAGCCATTATCCCTAAAGCGAATGTACCCAAAACCCCAATTAAAGGCTTGCAGATTTATGGGGTTGCTACTTTATCTGAAGCATTAACTATCTCGGCTGAATTATAACCAGCCTTTCTCACTCATTACCATAGCGCCATATTCTGCTGCTGTTTTGGTATTACAAGCAGTTAATACGATTAAGAGGAAGCTTTTTCAGGATAAACGCTGTATTCAAATCCTAAGGTTTCTTCCCATTTATACAGCATAGCGATAGTCACAGAATGGGCTAAATCTAAAGCCGTAATACCAGATCCTACTTCAGCATTAGCCTCTTCAGATAAAATATCCGCAGCAATTAACTTAGCACCTAGTTTGTGGGCATCAACGACTTTTTGGTGGCCATTTTTAATATAAATAAAACCGTTACACACAAAAACTTTAACCGCGTCATTTTCTGCCAAGGAATCGTCTTCAGCTAACTCTTTGATGGATTGGGTTGGTAACAATTTTTTGGGGGTGACCCAAAGTTGTGCGAATATGTGTGCTTTTAACCATAAATCAAAGCAATCTTTAATCTTTTGAGCAATCACTTCTGGCGTGGTAAAAGAGGTATCAATGACCAAATCGTAGTTGCTGTATTTTCTGAACTGGACATTGTAAAGATGATTAAAGCGCTGATCTTCTATACTCTGGCGTTTTAGATTGTTTTCTAGAGTTACTGCTAGGGATGGGTTATGTTCGTCCCCTCTAGCGGCGTTAAAGACTCTTTCTGCACCAACTACAGTATCTACTGCTAAAAACACTTTGAAGGCATTCGGTATAAAGTGCCAAGCTAAACGCGAATCTAAAATTAATTGCTCTTGAGTTTTGCCCAATTCAACCACATAAGCATCAATTTCATCATCAATACTACGATCAGTTTGAGATATTTTGTTCAACTCAAGCGTAGTGACACCGCGGCGCGTAGCAATTTCTCTTTGGATGGTGCCGGTGCCAATAATATCAAACTGCGTGAGATCTTTTAGTGCTTTGGCTACCGAGGATTTGCCACTGCCGATATCGCCAGACATTACAATAATATTCTTCATAATCAGTGTGCTTGTTTATCCAAGTTAATTAGTGGGGATTTTAGCATTAAACTTTAATATAGGGCAGTCTAGCTACTCTGTAATTAAGGTTTTAATACGAAAATGTCCTGCACCCTCAATACCTAGCGTATTTGCTAAGTAAGGCAGAGTGTTTTGTAATTCGGCAGCTAATTTCCAGGGCGGATTAATAACAATCATACCGCTAGCTGTCATGCCATGCCCTGTGGTGTCAGCTTTTATGCCCAATTCATAAAGCTGTACATTTTTAAGCGGGCTGGCTTTAAGAGCATTTTCTAGTTGAATATTTCTGCTCCGATCAACGACGGGATACCACAACGCAAAAGTACCCTGAGCAAAGCGTTTATAAAACTTAAATAAAGACGCTACGACCTTATCGTAATCACTTTTAATCTCGTAAGACGGATCAATTAATACTAAGCCTCGATTAGGTTTCGGTGGTAATAGCCCAAGCGTGTTTTTTAAACCATCGGTGTGTTGAAGGGTAATGCGCTTATCTTTTTTGATGGCTTGCTTTAATAGATTAATTTCGGTGGGATGCAGTTCATGCGCAAATAAATGATCTTGCTGACGAAGATAAAGCTGAATAATTAAGGGTGAACCAGGATAGATAGTTAGTTTATCCGTAGGATTAAAACTTTTAATGACCTTAACGTAATCTGCCACCGCATCTGGCAAATTATCTAACTCCCATAATGCGCCTATGCCATTATCAAATTCTTTATTTTTTTGCGCATAATCACTATTTAATTGATAGCCACCCGCACCCGCGTGCGTATCAATACAACAAAAGGGTTTGTCTTTAGTGTTTAAGTGCTTAAGAATTTTAATTAAAACTAAATGTTTTAAAACATCGGCAAAATTGCCCGCATGAAAAGAGTGTCTGTAACTGAGCATTAAGAAAGTTTACTAGCGATGGTCATACCAATTTCGAAAGCGATTAACCAGATGATGATCCATTCTAAAATAGTTGAGTGGCGATGTTTTTGTTCATCCGCTAACATTTCGAATAACTCATGAATCGTTTCAAGTTTTTTAGATAACACTTGGGTGCGGGGCGCTATTTCTAAATATTTTGCTGTGATGGTATAAAAAGATTCATATTCTGGATATTCCCAAAAGAAATCCGGCGTATCTAACAAATCGTAATTTAAAATGATATCGCTCTTCGTTAAGAACAATTGCCCGCGTATTTTGGCAATTTTATAGCGACTGAGTTTGATGCGACCATTTTCTGCTAATGATTTAGGAATATAGCTGGTGTTATTAATGGTAGTAATGGCATTGGTTTCAAATGAGGCCAATTTAATAGACTGCGCCATGCCTTGAGACAAGGCGAATATTAAAATGGGATCAGACGATTCAATTTCAATATGATCTTCAATAATACGGGTAATAGGGCAGTTAAGTGCAAATGTAAAGAAATCTTCTTCTATTATGGCTAATGGGAATTCTGCGTGTTCTAATAACAATTGATGTAATTTTGTTTGCGCTTCTTGGCTAACATTCCAGTGCACAACAGCGCCATAGGCAAATACCACTGACCAAGAATTATCATCTTCTATTAATAACGCGCCTTTAATAATACGAATTAGCGTTGATTCAGAGAGTAGCGCCGCTAATTCGTTAATATCAAAACGTAATGCCAGACAAAATGCGGCACATTTTTGGGTAGAGCTAGTTGATGACATAGGGGTCAAATTAAATCCATGATTATTTATCAACGATATTAAGTAACCAGCCACTTTCTGCTTCACATTCTGAATACTTGGCTTTAACTTTTATATTGATACGCGCATAAGTGTCATGTAGAGATGCCGGCAGTTTACTCTTAATAATGTAATAAGGATCTTTAAATTCAGCCTCAAACTCTACCGGTATATTTTTAACCGTGATAGAAATTAAATCTGCATTAAGGATGTTGTGGGCAATAAATGAAAACTCAGCCCCAGGAATAACGGTAGTTAAATGTGCTGGGATAAATTTACTTAATTGTGGTTTACAAACACCCATCCCGCTGCTGCTGCCTTTGGGGCCACCCATATGACCACTGTGATGTTCTGCTGCTTGAGTTGATAGATTAACTGATAACGACAAAATCGAAGATAAAGCGAGTAATGTTATTTTTTTCATTGATATGCTCTTTATTATTAATTAACACTGGATGCTTTTAATATAAATATTAAGGGTTAATCGCTTAACACCTATATTATGTCTATATTATCAAAGCCTGTTTAACTAAGTCGAGAAAAAGCTTTAAATCGAGGGAAATCTTTAAGTTATGTATTTTGATGGTAGGTGTTCGGTTTGGCTTATGGGCTATTTATCTAATTCAGGGGTTGCACTTGAAAAAGATAATATTTATATGCGCCTTGTAACTAAAGATGAGATAACGATGGATTATTCTTTATGTGATACTGGTATTGTATAGTTTGCTTAGGATAATGATGTATTAGCGAGGTAAAATGTTATTAAGTCGCTGATAAGGGTTTATTGAGTCTAAATCAGGGCGATCTACGACAAATATTTAATTGTTAGAAGCAGTTATTGTTGTATCCATTCTAAATTGTCCTGCTTTGAAGTTAATATAATGATATCTTCTCAAGAGCGTGCGGTTTTAAAGCGAGTATTTACATAACAGTCTATTGCGGCCCGATTAGGAGTAAATACATCTTTATTTGCTCTAAACGGTGCTGCATTTGCAGTAAAAAATGATGTATTAGTGCTGTATACACATATATCTATGGTTTATTAAATGTTATCATAAATTAGTGTCTTATATAAATTACGCTGTAAAATATAAAACTATTTTCACAAAACTTATTATTTATAGTGCGCCTTTATATTACTCACATCGCTAGCTAAAATGCTTAGATTATCAGCGATAGTTTAGATATTGCCATACTATAGCCATCCATTTTTAAGCTTACGCTGACTAGTTTTGCGATAGGGCTTATGATAACAAGCTATGAATTGACTTTTGCTACGCAAATAATAAAAGCGTTAATGAGTTGACTATGTAGGGTTTTTATAAAATTGATAGTTATTTATGCGTTAGAGTAGATAATAAGTGTTTTCGGGAACAATTTAACGAAGAGCCAAGTATAGAAGCTTCTTGCATATGGTAAGTACTCAGAATTATCAAAGGATATAGAGGGTGCTATTTATCAAACTGTATTTAGTATTTGCTGCCACTTAGGTAATAACGCTGTATTACTGTAAAATGTCTGCTATTAGATAGATAGTCATACGTTTTTAAATACCCTCTATACCATGTTAAGAATTACCGAACTTAAACTCCCCTTAGACCATTCAGAAGCCGATCTTAAAGATGCCATTCTTAAAAGGTTAGGAATTAAAGTTGAACAACTGGTTTCTTTCACTGTTTTTCGTCAGGGTCATGATGCTAGAAAAAAATCCGAAATTTATATGGTTTATACATTAGACGTTGATATCAGCAATCAAGCCGCTTATTTAGCCCAGTTAGATACGGAATCCAATATTGCTATAACGCCTGATACTACTTATAAATTTGTCGCACAAGCGCCCGAACAGTTATCAGGCAGGCCGATTGTCATTGGTATGGGGCCCTGTGGTTTATTTGTGGGTTTAATTTTGGCGCAAATGGGTTTTAACCCCATTATTTTAGAGCGTGGTAAAGAAGTAAGAGAGCGTACTAAAGATACCTTCGGTTTATGGCGCAAAAGCATTTTTAATCCTGAGTCTAATGTGCAATTTGGTGAGGGTGGGGCAGGTACTTTTTCTGACGGTAAACTTTATACCCAAATCAAAGACCCTCATCATTACGGCAGAAAAGTATTAACCGAGTTTGTTAAAGCCGGCGCTCCTGCTGAGATTCTGCATGTGAGTAAGCCCCATATTGGTACTTTTAAATTAGTGTCTATGGTTGAGCAGATGCGCGCGACTATTGAATCACTGGGTGGTGAGATACGTTTTCAGAGCCGGGTAGATACACTTAATATTGAGCTAGGGCAAGTGACGGGCGTTACGTTATCAAATGGTGAAACGTTAACAAGTCAGCATGTCGTATTGGCTGTAGGGCACAGTGCGCGGGATACCTTCAAGATGCTCTATGAACAAGGTGTATATATTGAAGCTAAACCATTTTCTGTTGGGTTTAGAATTGAACATCCCCAATCATTGATTGATAAATGTCGGTTTGGAAGTAATGCCGGTCATCCTTTGCTGGGGGCGGCTGACTATAAATTAGTGCATCACTGTAAGAATGGTCGAGCAGTGTATAGTTTTTGTATGTGCCCTGGCGGTACAGTGGTAGCCGCAACGTCAGAAGTAGGTCATGTAGTGACTAACGGAATGAGTCAGTATTCGCGTAATGAGCGTAATGCGAACAGTGGTATTGTGGTGGGCATTACGCCAGAGGATTATCCGGGTCACCCATTAGCAGGTATTGATTTACAGAGGCAATTAGAGGCCAGGGCTTATGTCTTAGGCGGCGAAACTTATCAAGCGCCCGGTCAATTAGTGGGTGATTTTATTGCTAATAAACCTTCCACAAAGTTAGGTTCCGTTCAGCCTTCTTATACTCCGGGTGTTAGGTTAGGTGATTTGAGTACAGCTTTACCTGATTATGCCATTGAGGCAATACGGGAAGCTTTACCTGCGTTTGATAGAAAAATAAAAGGTTTTGCAATGGCTGATGCGGTATTAACAGGGGTTGAGACGCGTACCTCATCGCCTATTCGTATAAAACGTAATGAGCATTTTCAAAGTGTTAACACAAAGGGCTTGTATCCTGCTGGTGAAGGCGCTGGTTACGCTGGGGGTATATTATCTGCAGCGGTGGATGGTATAAAAGTGGCTGAAGCGGTGGCTTTGTCGATACTTAACAAATAATTAACAAAGTCTTCTGACGGGAAAGTGACAACTAAAACAACTGCCGACAGATAATTCACTGGTAATATTAAGATGCGCATCATGTCGCATCAGCACATGTTTAACTATCGCTAAGCCGAGACCTGTGCCGTTCACTTTTCTTTGGCGTTTGGTTTCGACTCGATAGAATCGTTCGGTAATTCTTGGGATATCTGCTTTTGAAATTCCTTCACCATTATCTTCAACAGCTAAAACTAAGAAGTAAGTGTCTTGATACCAACGTACTTTTACGATAGAGTCTTCTGTCGAATATTTAAGCGCATTGTTTATCAAATTACTAAAAGCACTCCTTAATTCTTGTTCTTCTCCGACTATATTGGCGTTTGATTCTAAAGAAAGTTGAATGCGGGTGTTTGATTTTCCTAGTGCATCGCCTTCATTACAAATTTGCGTCAATAGGGCGGGGACATTGACGCAACTGGTTTTATTCTGTTGGGTTTCTAAACGGGCTAATAATAATAAATCATCAACCAAATGTTGCATGCGCTCAGTTTGGCCTTGCATTTGGATGAATGAATTGGTTAAGAGCTGAGAATGCTCGTCATCCATGTCTTGTAGCGTTTCTATGTATCCCTTAAGCACAGTCAGTGGTGTTCTAAGTTCATGAGAAACATTAGCTACGAAATCCTTACGCATACGCTCCATTTTTTTAAATTGAGTAATGTCTTGGGCTATCATTAGGCGTAAGCCAGCGCCATAGGAAATTACTTTAACTTCAAGTGCAACTCTATTGTCTACAGGTGAGGGTAAAATGACGGATTCTTTGTAGTTTTTTGATCTTAAATAGCGGTTAAACTCTGGAAAACGAATTAAGTTGGGTATGCGTTGACCTTTGTCAGAAGTCTTTAAGCCAAATACTTCTCTAGCTGATTTATTAGCCCAGTCAATTTCATCATGGGGGCCTAAGATGATAACGGCGTTTGGGAGTGCTTCTGTAGATTGTCTAAATTGATCGATAATGTTGCGGAGTTTCTTTTTACGGCGTTTTTCACTTTTCTTAATTCGGTAGACGTGATAATAAATGTCTTCCCAAACACCTTTTGTTTTTGGATATTGACCACGTCCACCCGCTCTAATCCATTTTTCAAAACGATTAATTTGCAGGAATTGAGTAATGATAATCCCCAGCATTAATAAAAATAAAAAGACAATAAAATGTCCTGTTATTCCACCTACTATCACTGAAATAAGCAATAGTAGGATAACTGCGGTTATTTCTCTTTCCCAAACACGCATGTTTTATTCGACTAATGAGAACCGATAGCCAAAGCCTCTAACAGTTTGAACTAAATCTTCACGGCCATGTTCTTCAAGTATTTTTCTTAAGCGGCGGATATGTACGTCGATAGTGCGTTCTTCAATATAGACACTCCGTCCCCAAACTTGATCAAGTAATTGGGTACGAGTATAGACTTTGTCTGGGTGCGTCATAAAGAAATGCATGAGACGGAATTCTGTGGGGCTCACTTCTAATTGTTTATCGCCGATAGTGAGTCTGTGCTGCTCTATATCAAGTGTTAAATCACCCAAGAATATTTGAGCTTGGCCTTGAATCTTTCCACTTCTACGCAATACCGCTCTAATTCTTGCGATAAGTTCTTTGGGGGAGAAGGGTTTAGTCATGTAATCATCAGCCCCTATTTCTAGGCCTTTGACTTTATCTTCTTCTTCACCTCGCGCGGTTAATAAAATAATAGGAATGTCTTTGTATACGGATTCTTTTTTTAAGCGTCTTGCCCATTCAACACCACTAATGCCGGGTAGCATCCAATCTAGTAAAATAAGGTCGTGGGCTCTGTCATCTAGGCATTTTTGAGCTTCTTCAGCATCAGCTGCAGCAAAGGGCAGAAATCCCGCTTGCTCTAATACCATCAATAACATTTCTCTGATGGCGTCTTCATCTTCAACAACAAGAATATTAAAATTAGACATAATTATTAAAATTAAACACAGGAGAGTTCCATTATACCAAACAGCCTATTACTCTATTATGACAATATGGCGACTTAGATAGCTATCATTTACAATAGCAGACATTACATAAAATTATCTATCCTTAATCATGAATAATACTAAAACCTATCTTAATGTCAGTTATGCTCAAAAAGATGTGGTTAAAGCATTAGGTGCTAGATGGGATCCTGCACATAAAAAATGGTATGTGCCTGCAAATATTGATTTAGGATTATTTGACGCTTGGCGTTTGCCTAGCGGAAGTGAGGTTCTTGAATCTAACAGTTTAGCTGTTAATAAATCCGCTAGTCCTTCAACAAGAACAAATAAAGATAAAAGTGCGGCTGGCGTTATTACGTTTCCGGCAGATAAAAGTTTTGTAGCTTATGATGGCCAAAAGCCACCTTGGGAATAGTCCTGCGATGGAAATTTTAAAGTATCTTGCTGGTTATTCTGAAAATATACAAAACCAAGTCATAAAAATGATTGATTCAGATAAACTAAACGATTATTTGTTAAATAAATATCATTTTAGTCATGAAATTAAAACGGATAAGGCTTTATATCAATATGTAATGGACTTAAAAAATCAATATTTAAAACAATCTAATCCGCTCAGCAAAGTGATTTTTGATGATAAAATTGACTTGGTTCATCAGGCTTTAGGTCTACACACTTTTGTCTCAAGGGTGCAAGGTAGTCAATTAAAGTCTAAAAATGAAATACGAATAGGCTCTGTTTTTAAAAAGTGCCCTGTTGAGTTTTTAAGAATGATTGCCGTTCATGAATTAGCACATCTTAGAGAAAAAGATCATAACAAGGCTTTTTATAAGTTATGTGTCTATATGGAGCCTGGTTATCATCAATTAGAGTTTGATATGCGCTTATATTTAACTCAGGTGGATTTGTTCGGTAAAACCAATTAACTTTCGTAACTCAGTTTATTGCCAAATACCGTTTTCCAGTCATTTTCAAATTGATTAACGGCGGGTTGCACAGCTGGGTGTGTGAAAAGTTGTTCAGCAACTTCTGGTGCTAAAGTAATCGCACCTACACCTAACTTTAGTATTTCCATGACTTGTTGAGTGTTCTTAAAGCTAGCGGGTAATAAAATTGAGTTTAGCTGATGTTGATCAATAAGTTGTTGTATATCTGCTACGACAGCAATGCCATTAGTGCCCATGGCGTCTATTCGGTTGACATAGGGTGCAAGATAATCAGCACCCGCTAGTGCGGCAAGAAAGCCTTGTTGAACAGAATAAATAGCCGTTGCAAGGACTTTAATGGGGGTTGTTTTTAGGTGATTTATGGCCGTCAGACCTATTTCTGTTGCCGGTATTTTGACGACTATATCGTAAGGTAAGGTATTTAATTGTTCTGCTTCTTTAATAATATCCTCATAAGTATTGCTAATTGTTTGAACATGAAATCGAGCAGTTGGCCCTAAAATCTTGACACAATGACTTAAATTTTCTTTAAGACCAAGCCCTGACTTAGCGATGATAGTAGGGTTGGTGGTAATACCTTTTAGAGGTAAAGCCTTATTAAAGCGCTCAAGTTGCACGGTATTTGTGGTGTCTAGATAAAGCTCAAACATCTTTATATTCCTAAATGAGTAGCGGGTAATTTTAACAATTCAAGCCTTAAACAGCTAAATTTTCTTTACAAACACATTCAATAATACCGCTTGAGAACATAAATGCATTCAAAAGAATCTAAGTTTAAAGATCAGACTGTCCGGCTGGCTCATGGAAATGGTGGGCGGTTAATGCGAGAATTAATTCAACAAGTTTTTGCAAAACACTTACAGAATGACCTATTGGATATAAATACTGATGCAGCTTACTTGCCATTAAATGTTGCTGCCGGTGACATAATGATTAGCACCGATGGTTTTACTGTTGAGCCCCTAGAGTTTCCTGGAGGCAATATTGGTAGTTTAGCTGTTCATGGTACTGTAAATGATTTGGCGGTATCGGGCGCTAAGCCCTTGTATTTAACATTAACTGCGTTTATCGAAGAAGGTTTTGAAATATCAGTACTGGATAGGATAATTGCAAGTATGGCTCAAGCCTCTGTTGAGTGTGGTGTTAAAATTGTTACAGGTGATACTAAGGTTTTAAGACGTGGTCAAGGTGGTGGAATTTATTTTGCCACATCAGGCATCGGACAACGGTTAACTAAGCATGCTCTAGGATTAAATAATATTCAAATTGGCGATGTGCTCGTATTAAGTGGAACGGCGGGTGATCATGGTACTTCCGTGTTATTAGCTAGAGAGCAGTTTGGCTTAATGGGGTCTTTAAAATCTGATTCCGCTTCCGTTTTTCCAATTACAGAAGCTTTAATCAAACTTGAGGGTTTACGTTTTATGCGTGATCCAACTCGTGGTGGTGTTGCTACAATTGCTCATGAGATTTCCCAAGTAATCAATCAGTCTGTGCGTCTATATGAAGCCACCATTCCTTATAATGAGCAAACACATGTGCTTTGTGATTTGTTAGGTTATGATCCACTTTATATGGCTTGTGAAGGTAGAGTGCTTGCTGTTTTTGCCCCTGAATTTGCTGAGCTTGCAGTTAGTAAATTGCATGAACTGGGTTATGTCGATGCAAGTATTGTCGGTAGAGTAGAGCAGGGACGTCCGCATGTTTTCTTAGAAACACAATTAGGCGGCGAGCGAATTTTACAAGAGTTGGAAGATGACCCTTTACCGAGAATTTGTTAAATTATATTTTATTAGTGTTGAGGTTAATGTTATTATTACAATAACTTGTAAGTAGTTTTCTAGATAATTTTAAGATTTATGCAAGATAAGGGTTGTTGTTATGGATTTGCTATAAATATATTCACAATATTGGATTAAGTGTGCAAATAAATTTTATTAAGAAATTTGGGTATTCTTGCGAGTTATTTATACTGGCTTTACTATTGAATTGTTTTGTTCAATTCAATGTTTATGCTGATGTTGATAGTGCTTTGCCATTAGTGGATAAATTAAAAAAAGCCATAATTTCGCTTGATATTGAGCAAGCAACTGCTGATGAAATAAAAGCCGTATTAAAAACAAAACAAAATTCTTACTTAAAACGATCTAATTTTCAAAATCGCTCCGAGGATATAACTAAGTTATACGAGTTTTCCGGAAATAAGTTATTGTGGGTTTCAAATCCAGACGCTGAAAAAAAGGCGTTAGAAGTGATTGGTTTGATTAGTGCAGCAAGCGAGAATGGTCTTAATCCTGAAGATTATGAACTTAGTAATTTAATGCGTTTGCAAGCAAAATCAAAAATAACGGCAATTGATAATTACAAAGAATTAGCGCTTTATGACACTGCAATTAGTGTGTCATTATTAAGATATTTACATGATTTGCATTATGGTCGAATTAATCCAAAATCAATAAATTTTAATCTTAAATTAAGAGATAAAAAAATAATTGATATCCCTCGACTTATCAATACCGCCATTAATAAATTAAGCATCCTAGAACTTGACGACTTATCTCAACCCCAATTAAAGCAATATCAAAAACTAAAGCAAGAATTGGCTATTTATCGAGTGCTTGCTGCTGAAGGATTAGTCTTACACCTGCCATTTATTGAAAAAGTTAACCCAAATGAAAATTTATCTATGGCAAATGCCTTAACTCATTTTTTAATTGGATTGGGTGATTTATCAAAGGATTCTGATGCTTCTTACAAAAACGCTACTATTTATGATGATAAATTAGTTGCCGGAGTTAAAAAATTCCAATTACGGCATGGGATTGAAGTGGATGGTGTATTGGGTCAGCGTACGGTTGCAGAACTTAATGTCCCAATTTTTGAGAGAATTAGTCAGCTTGAGTTAGCAATGGAGCGTTTACGTTGGTTGCCAGAGTTAACTAATGGTGCCTCAATCATTGTTAATATTCCTGCTTTTCAGTTGTGGGCTTTTGATGATGTTAATGAGATAAACGCGAATATGCCAAATATGCGTGTTGTTGTAGGTAAAGCACTAAAAAATGAAACGCCAGTATTAATGGCAGAGATGCGTTTTATTGATTTTATGCCCTATTGGAATGTGCCTTATAATATTGTTAAGAAAGAGATTGTACCTAAACTTATTAAAAACCCTAGTTACCTAGTGGGTGAAAATATGGAAATGGTTGCAACGGACCAGGGAGAGACTAAAATTGTACCTTTCTCTGGAGCAACATTAGTAGGATTAAACCAAGGTACTATTAGGATTAGACAACGACCAGGGCAGAAGAATGCCTTAGGGAAAGTTAAGTTTATGTTTCCTAATAAAAACGATGTATATCTTCATGATACGCCATCACATGCTTTGTTTAGTCGTGCGAGACGTGATTTTAGCCATGGATGCGTTCGAGTTGAAAAACCTGATCAATTAGCTGAGTTCGTTTTGAAAAACCAATTAAGCAAAGAAGCAATTAATGATGCTATGCAAACGCAAAAATCACGTCGAATCATGCTTAAGAAATCTATACCGGTATTGTTTTTCTATACGACAGCCTTTGTTGATCATAACAATGTTTTGAGTTTTTATGCGGATATCTATGGCTATGATGAAGTTTTGAAAGCAGAACTTAAAAAATTACAAGACGTACCTGATCAGGTTTTATTTTCGCCACCTGAAGAAATTGTTCCTACGGAAGTTGCCACTAGCAATACTGAGTTATCAAATTTAACTACTGAATCTGATAAACAGCCTTAAGCTTAGATAAGGTTTACCAAGTCCTAATATCACCAGTATCTAGGTGTACAAAGTTACTTTCTGGATAATAACCTACCCCACCTTTTGCCATTGTTAGCGCTGCTTTTTTGATGGTTTGTGCGTGTATGCCTTCAATTCTGATATCTATAGCACGTCCTTGTATATGAAAGCTATGCTCAGCTACACCGGAATTTTTTTTTCTTAATGTCGCGTTTGTTATAGGTGCTCTGT
Source organism: uncultured Methylococcaceae bacterium (assembly GCA_903938485.1). Taxonomy (GTDB): domain Bacteria; phylum Pseudomonadota; class Gammaproteobacteria; order Methylococcales; family Methylomonadaceae; genus Methylobacter_C. Next base: position 54,479 of record CAJADF010000040.1, read on the forward strand.
AAGCAGAAACAACTTGAATCGGCTTGTTTATTGATAATCTTTGGTTAAGTTCAAAGAGTTGATCTAATAATGCTGTATCAATAGGGTGTATTTCATTACTGTGGTAATCACGTAGTAAGTGATTTATTTCTTTAAGCGCCCCTTTAACGTAACGACCTTGTTCAAAGTAGGTTATCTTTAATTTGTCACCTGTTTGAGAGTGAACTAAGTGCAGTGATTTATTGACAGCAATTTGTTGGGAAGGATGTACGATTTTTCTATTCAAGGTACTATGAATAATACGTTTATTAACTTCTTTATGGGGAGGATATGCTCGGCCATGCCCATAATGGTGAGGTTCTAGGATGGGCCTTACTTTAGCTGAGGCAATATCAGAAACTGCTAATGAAATTAGAGATCCATATGCAAGTTTTTTAAGGAAGTTGCGTCTTTCAGATATCTCTATTTCCTCATCGTTAATAGTCTGTGTTTTTATAGTGTCCATAACTAATTCCAAATTGACGCGTTGAGTTAAGTATCCCTATTTAGTCTTAAAATAATCTTAAGTTTTATAAAAAAATGTTAAATAAATTGTATTGATAGATTTATTTATGAAAACAATTATTTTATCAGTTGATGTCTGCGTCTTGATTCTGCTATATATATGCTGAAGTTGTGTAAATAAATTGTCGCTAACGATACATTACTAACGGAAGATAAGCATGAGTAACAAAATCGTTAAACCATCAACATATTTAACAGAAGTTAAAGCGTTGTCTGATCGTATTGTTAAAGCCCAACAACCTATTCGAATATTGGATGCTATTAAATGGGATGATGGTATTAAACAAACATTTTTCAATGAAAAATGTAAGAATCCTCCTAAAGTCACTATTGATTATTATAAAAATAGGCCCTTAGGATTTGATACAGCAGATAAGAAATTAGAGTTTTATCAAATTGAGCGAGATTTAGTTCGAAAATTAGGTCAACTAAATCCTCTCAGTGTAATTATGCGACGAATCTGCAGAGAGTATCAGGATGTTGTTAGTATGCTAGATGCTAGAGGTACGCCCTTATTTTCTAATATTTCCCAAGAACTATATGGTTCTTCACAAGATGTTTTTCATGTTGGTGATCCGACTATTGCTGAATTAGGCAGTATGATGGAGTTAACATTAGATCCTCTTATTCAGCTTGATTGCGAGGAACCAAAGACCATCGGAGCTAAAGAGGCCGTCGCTATTCTTAATGAGAAAATAGAAAATGTATTTCCAGGTGATGGGCTTCGTGCGATGTTAAGTGATGGTATTATTGCTGATGCTGCAGCGGGAACTGATTATATTAAGTTGCGATCTGATGCGATGTTTAACATGCGTGATTTAAGAGTTCTTGAGGTTCATGAGATTTGGGTGCATCTAGGTACCACACTTAATGGTATGGCCCAGCCTTATTGTACTTTTTTGGGTAAGGGTCCACCATCGGCTACGGTTACACAAGAGGGTTTGGCTGTATTGATGGAAATTTTAACCTTCAGTTCTACACCTCATAGATTGATGCGCTTAATTAACCGAGTCCGTGCCATTACATTAATAGAAGAAGGTGCTGACTTTATGGATATTTTTAAGTTTTTTCAAGAGAAAGGTTTAGATGATGAAGATAGTTATGCTTTTACTAGTCGTGTTTTTAGAGGAACCACCTATAATGGTATGCCTTTTACAAAAGACTTAACTTATATTAAGGGCTTTGTTCTTACCTACAATTTTATGCGACTGGCTGTTATAAAGGGCAAGCCAGATCGTATCCCACTATTATTTTGTGGTAAGACGATGATTGAAGACATGAAAGTTTTAGCTGATTTAGTGGAAGAAGGAACTGTTATTCCCCCACACTTTTTGCCACCACAATTTAAAGATTTAATGGGGCTAGCTGCTTGGTTAAGTTTTAGCCGTTTTATGACGTCGTTGAACTTTAGGCAATTAGAACAGGATTATGCCAACATTCTTTGAGTGAGCTGTTTGGGAAGTTGATTATATTTATATCAATTTCATATCGTTTTATAGAAGTTAATGCTATAAAAAACTACACCTTATTTAAAAGGTGTAGATGTCAAGTGTTATAAAATTACGTATCAATGAAAGATAAATTTATTAGTTTTTTTAATGCTTTAAGTAAAGATGAACAACAGGTTTTACTTGTATTAGCTGTCGTATATGCGCCTATTGTACAGTCAAATTTACAAGCTTTATTGAAGTTACTTGCTTGTGTTGAACCTAAAAAATTAGCCCTTATTGATAGGCATTTAGGCGAGAAGTTACAGCAATCAGGTGTGGTTTTAGTAAATGCAGATGGTTGGCAGTGCAATAAAAAAATTGCTGAGCATTTAATGCGTATAGCGGTGAATGAGCCTTGGTTTAATAAGTTAGTTCAATATTTAATAGCTCAGCCAAGTTATTACTATCCAGTGAGGCTTGATGTTTTTCACGCTATTAAACAATTGCGAATTTTTTTATATCAAGAAAATATTGCTGCATTTTCTGCAAACATCGATTATTTTTATAACTCATATCCTCAGCACTTTACTGAGGCGATGAATGATATATTCTTTAATGAATATCAGTCTATTTGGTTTACTGCTTTACCAGATGAAATCAAAAGCACGGTTTTAAAATACTATTTAAAAGATAGTTATTTCTACTTAATTGATGATTCTTTCCAATATAAGCTTCTAGAGTCTTTCTTTGGTAAAAAAAGACATAAAAATCAAAATATTGTTCATGTGATACTTTCTGAACGTTTGGTTAGAGGCGTATTTAAAGATGCTGAAACATGGTTAGTAGGAGATTATTCTTATGAAGGTTTAAAGCTATTAGCCACATTAAGGTTTTTGGAAAATAAGAATGACGAAGCTATCATTTACTTTCAGACTGCTCTGAAGGTTTTAAAAAAAGAGTCTGGTAAACGAAACGTAGTTATTGAGGGGTTAGAAGGTTATTTTTATAACTTAGCATTACTTAAAAGCCGACAGTTACCTAATTTGGTTTTACTCAGGCAACAATTGAAGGTTGCACAAAAGCAAGGGAGCTCAAGTCCCTTTAATGGTTTAAATTTGATGCTGTTAGAAGTTGTTGATATTTATCAGGGGCGACTCAATATTGAGCAAAGTGTTTTTTTAATAATTAAAAAAACCTCAGCCTATGAGCATTTGTTTCAGGGTTTACTTTTATATTGGTTGTCTGTTTTAGATGTGTTGACGCAAGGTGATAATAATCAATTTGTTATAAAGTTAGCTGAGTATTGTCAAAAGGCTCATCAGTTAAGTTATGGTTGGTTTGCTTGTCTTAGCGCCGCATTTTTGGTGAGAATTGAATATAAACATGATTCATGTGAGAAGATTTTTAATCAAAGTGCTCAACTACCTTTTTGTGAATTGATTGATTTATTGCCGCAAGTATCTTCATGGCAAAGAGCTTTAGACGCACTAACACAGTTAACTACTCATCCAGAGGAATCTGCACACAAGGAGTTGCGAATCATTTGGTCGTTAGAACTACAAAAAGATAAAATAATTTTAGAGCCTAAAGAGCAACGATTAGGCTTGGGCGGGAGATGGACTAAAGGCAGAATAATAGCTTTAAAAAAACTGCACAATAATATTGATGAATTTGATTTTTTATCAGAGCAGGATAAACGTATTTGCGCCCATATACAGATCACTAAAGAAAATGATTATTATGGCTATTCATCAAGAGAAAAATACATATTATCAAGCTACGCAATTACTGAATTAGTAGGGCATCCTGCAGTATTTTGGTCACATCAAGAGGCATATGATCATCCGATAGATATCAAGCTGTTTGAGCCACAATTATTGGTAAAAGAGGTACAAGATAAATTACATATTTCTTTGCTTCCTCCAATTGCACAAGAAAAAATAATAGTGCAGAAGACAGCAAATAATGGTTTGCAGGTTTATGTTATTAATGATTCTCATCGACAAGTTGCTGAAATATTGGGTCAGGAGGGTTTAATCGTCCCAATATCTGCACGACAACAGGTCATTGATTCTATTTCCTCAATAGCATCTATGCTAACGGTGCAATCTGATATTGGCGGTACTTCAAGCTCTGCAACAACAGTAGAGGCTGATAGTCGTCTACACATTCATTTACAACCTGTGGGTCAAGGTATTCAGGTTGATATTTTTGTGCAACCATTTTTAGAGGGTGGACCTCTTTATATACCTTGTTCTGGAGGATCAACTGTACTTGCAGAAATAGACGGTAAGCAGTACCAAACAACTCGTGATATCGATTTGGAAAATCAATATTTGAATCAAGTTATAGAGCAGTGTCCCGAGTTGTATTCTGTTAAAGAGCCAAGGTGGAAGTTAGATGATGCTGAATCTTCTTTGGAGGCATTGTTGCAACTGCAAAATTTGGGTGATTATGTTTTATTGGAATGGCCTAAAGATAAGAAAATTAAGTTGAGTCGTGAGACAGGATTATCTCGAGCGCAATTTTCAGTGCGTAAAGAAAAGGATTGGTTTAGTGTTGAGGGTAACGTAGAAGTCGATAACGGTGAAGTGTTGGATATGCAGCGTTTAATGACCTTGTTAAATGGCACAACCAGTCGGTTTCTGCAGCTTGAAGATGGTCAGATTATCGCTTTAACCCGGGAATTAAGACAGCGTTTAGATGATCTTTCGGGTATCGGAGAACTGCATAAAGATCAAGTTCGTTTTCATCCCTTGGCGGCTTTGGCCTTGGATGAAATAACCTCAGGTATGGCTGTTACCGCCAGTCAACCGTGGTTAGACCAGCTTACTCGCTTAAATGAAATGGGCGATTTAAATCCTAAGCCCCCTTCGACCTTAAAAGGCGAATTGCGCGATTATCAACACGAAGGCTTTCAATGGATGATGCGTTTGGCACATTGGGGAGCTGGAGCCTGTTTAGCCGATGACATGGGTTTGGGTAAGACGATTCAGGCAATTGCTTTAATTTTGGCAAGAGCGCCACAAGGCCCGACCTTAATTTTAGCTCCCACTTCTGTGTGCATTAACTGGTTAGAAGAAGTGGAACGCTTTGCCCCCACTTTGAATGTTTATCAATTTGGGGCGGGTGACAGGCAAGAAATGGTTGATAATGCTGGGCCATTTGATTTAATCGTGTCTAGTTATGGCCTGTTACAAACAGAGGCGGATCGTTTAGTGACAAAACGCTGGCATACCTTAGTGGCTGATGAGGCTCATGCCATTAAGAACGCGTTAACTAAGCGTTCTAAAGCGGCAATGGCATTACAGGCGGATTTTAAATTAATAACGACCGGTACTCCTATTGAGAATCATTTAGGTGAATTATGGAATTTATTTAATTTTATTAATCCTGGTTTGTTGGGGTCATTACAAAACTTTAATCATCGTTATGCCCAAGCCATAGAAAATAATAAAGATCATGAGTTGCAGCAAAGGCTTAGAAAATTATTACGACCTTTTATATTGCGTAGACTTAAGACCGATGTATTAACTGAGTTGCCGCCTAGAACAGAAGTGACTCTGCATATTGAGTTAAGTCCGGGTGAACGATCTTTTTATGAGGCCTTACGAAGGGATGCAATGAATGCTTTGCTTTCTAATAATGATAAGTCTGAGCATAAACAACTTAAAATTCTAGCAGAAATAATGAAGTTAAGGCGGGCATGTTGCCATCCTAGCTTAGTCATGGAGGGTAGTACTTTAAGTAGTTCTAAACTACAGGCTTTTGAAGAGTTAGTTGATGAATTACTGGCTAATAATCACAAAGCGTTGGTGTTTAGTCAGTTTGTTGGTCATCTTAGTATCATTAGACAATTCCTAGATAAAAAAGGGATTTCTTATCATTATCTAGATGGCTCAACGCCTGTGCCAAAGCGAAAAATTGCGGTTAATTCTTTTCAGGCTGGTGATGGTGATTTGTTTTTAATTAGTTTAAAAGCTGGTGGCACGGGTTTAAATCTTACTGCGGCTGATTATGTGATTCATATGGATCCTTGGTGGAATCCAGCAGTTGAAGATCAGGCCTCCGATCGTGCTCATAGGATGGGTCAAATACGACCTGTGACAGTTTATCGTTTGGTAGCAAAAGATACTATTGAAGATAAGATTGTTGAGTTACATAAACATAAGCGTGATTTGGCTAGTAGTTTGCTTGAAGGTGGTGAAGTGAGTGGTAAGATGTCGGTTGAAGAAATGATGGAATTAATCAAAGATATTGTGTAGTTTAAATTTAACGAGTGGATATTGAGGAGGATTAATGAATAAACAAAAAAATAATACCATAGAAAAATTGATTGTCTTTTCTATGGTATTAATATCAGTTAGTTATAGTGGTATTGGTCTTGCTCAAGGTACCGTAGAGAAGGCTCTATTATTAGAAAAGCAAGTTGAGTTACCTAGCGAACATATAAACTCAAAAGTAATGCGTATTAAGTTTTCACCTGGTTTTAAAACGCCGTGGCATACCCATGAAGGGCCGGGGCCTCGTTATGTGGTAAAAGGTCAGTTAACTGTTGTAGAAAATGGTAAAACCAATGTTTATAAAGCAGGTGAGGTATTTTGGGAAACCGGTGCGCTTATGTCAGTAGAGAACACTGGAGTTGATTTTGCTGAATTGATTATTTTTGAATTAGGTCCTTTAAAAAAATAGCTGTAAATACCCTTTAAGTTTAATCCTTAAACCTTTATGTAAAGGTTTAAGGTTGATCATTGCTAATTATCACTTGGCTTTCAATTTGATAATTAATGCTTCTAACTGTTAAAGCTTATAGTTTGTTCCTTCGTATTCTAATTATTTCAATTGTTACAAGAAAAGCTTTGTCACACTAAAGTTGTACAAAATAAAATCCCTGTACAGTATTGTTGTGATGAGAGTGGGTGTTGATTTTATTTTTTATAAAACAGTAGCTTGTGTGTTTTTGTATGTATTATTTTTATATTTATTGAGTCGATATAATACGTAATAATTATTTTTGTACATGTTTTGTAAAACTTTACTTTGACAAGTCTGTTTCTTATTGTTACATTATTGTGAAATGATTAGTAAACAAATGACGAACTAATTCTTATTCAGGTTTTGGAAAGTCATGAGTTTCTAATCGTATAAAGTAAGGTAGTTTGCAATCTTGATGACTGGGTGATTGAGGCTACTAAAATAATTATAAGAACATGTTTGCGAGGATTTAGTGCTATGGCTTATTTAAATACGCAGTTTTCAAAACAAGAGCTAACTTATGTTGTCGATAGTGTTGCGCTACCAAAATCGCAGCCTAAACTAAGGAATACCGAATCAGTTGAATTGACTGAAAATAGTAATTTTTACATTGCAAGTCAGTTAAAGGATGAGAAGCAGAAATTAATAAGTTCAATTGCCCAGTTTCCAGTAACCGCATTATGGATATTGAGACAATACGAGCAAACAGAGAACCTTAGCATACAAGATGAAGACGGCATCATAGATGCTGAGATTACTAATGAATTAAGTGCTGTTCGTCAATGTTTTGATGTGTTAATTGATAAATACAATGTTGAAGCAAGTAGCGGTGTAATTAAACAAAATTTGATTAATGCTTTACAAGAATTTCCTTTAACATTTAGTGACTTAACTAAATTAGTTGATCTAATTGTTTACGCTTATAAATACAGGGGGCTATGTTATCAGCCAAATGCACATCATGGTCATAAAAAATCAGATTTGATCATTAAAAGACTTGAAGGCATCAACAGAAGAAATACTGTTAATCAAAATAAATTAAGTGACTTAATGCTTGATTATGATGAGCAGTTTTTGTTTTTATCAAGTGCAGATATGCACAAATATTTCGCTGATGTGGTGTTTGCTGAAAACCGTTGGTTAGATCTTAGACAGCAAATTGCTTCGGCAAACTCAAGACTGGTTTTGTTTATTGCTAATCAATACAAAGGTAATTTCTTAGACTTTGATGACTTAGTGCAAGAAGGCCATACTGGTTTATTGAAAGCCGTAGACAAATTTGATTTTAGATTAGGATTTCAGTTTTCAACTTATGCGGGTTATTGGATAAGGCAAGCTATTTCAAGAGCTTTATCTCGTAATGAAAGAGTAGTCAGAGTTCCATGTGGGCAAGTTGCAAATATTAATAAGGTATTTCGTTGTAAAGATCAATTTCTAAATAAAGAAGGTAGAGAACCCAGTGCTCAAGAACTGGCTGAAGTCACAAAGCTATCTGTAGATGAGGTTAACAATTTACTCGCTATTTCTCAATCCGCAACAGCATTAGAAGGTTACGAGGATGAAGGTGAAGTTGCATTTGCTCCAATTGATTACATAGAACAAAACGTATTTACTTCGTCATATAAGCAAATTGCTAAATCTGATCTAGAAGGTCTTCTAACTAAAGCAATTAGTGGTTTAAATGATAGGGAAGCTAAGGTTATTTGTAGTCATTTTGGTGTAGATGTTGATGAAGCAATGACTCTGCAAGAAATTGGTGTCGAGCTTAATTTAACCCGTGAAAGAGTTCGTCAAATTCAAGTGATAGCACTTGAAAAAATTAGACGTAGTTTGGGCGATGAATTAGAAGTTTTTTTGTAATGTACAAAGTTGTTAAAGATAGATAAGATGAAATTCTACTGAAAACGTAGGAAAGAATAATTTAAGACTGATGACAGGGTAACGTGGAAACATCGAGTTTTGAATAATGATTTAGGTAACCCCAACGCTACTATTGATCTTTATTTAAGATCAGGAGATTAAACCATGAAAAAATATATACTCAATACACTTCTTTGGAGTGTTGTTTTAGCCGGAGCCTTTTTAATATTCAATCGCGTAAATACTGCTCCGCCGGTTGATGACTCAATCGCGTATTCAGACTTTATTGTTAAAGTAAAAAATAAATTAGTTGATCGTGTTGAAATGACTGGATCTATGATTAAGTTGCGAACTAACGATGGTCAAAATTTAGAAACATACAATCCAAATGATCCGCATTTAATTGATGATCTTTTAAGTGCCGGTGTGCAAGTAAGAACAAAACCACCTGCTCAGCAATCATTACTCATGCAAATGTTTATTTCATGGTTCCCTATGTTGCTATTAATAGCCGTATGGATTATCTACATGCGTAGAAGTCAAGGTGGTGGCATGGGTGCTAATTCTTTCGGTAAAAGCAAAGCTAAATTACTTGAAGAAGATAAATTAACCGCAACCTTTGCTGATGTAGCTGGCTGTGAAGAAGCTAAAGAAGAAGTAACCGAGTTAGTAGACTTCTTAGCGGATCCACAAAAATTCCAAAAATTGGGTGGCAAAATCCCCCGCGGCATCTTAATGGTAGGCCCTCCAGGTACTGGTAAAACTTTATTAGCTAGAGCAATCGCAGGTGAAGCGGGTGTTAAATTCTTCACAGTCTCTGGTTCTGATTTCGTTGAAATGTTCGTGGGTGTTGGTGCATCTCGTGTTAGAGACATGTTTGCCCAAGCTAAAGAACATGCACCTTGTATCATCTTTATAGATGAAATTGACGCAGTAGGTCGTCAACGTGGTGGTGCTGGCATGGGTGGCGGTAATGATGAAAGAGAACAAACTCTTAACCAATTACTCGTTGAAATGGATGGCTTTACTGGCAATGAAGGTGTAATTGTTATCGCAGCAACTAACCGCTCCGATGTATTAGACAAAGCGCTATTAAGACCAGGCCGATTTGATCGTGAAGTTAACGTGGGATTACCTGATGTTAAAGGTCGTGAGCAAATCTTAAATGTACACATCAAAAAAGTTCCGGCTGCAAATGATGTTAACTTAAAAGATATCGCAAGAGGAACACCTGGGTTTTCTGGTGCTGAGTTAGCTAATGTGGTGAACGAGGCCGCTCTGTTCGCAGCTAGATCTAATAAAACCAAAGTTAACATGAGTGACCTTGAAAAAGCCAAAGACAAAATCTTAATGGGTGCTGAAAAACACACTATGGTGATGTCTGAAGACGACAAATTGTTAACCGCATATCACGAAGCAGGTCATTGTATCGTAGGTGAATTATCACCTGATCATGATCCAGTTTACAAAGTAAGTATTATGCCTAGAGGTAGAGCATTGGGTATTACCATGTTCTTACCAGAAAGAGATCAATACAGTGCAAGTAAACGTAAATTAGAAAGCCAAATCGCCAGCTTATTCGGTGGTCGAATTGCAGAATTGATGATTTACGGTGGTGATAGAGTAACTACGGGTGCATCAAACGACATTGAAAGAGCGACAGAATTGGCTCGTAAAATGGTAACTCGTTGGGGCTTCTCAGAGAAATTGGGTCCTTTAGTTTATGGTGAAGAAGGTGGCCAACCATTTATGGGTTACCCAGGTTCACAAGGTAGCAAAGTATCAGGTGTGGTTGCTGAGCACATTGATGAAGAGATTCGTGCAGTCATCGATTGTAACTATCAACGTGCACAAACCATCTTACAAGATAACATCGAAATCCTACACAAAATGGCTGACGCCTTAATGAAATGGGAAACAATCGATAAAGATCAAATCGATGATTTGATGAGTGGGAAAGATGCTCGTCCTCCAAAAGAAGATGAAGAGCCCACTAAAACCGTTTATACAAAGCAGGAAAAAGTTGAATTAAAAAAACCAGTCAATACTAATATCAACAAAAACAAACCTGCTGGACAAGTTTGAGGTGCGCTCATTCGAGGGGAGCTTAGGCTCCCCTTTTTTTGTGCCTGGAGTTTTGTGAAAATAAGTTGTTTCGATATCTAGCAAGTATTCTGTAACTATTTTAAAAATGATAAGTGGCCATCTCACAACGCCACTATTTTTAAGATACTGAGTTAATTGATCGGTATTATTGCGCTGATTACGCTAATAACCAGAGTTGAAATTGTGGTGTTAGGAACGGATGACGTAGTTTCTCCACCTAAACTCGTAGTGACCTCAGTAACTATTCCAGTAGCCGGAACTAATGTTGCAGTGCTAGTGATAGATGTTGCAGTGTTAGGCACGGATAATGTAGTTTCTCCACCTAAACTCGTAGTGACTTCGGTAACTATTCCGGTAACTGGGACTAATGTTTCAGTGCTAGTGACAGATTTTGCAGTGTTAGGAACGGATGATGTAGTTTCTCCACCTAAACTCGTAGTGACCTCGGTAATTATTCCGATAACTGGGACTAATGTTACAGTGTTAGTGATAGATGTTGCAGTGTTAGGAACGAATGATGTAGTTTCTTCAGCTAATCTTGCAGACATCTCGGTAACTATTTCAGTAACGGGAGTTGTTACTGCATTGCTAGGGACGAATGCTGCTATTTCTCCGGCAAACTTAGCAATAATCTCTACGATTACTCCAATAACCAAAGCTGATAGTGCTAGTTTAGTAGTAGGTACTGGAATATCGATCAGGATTGATCAAAGATTACATTCAATGACTAAATCTCTGGTAACGGTTCTTTGATATCAAACTACCATCATTAATATTTAAGTCATAGGATGTGCTAAACGACAGTGAAGCGCATCTTTAGTGGTTCCAGCTTAACTATTTTTTATCGCCCAAGCGACATCCGCCGCTTGGCGGTTTTCTTTTACATCATGCACTCTAAATAACTGCACCCCGGCCATAACACCTAAGGCGGTGGTTACGGCGGTAGCTGTTACTAATTCTGCGGGTTCAGTTACATTGCAGATAGTGCCCATAAAGCGTTTACGACTGGTGCCTAGTAATACAGGGAAGCCTAAGGCTACAAACTTATCTAAATGTGCTAATAATTCCAGATTATCTTGTTTGCGTTTACCGAAGCCAATGCCGGGGTCAATGAGGATATTTTCTTTTTTAATGCCCGATTGAATGGCAGATGCAATTTGCGTTAATAAAGTGTTAATCACTTCAGGCACCACATCGTCATAGTAAGGGTTGTCTTGCATGGTTTTAGGTGTGCCTTGTCGATGCATTAAAATGATGGGCACCTGAAATGTTGCGGCGACTTTTAATATCTCAGGGTCTTCAAGCCCCGCGCTTACATCATTAATAATATTGGCACCCGCTTCAAGGGCGGCTTTAGCGACTCGGCTTGAGGTAGTATCAATACTGATTAAAATATCACTGTTGAGTGTTTGTCTTACAGCCTTGATAACTGGAATAACCCGTTGTTGCTGTTCAGCAGGAGATACTGGCTCTGAGCCCGGGCGGGTTGATTCGCCACCGATATCAATAATGTCCACACCTTCTGATATCATGCGTTTAACTTGAGATATTGCCGCATTAATATCAGAAAATTTTCCACCATCTGAGAAACTGTCAGGGGTGACATTTAAAATTCCCATGATAAGTGGTTTGGTAAATTGGCTGAACATGTCTAAACGCTCCTCTGCGTTGCGATGGTTAGAATCAGGTATAATGCGGGCTTAATTTTAATTGTTAACGCTGTCATGACTACACCACGACTCGCTTGGGCCATTACCGGTTCGGGTCATTATATAGAAGAATGTCTAAATTTCGTGCTTACAATCGATAATGTCGATTTGTATTTGAGTCAGGCTGCCGAAGAAGTCATAAAAATGTATGGCTTTAATCTAAATGATATCCGCGAAAAAATGCCGGTTTATCGAGACAAAGCCGCATCCTCACCTCCGGTAGGTCTGTTTTATTCGGGGTATTACCATACCTTTGTAATGGCACCTGCCACGTCCAATACCGTTGCTAAATGTGTGTTAGGTATCGCAGATTCTTTAGTGACTAATTTATTTGCGCAAGCGGGTAAATGTCGGGTGCCCAGTATTGTGTACCCTTGTGATATTGCACCTGAGATGGAAACCACAGCCCCTAAAGGCAAAATGGTGATGGTGTATCCTCGACAAATTGATCTTGAAGCGACTGATAAATTGGCGACGATTGAATACACACAGATCGTTAAAAGTGTCGATGAGTTAATAGCGAGTGTTAAGACCCGCATAGAGACCGTAGCTCAAGGAATTAATCCATAAATGGCGGAGCATTTATTATTTTTAACGGGTAAGTTAGCCGAAAAACAGTTGCGTAATATTCTGGAGAAAATGCAGCCAGAGTTTACGTATACGGTGCATCAATTGGGTATTAAAGTCGCGGCCTTAATGACTGCTGATATGATCGGACGTCGTCTGCAGGAAACTTTTGGTGCTGATCGTATGATTGTACCAGGTCGGTGCCGGGGTGATTTAGAGGCTTTATCTAAAGATTTGGGTTTACCGGTGGTGCGAGGCCCAGAAGAGCTTAAAGATTTGCCGCAATATTTTGGTAAAGCCGCGCAAAAGCCGAATTTATCGCATTATAAAGTTAAGATATTCGCAGAAATTGTCGATGCCCCCAATGTGTCTGTGGATGAGGTGCTTAAACGCGCGCATTACTATAAAAGTGTGGGTGCGGATGTGATTGATATTGGTTGCTTACCTAGCACCGAATTTCCACACATGGAAGAAATTATCCAAACCTTAAAGCAAGAAGGCTTTACGGTGAGCATTGATTCCTTAGACGCCAATGATTTGTTAAGAGGCGGTAAGGCGGGTGCAGATTATATGCTGAGCCTGCATGAAAGTACTATATGGATTGCCGATGAAGTAGCGGCTACGCCTATTTTAATTCCCGAAAAGCATGAAGATTTAGCGTCTTTAGATAGAGCGATTGAGATTATGCAGGCTAAAAATCGGGACTTTATTGTTGACCCTATTTTAGATCCCTTGCATTTTGGATTTACGGATTCGGTGGTGCGCTATCATAGCGTCAGAAAAAAATATCCAACTATTGAAATGATGATGGGGGTAGGGAATATTACCGAGTTAACTCATGCGGATACCGCGGGGATGAATGCCTTGTTATTAGGTATGTGTTCTGAGTTAAATATTAATAGTATTTTAGCTACGCAAGTGAGCAAACATGCGTGTAGAGCCGTTAAAGAAGCAGATTTAGCAAGACGCATTATGTATGCGGCTAAACAACAAGATACCTTACCAAAACACATAGATGCGGGTTTAATGGCTGTGCATGAAGTGTCGCCATTTCCGTATTCTTATGAGGAAATTAAGGACTTAGCGGGTCAGATTAAAGACCCCAATTATCGGGTACAAATCAGCCCAGAGGGCATTCATATTTTTAACCGTGATGGTTTGCACAGCGCTATTGATCCTTTTGAGTTATATCCAAAATTAAAAGTGGAAACTGATGGGGGGCATGCCTTTTATTTAGGGGTTGAATTAGCCAGAGCAGAAATTGCTTGGCAATTAGGTAAGCGTTTTACTCAAGATCAGTCTTTAACCTGGGGCTGTGCAACTGATCAATTAGAACAAACCGTTGATCTGCATACCTTTAAGCCAGTCGGCACTACTTTACAAAAATCTTCATGATTCAAGAACTCATTGTTACTACCCAGAATGCATCTGGGGAGACTCATCTAGCGCCTATGGGTATTCATTTACTGGGAGATGAGATTGTCATTTTACCTTTTAAGCCATCGACGACACTTAATAATATCCTTGAATCTAAAGTGGCTGTACTAAATTATTGTGATGATGTGCGCGTGTTTGCGGGATGTTTAACAGGGCGCCGTCTGTGGCCTTTGCAACCAACTGCAGTGATTAAGGGTCAGGTATTGGCGTGTGCTTTGGCGCATACGGAGCTTGAGTTAGTGCGCATTGAAGACGATGACACGCGTCCTAAGTTATTTTGTAAAGCCGTACATAGTGCTAATCATGCGCCGTTTACAGGTTTTAATCGTGCGCAGTATTCTGTGTTAGAGGCGGCTATATTAATCAGTCGTTTAAAATGGTTGCCTATGGAAAAGATTGACGCTGAGATAGATTATTTGCGAATTGGCTTAGATAAAACTGCCGGTGCCAGAGAGTTAGAAGCCTGGTCTTGGTTAATGCAAGTGATTGATGAGCATAAAACGGAGCAAACGCTATGACCGGCATGTTAGCGAGTGTTAATAGCCTTGCTGAAGCGCGTTTGGTTTTGCAAGCTGGCGTAGATATTATTGATCTTAAACAGCCAGAGCAAGGGGCTTTGGGGGCCTTAGCCTTAGCGGATGTAAGAGCTATTGTGCAGGAAGTGATTGGCCGATGCCCAGTTAGTGCGACGGTAGGTGATTTACCCATGCAACCCGAGTTGGTTTACAACGCAGTTAAAGCGATGGCTGACACGGGTGTTGATTATGTAAAGATTGGCTTTTTCCCCGGTGGTGATTGGCAAAGTACGTTAGATAAGTTGTCCGGTTTAACAGGTTTATCCGTAAGTCTTGATGATTCAATCAGTTCATTTACAGCTCAAAAAACTAAGTTAATTGCGGTTTTATTTGCGGATACTCAGCCTGATTTTGCTATTTTATCTGCTTTAAAGGCGTCGGGTTTTGCCGGCGTTATGGTTGATACCATGGATAAAAATTGTGGTTCATTAACACAGTTAATGTCAGAACAAGAGTTGGCTTTGTTCGTTAAGCAAGCCAAAGCATTAGATTTGTTATGCGGACTAGCGGGCTCATTAAGACTGGCTGATATGGATTTATTATTGGCATTACAAGCTGATTATTTAGGTTTTAGAGGTGCTTTATGCCAAGCTCATGAACGAGTAGGGCAGTTAAATTTATCCGCTGTAATCGCTATAAAAAAATTGATTTCATAATGTTTTTGTTGAGAAAACTAATAATTTAACTCTGCTCATTAACAGGTATCGCGTATAATTTGCCGGTAACTGCAACTTATTTAAAAGATTTGGATCATGTCAATTAGCCTTAGAAAAATTACCCATCAAGTTTTAGTCGGCGATGTAAAGGTTGGAGGTGGTGCTCCTATCGTCGTTCAATCAATGACCAATACTGATACTGCTGATGTAGCCGGTACAGTTAAACAAATTATGGAATTAGCTAAAGCGGGTTCTGAGTTAGTCAGAATCACGGTTAATTCAGAAGAAGCGGCGCAAGCTGTCGCTGAAATTCGTCAGACTTTAAATGATAATGGCTGTACTGTTCCTATCGTAGGTGATTTTCATTTTAATGGTCATAAACTCTTAGAAAAATACCCAGATTGTGCGGCGGCTTTAGATAAATATCGTATCAATCCAGGTAATGTGGGTCGTGGTAAAAGCCGTGATCCACAGTTTCAACAAATGATTGAATTTGCCGTTAAATATAATAAACCTGTACGTATCGGTGTTAACGGTGGTAGTTTGGATCAGTCTGTTTTAACACGCTTATTAGATGAAAACAGAGCCTTAGCACATCCAGAACCTTTAGCGGCTGTAACGCGTAAAGCCATTGTGTTATCTGCTTTAGAAAGCGCTGCTAAAGCTGAAGAATTAGGCTTAGGTAAAGATAAAATCATCCTTTCTTGCAAAATTAGTAATGTACAAGAGTTGATTAATATCTACCAAGATTTATCGAGCCGTTGTGATTATGCCTTACATTTAGGTTTAACTGAGGCAGGAATGGGCTCTAAAGGTATCGTGTCATCTGCAGCAGCTTTATCTGTATTAATGCAACAAGGTATTGGCGATACGATTCGTATTTCTTTAACACCTGAGCCAGGTGGAGCAAGAACGCAAGAAGTGGTGGTTGGTCAAGAAATTTTACAAACCATGGGCTTTAGATCATTTACACCGATGGTTATTTCATGCCCGGGTTGTGGTCGTACCACCAGTGATTATTTCCAAAAGTTAGCGATGGACATTCAAACGTATTTACGTGATCAAATGCCAGTATGGCGTACGCAATATCCGGGTGTAGAAACGATGGAAGTTGCCGTAATGGGTTGTGTGGTTAACGGTCCTGGTGAAAGTAAGAATGCGAATATTGGTATTAGTTTACCGGGTACTGGCGAATCTCCTGTTGCACCTGTTTACGAAGATGGTGAGAAAACCGTCACCCTTAAAGGCGATAAAATCGCGGAAGAATTCCAAGAAATCGTGCAACGCTATATTGAAACGCATTACGCGCCTTAATATTACTTAGGTATTACCCTTAAATAAAGCCTCTTGATGAGTGAATGAATCATGCCTCACAAGGGGTTTTTTATGCGTGTTATTTTATAATTGAGTTGTCTCTACCCTAGACAAAGAGTATTTTTAGGGTAAATTTAAGTTGGGTAATTTCGTCACTTAACGGGATTAATTTTATTAAATTTGGTTTAGAGGAGGTGTGTATGGGACCTTATTATCAAAAAACAGCACAAGGTGTAGGTGGTATTGTTGAGACTTTTTATGATAATCCTATTTTAATGGTGCTGTTAGTCGGTGGTTTTGTAGCTTTAGGTGCATGGTTTTGGCGTAACGCTAAGTAATATAGTTGGTTTATAGAAAGCTTTCATGTATTGTTTAAACAATTAATGACATGCCTTCAAATAGTGAATGAACCCAGTAATATCTGCTTCTTTATCAAACGATCTTTTAGTGTCTTGGCTCAAAAATAATTCAGAGTCAGCAGTTTTAGGACAGTTTTTAACATTGTTTGATAACGAAGCATTTTATATCCTCGATGCTCAGCAACGCGTATTATTTTGGAGTGTTGGTGCTGAGCAGTTAACAAGTGTTGATGCAATCGATATCCTAGGTCAGATTTGTCCAGCCGATTTTGCAATTCATACTACTCTAAATAATACCCCCCAAATTTATAGCGCCATAAAATTAGCCGCTAACGCTACTGAGTTGTATCAATTTGTTCAAGTTATTAATGCGTCTGCTGGCGGAATAAGTGGCTTTCTGGTTCGGTTAACTAAAAATGCTCATAAGACTTTTCAGTCGGCACCGATAGAGTCTAAGGGTGAAAGCTTTCAAGGTTTAATCAGTCGTTCACCTGCTATGCAGGCGGTGTTTCAGATTATTGAAAACGCAGCTGAAACAACAGCGACGGTGTTGGTAAGAGGTGAGAGTGGTTCTGGTAAAGAGTTAGTCGCTAAAGCTATTCATGATTTAAGTAGTCGCCGATCCGCACCTTTTTTGGCTATTAATTGTGCGGCGCTATCTAGTAGTTTGTTAGAGAGTGAACTGTTTGGGCATGTTAGAGGCGCTTTTACTGGTGCTATAAAAGATCATCATGGCTTGTTTCATCGCGCGCAAGGCGGGACTTTATTTTTAGATGAAGTAGCCGAATTACCCTTAGAGTTACAAGCCAAATTACTGCGCGTGTTGCAAGAAAGAAATTATATTCCCGTGGGTGGTGACAAATCGATTAGTGTAGATGTGCGCATTGTCGCAGCTACACATCGATCTTTACGTGAAGAGGTTAAAAACGGCCAGTTCCGTGAAGATTTAATGTATCGATTAAGAGTCGTGCCCATATTTTTGCCGCCATTACGCGAGCGTAGAGAGGACATTAGTCTATTATTGTGGCATTTTATAAAGCTACATAACGCCGATAATTTTAGACATATTGAGAAAATTGAGCCGCAAGCGATGCGTACTTTGCTGGACTATAGTTGGCCGGGAAATATTAGAGAATTACATAATGTTGTGGAATATGCTTTTGCAGTGGGCAGGGGCTCAATACTAAGAAGTTCTGAATTGCCACCTGAATTTAGAGAAGTAAAGCCGGTTAATTCAGCTGAGGTCGTAAAACCCACTTATTACCAGCCTCTTAGTCCTGAGCAAGAAAAAGAGGCGATTCTAAAGGCATTACAAACTACTTACGGCAGAGTAAATCCAGCGGCTGCGCTGGTGGGAATGAGCAGAGCCACTTTCTGGCGTAAGCGTAAAATATATGGCGTATAACGCTATGCGTTCAGAATTAGTGTGTATTTTTCAGGCGTTGACTATTGATCAGTATTAGGAGCTTGATTGCTAGTTGATTCAGTCGTTTTTTGAGTCGCTGGCGTTCTGCGTTTACCAATGTTCTTTTTGTCTCTGAGTCTTACTTTTACTTTTTCTGTGGTATCTTTTTTCTTAGTTTCTTTTTTCTTAACGCCAGCCGCTTTGCCTGATGATTTGAGCTTTTTAGGGCCTTTATAGTGACCTTCAAGTTCTTTAATAGTCCGACGCTTAAAAGATTGTTTTAAGAAGCGTTCAATGCCCGACATTAAATTCCATTCAGTGCTTTTAACCAACATAACGGTAACACCTAAAGCATCAACTCGACCGGTTCTGCCGATACGATGAATATAGTTAATACCGTTTCTTGGTACATCAAAGTTAATCACTAAATTGATGCCTTCAATATCTAAGCCTCTAGCGGCTAAATCTGTGGCGATCATGACATTAACGCTACCGCTACGGTAAAGTTCCATCATACGGTTACGATCTTTCTGGTCCATCTCGCCGTGTAATACTCCTACACGTAATTTTTGGCCACGTAACGGGCCGCGTAAGGCATCTGCTTGTACACGACTGTTAGTAAAAATTAAGGCTTTGTCATATTTATCATTGAGTAACAACCACGCTAATAATTTTTGTTTATGGTCAATATCATCCGCAACAATAATTTGTTGTTCAATATTGCGATGACCGTCATGTAGCGTATTAAGTGCAACTATCTCATGGTTAGTGAGTAGTTTGTCAGCCATTTTAATAACGCCAAAATGGGTAAGGGTAGCTGAGAATAATAAGGTTTGTCTTTGGGCATTACAGCGATTAGCAATTGATAAAACATCTTCACTAAAGCCCATATCTAACATGCGATCCGCTTCATCTAAGATGAGGGTTTCTAGACGCGTAAAGTTAGGGGTTTGTTGTTCTATTAGTTCCAGTAATCGACCTGGGGTAGCAATCACGATTTCGGTGTTTCTGCGTAACATATTTTGTTGCAGTCTAAAATCATCACCGCCCGTAATAATACCGACTCTAAGTTCTGTAAATTGAATGAGCTGTTGGCATTGAATAAATATTTGTTGAGCAAGTTCACGCGTTGGAGCCAGAATTAAAGCGCGGGTGCCAATAGCATCTGAGTGTACGCTTAATAAATTTTGAATCGTGGGTAATAAAAACGCCGCAGTTTTTCCACTGCCAGTTTCTGCACTGACTAATAAGTCTTTATATTCTAAAGCCAGAGGTATGGCTTTGCTTTGCACCGGTGTAGGTGTTTCAAAGCCCATTGTATTGATGGCTTTGAGTAAAGGCGCTTCAAGTGACAAATTTAAAAAAGTGCTGGGGTTTTCAGGTGAGGATGCTTGCATGTGTCTTGGGAGTATCCGCGTTAAAACGGATTAAAAAAATCAATAATGGAGGCTATTATAAGTCTTTTGCGTAGCCGTTAACATTTAATCTAGCTATATTGCAATTCAGGGTATAGATGTTAAGCTTTGTTTGTGATTTTTATAAATTAAAGGTGAAAAATGATACCTATCAGAGATACTGCCCCCTGTAATTCAAAGCCTTATATAACTTGGTTAATAATGTCTGTGTGTATTGGTATATTTATTGGCATGAAATTGATGCCTGATCAAATAGCTATCAATTTATTAAGTCAATATGGCATGGTGCCGGCAAGGTATTCTGGAGTATCTACATCCCTTCATTTTGATGGTTATTTATCGTTTATTACTAATTTGTTCTTACACGCTACATGGACACACTTATTGGTTAATATGTGGTTCATGTGGATATTTGCTGATAATATTGAAGATAGAATGGGGCATGGACGTTTTCTATTTTTTTATTTAGTCTGTGGTTTTTTTGCAACGCTATTACAGTGGTATTTTGATCCAACACTTGATATACCGGTAATTGGTGCATCTGGTGCTATTGCTAGTGTGCTTGCGGCTTATTTTTTTTTATACCCAATGGAAAGGGTGGTCGTCTTTTTTCCGCCTATGATATTTCATGTGCCAGCCATTGCTTTTTTAGGTGTGTGGGTATTATTACAATTACATAATGCGACTACAGCAATGATCTTTGAAGAGACACCAATTAATGTAGCGTGGTGGGCTCATTTAGGTGGTTTTGTTGCTGGTGGTGCACTATATCGATTGTTTATTAAGAAGAAAAATGAAGTTTTTTGATAGCTTTAAGGTATAATTTCACCTTCAAAAAGTCGCGCTGTTTAGCAAGATTAAATGGGGTCAGTAACTCTTACTGATTTGAAAGCCTCTTAAAGTTATTGGGATATTTAAAGTATTTATGAAAAAAGTTAATGTTGCGTTGGTTAGACTTCTTCAGTTTGTGGTATTTGTAGTATTTACATTCATGGTAATCACTTATTTTGGTGCTATGGTTCTATTACCACTTGATGCCATTGCTTTACTAATTAAATTATTAGGTGTTATTGGTTTACATGGTTTTATCGGTGCTTTAATTGCTATTCCGATAGTAGGTTATTTATGTTTAATAGTCTATAAAACGCCTGGGTTATGCAAAATGATAGTGGATAATGGCATTGAACTTGTTAAAACAGGTAAATCAAAAGTTGACGCTTTTAATGAAATAATTGCTACTGTAAATGCGTAATTAAATAAGTTTTAAAAAAAAGGGCCTTAATAATATATTTCGGCCCTTTTTTATGCCAAATTAATTGAGGTTTTTAACTTTAATGAATGAAGATATTATTAATAAATGCGGCAATATCTTTGATTTCATCAGAACAAACAGAGTGTTCCATCAAGTAATCGTGCCATTCAATAGAATGACTTGAATCATGAAGATTGTTATAAACAGCCTTACCTGCTTCAACATCAACAATAGAATCAAGTATTCCATGCCCCATAAATATAGGGGTGTTTTTCGGTGTTTTATCCAGTTCGTTGTAGGTAGGAAAATACGTAGAAAGTGCAATAATGCCACCGAGATTTTTTGCAAAATTTAGCCCAGTGTGCAGTGCAATAACCCCTCCTTGAGAAAATCCTGCTAATAAGATATTTTCAGACGGTATACCTTTTTCTATTTCTTTATCGATTAAATTAGAAATTAACATCGCTGAATCACGAATGCCATTAACATCAATTTTTCTATCTAGAGATTTTTCTAAAATATCATACCAAGCTCTCATTTTTACGCCACCATTTATAGTGACCGATTGAACAGGTGCATTAGGAAAAATAAAATTGATATGATCGTAGGCGTTTAAATGTAGCTCCGGAACAATTCCTTCAAAGTCATGTCCATCCGCACCTAAACCATGCAACCAAATAATAGAATATTTATGTGTTGATTTAGGGGGTATTTGAATTGCATCTATATGTGCTTGCATAACACTCCAATAATTTTAGTAACTTGGGTTTGTTATGTATACATAACAAACCCATCTGAAACATTATAAAACTAACCATCAATCAAAATATCACTAAAAGTCAAACTAGGATGAGAAGTTATACCTAATATTTCAATTGCTATTGGTCTTGATTTTGAAGCACTACCGTCAGCATCAAAAGATAAAGTACCATTGCTAGTGTTATAAATGAAATGTGCTTGGTTGTTATCAGCTAGTCCATTATCGTTAGCCATAAACGTAATGTTATTAACGATCGCTCCATTCGTTAACCCCTTTATTGCCGCTGCACTAATGTATAACTTGTCAGTGCCCGATACAAAATCGGTGATTGTAGTAGTGCCGTTCCCTTTAACAAAATTAAATATATCTTTTCCTTCTCCACCCGTGAGTATATTTGCACCTGAACCACCGGTAATAACATCGTTACCAGAGCCACCTTCTATGATACTTAACTCTTTGGATTTTGGGCTGGCCATTATAAAATCGTCACCTTCTCCACCATAAAGTATGCTAGAACCTTTAGTACTGCCATAAATGGTATCATCTCCCAAGCCACCATTAATGGTTACATTACCGTTGCCTGCAGTTAATATGTTATTACCATCATTACCTATGATGATGTTATCTAATTTATTACCTGTACCGCTCAGTGCATCAGATCCTGTTAAAGTTAAGTTCTCAATAGTAGAGCCTAAGATATAGTTCACAGAGCTAATAACCGTATCTGTTCCACCTAGTTTATCAATCACGATATCAGTTGAACTATTGACGATGAACGTATCGTTAGAAGAGCCACCAATTAGCGTATCATTTCCTAAACCACCATCAAGGGTATCGCCAACATTATTTGCCGTTAGGATATTGTTTAATGCATTACCTGTTGCCAAGTTTGCACTATTGCCTGTCAATGTTAAATTCTCAACATTAGCACCTAGGGCATAATTCACTGAACTTTTAATTAAATCACCTTTGATACCTGTATCTGAACCCTCGATTACAGTATCACTTGTATTCGAAATAATGTAAGTATCATCGCCAGCACCACCTTGGAGTGTTGTATTACCGTTACCGGCAATCAGTATATCCTTGCCAGTGCCACCATTTAATAGAGTAGTTTGATTGCCACCCGTGAGTGTTACATTTTTATTACCCGTATTATTGATAGTAAATGCACCGCTGCCTCGTGCATTAGAAACATCAACTGGTCCATAAGTGTTAATGACTACATTGCCATCATTGATTGTTGAGTTAGTAGCTGTCCAACCTTTAAGAGAAGTAATATTAGCTGTAGCATTAGTGCCTACAATTAATGTATCACCAGTATGTAAATCAGTAATGGCAGTCGTTGAACCGGAATTTACGATAAACGAGTTATTACCAATGCCGCCAGCCAGTGTATCGTTACCTAAGCCACCGGATAAAGTATCATTACCTTTACCGCCATTTAGCGTGTCATTATTAGTACCACCAATTAAACTTACGTTATTGCTACTTTTACTCGCATTAACATTAAAGCCCTTAGATCCTGAGGCATGAGTTAAATCAACGTTAAAGTTATTGGTATCATTAATAATTGCAACACCATTATTGTCCGTGTTCTCATCCGGCATAAAGTGTCCCGCTAAAGTCGCATTAACACTGGCTCCATTAGAAACACAGAGCGTATCAGCACCTAAGCCTAAATCTTTGATAATGGTTGCGCCTGAAAGTAAGTTGAAGGTATCTGACCCTATATTACCGGATACAGTAGCGCCGTCAGTGACAACTTCTAAAGTATCGTGTCCTATGGTGCCCACTAACTTTGCTTTTGGCGTGCTAGCAATAAATTGATAACGTAGATCAATTGAAGTTTCTATTGGTGTAGCCGACTCAACACCAATATTGTTTAAGGCAACCGTAGTGAATGCATTAATCGATCCAAAATCTGTTTTTGAGGGCAACCAATGCGCAATATGAGTAGCGTCGATAGTATTATTAGTAACGGCATCCCATTGTTTAGTCTGACCAGACGTAGAATCTATAAACAATGTGCCTTTATTTACGTGCGTAACTTTGTAGCTAACAATGTCAGACGTAGAGTTTGCATCATTATTAATAGATTGAAGGTTTATAAGGCCAGTATTATTTGAAGATGCATTGACAGTATTACTGTGTGATAGTAAATCAGTAAAATCTATAGTCGCTTTATTACCTAATGACAAATTACTAACTATGGGTGCAATAGAGGTTAATAACGGCGCATCTAAAACAGGTGTAGTTGCGGAGCTGGTAACGCTTTCATAAGTATCATAACCATCAATATAACTTGCTTTTACAGTAATCGATTTGCCCACTTCTGCAGGGGTTAATGTATAAGTGGATCCATTCGCTCCAGGAATGGCGGATCCATCAGCTAACCATTGATAATTAATAGTGCCTAAACCATCAACATCAGCTAATGTATTGCTTGCAGTTAATGTTTGATAACCAGTAGCTATACCACTGATAGTAACATCACCAGTCGGTAAAATATTAAAATTCCTAACAGTTGATGTGGCCTCACTATTAACAAATTCGTTTGTTCCCTGAGTATCTACATAACTCGCTTGAACCGTAATTTTTTTACCGACTTGAGCATGTGTTAATGTGAAGTCAGAGTTGGTCGCACCAGCAATTTCAGTATCATCTGCTAACCACTGATAGCTGATCGTTCCTATACCATCAATATCTGCCAGCGTATTATTTGCAGTTAAGGTTTGATATTCTCTCGCATTACCAATTATTGATACATTACCCGTAGGTAAGTCATTCACATTAGCTACAGATGAAGTTTGATTGCTTACTGCACTTTCAGTTGAACCAAATCCATCAACAAAATTCGTTTGAACCGTAATTGTTTTACCCACTTCTGCTTGAGTTAAAGTATAAGTAGAGCTAGTCGCGCCTGAAATTTCATTATTATCGGCAAACCATTGATAGTTCAAAGTGCCTAAACCATCTTGATCTGCTAGTAATGAAGTATCTGCTGTTAATACACTGTACTGAGCAAGGGTGCCGGTGATGCTAATGCCACCAGTTGGTGTGTCATTAATGTTTGTTACAGCAACAGTTGCTGGACTGGTTACGCTTTCTGTTGTGCCTTGTAAATCTGTATAGCTGGCTTTAACCGTAATCGCTTTACCGACTTCGGCTTGCGTTAAGGTATAAGTCGAGTTAGTAGCACTCGATATCAGGCTTCCATCAGCATACCATTGGTAATTTAATATGCCAACACCATCTAAATCCGCTAAAGTTGAAGTATCAGCAGTTAGTAGAGCATGTTGTGTAGCTTCGCCAATAATAGTGACGTCACCAGTTGGTAAATCATTAATGTTTACAACCGCCGTTGTTGCTAAACTGGTAACGCTTTCTGCTGTGCCTTGTAAATCGGTGTAGCTGGCTTTAACCGTAATCGCTTTACCGACTTCGGCTTGCGTTAAGGTATAAGTTGAGCCTGTCGCTC
>CAJADF010000041.1 GCA_903938485.1 uncultured Methylococcaceae bacterium
AACATTGAAGTCAGAGACAAAAAAAAACCCAAGCGATAAGCTTGGGTTTTAAATTAAGAGCTTGGCAATTCCCTACTTTCGCATGGCAAACTGCCACACTATCATCGGCGCTAAACGGTTTCACTTCCGAGTTCGGGATGGGATCGGGTGGTTCACGTTCGCTATGGTCACCAAGCAAACTGGTTTGTCATGGCAATGAATTTATCATTGCTGACGTTTTCGGTAAGTTATGAGCCTACCGTTGGAAATCTGTAACCGTTTGTGATTAGCGATAATCAAGTAACACTGGCTTTGCAATTAACTTGCATCACCTACACCTCAAACTCATTGGGTGTTATATGGTCAAGCCTCACGGGCAATTAGTACATGTTAGCTTCACACATTACTGCGCTTCCACACCATGCCTATCAACGTCGTAGTCTTCGACGGCCCTTCAGGGGACTCATGGTCCCAGTGAGATCTCATCTTGGGAGGGGCTTCCCGCTTAGATGCTTTCAGCGGTTATCCTGTCCGAACATAGCTACCCGGCAATGCCATTGGCATGACAACCGGAACACCAGAGGTTCGTCCACTCCGGTCCTCTCGTACTAGGAGCAGCTTCCCTCAAATCTCAAACGCCCACGGCAGATAGGGACCGAACTGTCTCACGACGTTCTGAACCCAGCTCGCGTACCACTTTAAATGGCGAACAGCCATACCCTTGGGACCTGCTTCAGCCCCAGGATGTGATGAGCCGACATCGAGGTGCCAAACACCGCCGTCGATATGAACTCTTGGGCGGTATCAGCCTGTTATCCCCGGAGTACCTTTTATCCGTTGAGCGATGGCCCTTCCATACAGAACCACCGGATCACTATGACCTACTTTCGTACCTGCTCGATGTGTCTATCTCGCAGTCAAGCACCCTTATGCCATTGCACTCATTGCCTGATTTCCGACCAGGCTGAGGGTACCTTCGTGCTCCTCCGTTACTCTTTGGGAGGAGACCGCCCCAGTCAAACTACCCACCAGACACTGTCCCCAATCCAGATAATGGATCTAGGTTAGAACTTCAAATAAACCAGGGTGGTATTTCAAGGTTGACTCCACAAGAACTGGCGTTCCTGATTCATAGTCTCCCACCTATCCTACACAAATCGATTCAAAGTCCAGTGTCAAGCTATAGTAAAGGTTCACGGGGTCTTTCCGTCTAGCCGCGGGTATACGGCATCTTCACCGCAATTTCAATTTCACTGAGTCTCGGCTGGAGACAGTGTGGCCATCGTTACGCCATTCGTGCAGGTCGGAACTTACCCGACAAGGAATTTCGCTACCTTAGGACCGTTATAGTTACGGCCGCCGTTTACTGGGGCTTCGATCAAGAGCTTCTCCGAAGATAACCCCATCAATTAACCTTCCAGCACCGGGCAGGCGTCACACCCTATACTTCCTCTTTCGAGTTTGCAGAGTGCTATGTTTTTGCTAAACAGTCGCAGCCACCATTTTATTGCAACCCTCTTCTGCTCCATCCGCAAGGGACTTCACATACCAAGGGCATACCTTCTCCCGAAGTTACGGTATCATTTTGCCTAGTTCCTTCAGCCGAGTTCTCTCAAGCGCCTTAGAATTCTCATCCCATCCACCTGTGTCGGTTTGGGGTACGGCCACTTGTAACCTGAAGCTTAGAGGTTTTTCTTGGAAGCATGGCATCAATCACTTCGTCGTTCCGAGGAACAACTCGTCATCACGTCTCAGAATTGCAGACCCGGATTTGCCTAAGTCTACTCCCTACACGCTTAAACTAACACTTCCAACCGTTAGCTGATCTAGCCTTCTCCGTCACCCCATCGCAGTTACAACTGGTGCAGGAATATTAACCTGCTTTCCATCGACTACGCCTTTCGGCCTCGCCTTAGGTACCGACTAACCCTGCGTCGATTAGCGTTGCGCAGGAAACCTTGGGTTTTCGGCGTGGGGGTTTTTCACCCCCATTATCGTTACTCATGTCAGCATTCGCACTTCTGATACCTCCAGCAAACTTCTCAGTTCACCTTCGCAGGCGTACAGAACGCTCCTCTACCGCTCATCCTAAGATGAACCCGTAGCTTCGGTACTATGCTTAGCCCCGGTAAATCTTCCGCGCAGACCGACTCGACCAGTGAGCTATTACGCTTTCTTTAAAGGATGGCTGCTTCTAAGCCAACCTCCTGGCTGTCTGTGCCTTTCCACATCGTTTCCCACTGAGCATAGATTTTGGGACCTTAGCTGACGGTCTGGGCTGTTTCCCTTTTCACGACGGACCTTATCACCCGCCGTGTGTCTCCCGTGCTGAAACTTGTTGGTATTCGGAGTTTGCATCGGGTTGGTAAGTCGAGATGACCCCCTAGCCGAAACAGTGCTCTACCCCCAACAGTTATACACGAGGCGCTACCTAAATAGCTTTCGAGGAGAACCAGCTATCTCCGAGCTTGATTAGCCTTTCACTCCGATCCACAACTCATCCCCGGATTTTTCAACATACGTGGGTTCGGTCCTCCAGTAAGTATTACCTCACCTTCAACCTGGTCATGGATAGATCGCCCGGTTTCGGGTCTAATCCCAGCGACTAAACGCCCTATTAAGACTCGCTTTCGCTACGCCTCCCCTATTCGGTTAAGCTTGCCACTGAGATTAAGTCGCTGACCCATTATACAAAAGGTACGCAGTCACACCACGAAGGTGCTCCCACTGCTTGTACGCATACGGTTTCAGGATCTATTTCACTCCCCTCTCCGGGGTTCTTTTCGCCTTTCCCTCACGGTACTGGTTCACTATCGGTCAGTAAGGAGTATTTAGCCTTGGAGGATGGTCCCCCCATATTCAGTCAAAGTTTCACGTGCTCCGACCTACTCGTTTTCACTGCACAGCGTTTTCGTGTACGGGGCTATCACCCTGTATCGCCAGACTTTCCAGACTGTTCCACTAACAACTGTACAACTTAAGGGCTAATCCCCGTTCGCTCGCCGCTACTAAGGGAATCTCGGTTGATTTCTTTTCCTCTGGGTACTTAGATGTTTCAGTTCTCCAGGTTCGCTCAATACAGCTATGTATTCACTGTAATGTGACCAACTGATGTTGGCCGGGTTTCCCCATTCGGAAATCCGCGGATCAAAGTGAGTTTACACACTCCCCGCGGCTTATCGCATGTTACAACGTCCTTCATCGCCTCTCACTGCCTAGGCATCCACCGTATGCGCTTATTCACTTGACCATATAACCCGAATAAGTCTGTTTTAATGGTTTTAAACAATTGAACTCAATGAATCGAAACTCATTCAGTTATCATCTAAATCCACTCAACTTATGGCGTTATGTGGTGTCAGCTTTCTTAATCGCTATTTTTTCTGCTTTTGAGAACTCATTCTTATGTATGTTGTTATTCTGTTTTATTTAATAAAATTAAATCTAACATCATAACTTTCATTCACATGAACTCGTTTTGCAATCTTGTTACCTTTACGTTTACAAGATTACTTTGTTACAGATTTCCAAATTGTTAAAGAGCGTATTGTTGCGTTTTTATTCGCACCAATTCTATAAGGTCTCTCGTGATAACCTAAATAACGAAGACAACTTTTCAACAAAATATAGTGACCTTATAAAATAACTTCATAAAGTACCTTCTATTTTGCTCTCATCTCACTTCGTGTGATTATCGAAACGTTATAGAATTGGTGGAGCTAAGCGGGATCGAACCGCTGACCCCCTGCGTGCAAGGCAGGTGCTCTCCCAGCTGAGCTATAGCCCCAGTGTTCTTTCTTAATCCCCCAAGCCCATTGTCCACGTTTACCAATCGGTAAGGTGGTGGGCCTGGGTGGATTCGAACCACCGACCTCACCCTTATCAGGGGTGCGCTCTAACCAACTGAGCTACAGGCCCTAGGCTCATACTGCTTTTGATCAAAATAATTTGTTGTGGACACTCATGACGACGATACTATGTCTTTGTAAGGAGGTGATCCAGCCCCAGGTTCCCCTAGGGCTACCTTGTTACGACTTCACCCCAGTCATGAATCACAAAGTGGTGAGCGCCCTCCCGAAGGTTAGACTACCCACTTCTTTTGCAACCCACTCCCATGGTGTGACGGGCGGTGTGTACAAGGCCCGGGAACGTATTCACCGCGACATTCTGATTCGCGATTACTAGCGATTCCGACTTCATGGAGTCGAGTTGCAGACTCCAATCCGGACTAAGACCGGCTTTCTGGGATTTGCTTACTTTCGCAAGTTCGCTGCCCTCTGTACCGGCCATTGTAGCACGTGTGTAGCCCTACCCATAAGGGCCATGATGACTTGACGTCGTCCCCACCTTCCTCCGGTTTATCACCGGCAGTCTCCCTAGAGTTCCCGGCATTACCCGCTGGCAACTAAGGATAAGGGTTGCGCTCGTTACGGGACTTAACCCAACATCTCACGACACGAGCTGACGACAGCCATGCAGCACCTGTCTCAGAGTTCCCGAAGGCACTCTACTATCTCTAACAGATTCTCTGGATGTCAAGGGTAGGTAAGGTTCTTCGCGTTGCATCGAATTAAACCACATGCTCCACCGCTTGTGCGGGCCCCCGTCAATTCATTTGAGTTTTAACCTTGCGGCCGTACTCCCCAGGCGGTCAACTTAATGCGTTAGCTGCGCCACTAATCCTACATAGAGGACCAACGGCTAGTTGACATCGTTTACGGCGTGGACTACCAGGGTATCTAATCCTGTTTGCTACCCACGCTTTCGTACCTCAGCGTCAGTTTTAGTCCAGGGAGTCGCCTTCGCCACTGGTGTTCCTTCAGATATCTACGCATTTCACCGCTACACCTGAAATTCCACTCCCCTCTACTAAACTCTAGTTCGCCAGTTTCAAATGCAGTTCCCAGGTTGAGCCCGGGGCTTTCACATCTGACTTAACGAACCGCCTACGCACGCTTTACGCCCAGTAATTCCGATTAACGCTTGCACCCTCCGTATTACCGCGGCTGCTGGCACGGAGTTAGCCGGTGCTTCTTCTAAAGGTAATGTCAAGCTACCGGGTATTGACCGGTAGGTTTTCCTCCCAATTGAAAGTGCTTTACAACCCTAGGGCCTTCTTCACACACGCGGTATTGCTGGATCAGGCTTTCGCCCATTGTCCAATATTCCCCACTGCTGCCTCCCGTAGGAGTCTGGGCCGTGTCTCAGTCCCAGTGTGGCTGATCGTCCTCTCAGACCAGCTATAGATCGTCGCCTTGGTAGGCCTTTACCCTACCAACTAGCTAATCTAACGCAGGCTCATCTCATAGCGAAAGGTCCGAAGATCCCCTCCTTTCCCCCTTAGGGCGTATGCGGTATTAGCGTGAGTTTCCCCACGTTGTCCCCCACTACGAGGCAGATTCCTACGCGTTACTCACCCGTCCGCCACTCGTCAGCGCCCGAAGGCCTGTTACCGTTCGACTTGCATGTGTTAAGCATACCGCCAGCGTTCAATCTGAGCCATGATCAAACTCTTCAGTTTTAATCAGTTTGTCACTTAATAAGATAAGTGACCAATCTTGGCTCGACTACAGAATTAAACGTTAAAATTTACATTCTACGTGTTGTTCTTGTGTCGATATTTTGTTAACATAATTAACAATCGCCACAAGCACCCACACAAATTATTTTGATCAGATTTTTAAAGAGCGTGGAACCGAAGCCCCGTTGAGCTCGACTATTATACAGAGCCAATCTCGTTTGTCAACATCCTTATCAACACTTCCTTATCCCTCTTCACCCAGCTAATCTAAGCAAAATCACCAAGGAAGCCGATCATTATAGCTAATTTTTATGCTTTGTCAATTTAATTCATTTCCCTATACAAAAACTTGAGAATATCTTCCCTAATAAATCATCAGAACTTACACTTCCAGTAATTTCAGAAAAACTAATTTGTGCTAATCTCAAGTCTTCAGCTACTAATTCGCCGGCTTTACTAATATTAAGTTGATTTAATGCACTATGCACATATTCACCACCTAATCTGATTGCTTCAATATGGCGTCTTCGTGCTATAAATACATTATCCGTAGCAACTTCATATCCTACACTATCTTTTAAATGCTCTTTTAATAAATCTAATCCTATTTCTTTTTTTACAGATACATAACAACTATATCCGTCTCCAGTTTTTATTATATTCGGCTCTTTACCAACTAAATCAATCTTATTATATACTTTTGTTATTGGAATATTGGTTGGTAATGTTCTTAAAACTTCTTCACATTCAGAATCTCTAATATCTATTAACAATAAAATTTTATCAGCCTTTTGTATCTCTAAATGCGCTCTACGAATCCCTTCTTTTTCTATACTATTATCACTAATTCTTAAACCAGCTGTATCAATTATATGTAATGGCATGCCATCTAGTTGAATCCTTTCTCTCAGTATATCTCGAGTTGTACCTGCGATATCTGTTACTATTGCTACGTCATGTCCTGCTAGGGCATTTAACAAACTTGACTTACCAGCATTAGGTTTACCTACTAATACTACAGTCATTCCTTCTCTTAATAAGCTACCTTGCTGTGCAGATTTTTGAATATGATTTATTTTTTGTATTATTCTATTAATACGATTCTCTACAATTCCGTCCGATAAAAAATCTATTTCTTCTTCTACAAAATCTATTGCTGCTTCTACATATATACGTAGCTCTGTAAGTTGAGTTACTAATTCATTTATTTGCGCTGAAAACACACCTTGTAATGATCTCTGTGCTGAGCGCACAGATTGCTCAGTAGTACTTTCTATTAAGTCTGCAACTGCTTCTGCTTGAGTTAAATCAAGCTTTCCATTTAAAAATGCCCGCTCAGTGAACTCGCCTGGTTTAGCTATTCGTGCTCCAACTTCAATAACACGTCGTAGTAACATATCTAATACGACTGCACCGCCATGACCTTGTAATTCGAGAGTATCTTCACCAGTATATGAAGCTGGAGCGGGGAAATAAATGCAGATACCCGAATCAATAATGCTCTTATCTTCATTTAGAAATGATGAAAAAATAGCTTGTCTTGAAACAATGTCTTTATTGAGGATTATTTTGGCAATTTCAGTTACTTTCGTTCCTGAAATTCTAATAATACCAACACCACCATTACCAGGTGGTGTTGCAATTGCTGCAATGGTATCTTGATTTAAAAGCAAATTAAGCTGCTTTTTCTATTTGTTTAGTAATGTAAGTTTGTTGAATAATTGACAGTGTATTATTAATTACCCAATATAAAACTAAACCTGCTGGAAAAAATAAGAAAAAAATTGTAAATACAATAGGAAACATCTTCATTACTTTTGCCTGAACCGGATCAATAGGCGGCGGATTTAATCCTTGCTGAATTTTCATGGTAATTCCCATGATAATTGGTAGGATATAAAACGGATCCTGTATCGATAAATCTTGTATCCACAAAACAAATGGTGCTTGTCTAAACTCTACAGTTTCACTTAATACCCAATATAAAGCCATAAATACAGGGATCTGAATCAAAATTGGTAAACAACCTCCTAATGGATTTACTTTCTCTTTTTTATACAAGCCCATCATTTCAGTATTGAATCGCTGTCTATCATTAGCAAATCTTTCTTGTAATTCTTTTAAGCGAGGTTGAATTTTTCTCATTTTAGCCATTGATCTAAAACTAGATTGTGACAATGGAAAAAACAACAATTTAATACAAAAAGTTACGCCCATAATTGAAACACCCCAATTACCAACTACACCATGAATTTGATTCAACAACCAATAAATGGGTTTGCCAATAAAGGTAAGAACACTATAATCGACCGTAAGCTCTAATCCTGTTGCTACTTTTTCCATCATAGGCTGTACTTTTGGCCCAGCAA
Source organism: uncultured Methylococcaceae bacterium (assembly GCA_903938485.1). Taxonomy (GTDB): domain Bacteria; phylum Pseudomonadota; class Gammaproteobacteria; order Methylococcales; family Methylomonadaceae; genus Methylobacter_C. The sequence continues at coordinate 7,870 of CAJADF010000041.1, forward strand.
ATAATTGTGATGAAAATTTCGAGTCAGTATTATTTTCAATAGTTACCATTGGTGAATAAGTTCCAATTAGATAACGCTCATCATTTAATAATTTAGTGTAATAATGATTTTCTTGATCTTCAGGTGGAACCCATGCAGAAGCAAAGTAGTGTTGAATAAATGCTACCCATCCACCCTTTGAGTTTTCATTTAAGGTTTCTTCAGCCATATCATCAAAACTTATTTTTTGATATTTATTCTTTTGCGTATAAATAACACCACCGTCATAAGCTCGCATACCACCGGTTAACATATTACCTTTACTTGTTTTATCTTGAGTTTTTAATAATTGACTATATTGTCTTCCCGTCCAAACCTTACCAGTATTGTTCTTAACTATTTGATCAATTTTTACTTCATAACTACTACGAGTAAATGTATAAACTTTTACGATTTCAAGACCCTGATCATCTTTCCATGTTAATGGTACTGATAAAGTGTCTTGATCTGGTCGTAAAATATAACTATCTTGTTGATTATTAAAAACAGTATAGTGATTAGGTGCTGAGGGAAGTCCTTCATCTGCAATTAAACCGCTTTGGGCAACAAATATTTTATCTTGTTTACTATTAAATAATCTAGTTGGAGTTGTGTTTATTTCTGCTTGAGACATTCCAACTAATTGACGCATAGCGCTTACTAGCGTGTTAGCTTTTTCTACTGGATAATTCAACAAATCTAAATTAGTTACTGTACCACCCTGTAAAGAAATTTCTAATGAAATTACATCAGTTTTAATTTTAATTGTTTTAGATAGTGCTGAAACATCAGCAGATGTAGTGGTTTTTTGTAACTCTGAATCTATTTGCTTACCTGAATGGGATGCACTAGGTAAGTCTTCTATCGGTTTCGCAATTTCAGTATTCACAACTGTTGCTACTTGTGGTTTTGGGTTATAGTCTTGATCCCAGGCCTGCCATAGCATAAATATTAGCATTGCAAAAGTTACAACGAGTATAAATCTTATATTATCCATTCTTAATACCAATTTTTTTTGGAACAGGATCTATGCCCCCCTTATGAAAAGGATGGCACTTCAATAATCTTTTTAAGGTGATATAAAAGCCTAACAAAGCACCATATCGTTCAAGCGCTTCCATTGAATAACTGGAACAGCTTGGATAAAAACGACAGTTAGAACCAAGCAAAGGACTAATAAAGTATTTATATTGCTTTATTATCGCTATGAGTATGAAGCGCATCTAGAAACCAATCTAAGCCAATGCTTTTCCAAAGATTTTCTCAATAGTTCTATTGGAACATTCAAAGCTTCTTTTCTAGCCAAAACAACAACATCAATATTACCTATTTTTTGTTGTTGACTTCTAAAGTTTTCCCTTACAGTTCGCTTAATAATATTTCTATCAACAGCCCTTTTGATATTTTTTTTTGCTATTGCTAAACCTAATCGTGGATGATCATAATCATTTTTAATAGCCAACAAAGTAAAATACTCATCACTCGATTTTACTGGTTTACCAAATACTTTTTTATATTCAGCAGGGTTTTTTAATCGTAACTTTGAGGGAAAATTATATCTTTGCTCTATCACCCAAAATCAACTAAACAGTTAATTTTGCTCGACCTTTTGCTCTACGAGCATTTAAAACTTTACGACCACCTACAGTTGCCATTCTTGCACGAAATCCATGCGTTCTTGCACGTTTAATTTTACTTGGTTGGTAAGTTCTTTTCATTATATAAAACCTAATTTGTTGAGTGTTAACAAAAACACATAAAAAAGACTACGGATGATAAAATAATATGTATTACATGTCAAATATGTAATTCTATGCCTCATAACGTTTAGCAACATAAATATTTTTATCCATTAAATTTCAATCTCAAAAATAACAACTTAAATGAACTTAATTTGGAATAAATGTCTTACAAAACTTGAAAGTGAAATTACTAGTTCAGATTTTAGTACTTGGATAAGGCCATTACAAGCAATCGAATCAGATGATAAAATTAAATTACTTGCACCTAATAAATTTGTTCTTGATTGGGTGAAACAAAATTATTTTGATAAAATCATAGAATCAGTAAATGTTTTTTCTGAAGGTAAATATGATCTTTTTTTTGAAATTGGTTCTAAAAAACCATCACAAAGTTCAATCATTGCACAAAAAAAACCAACAGATTTAAAACAAATAACTCCAAATTTTCTTAACAAGTCATTTACTTTTGATAATTTTGTAGAAGGTAAATCTAATCAATTATCTAGAGCTGCTTCAATACAAGTATCAGAAAACCTGGGGAAATCCTATAATCCACTTTTAATATATGGTGGTTCTGGATTAGGCAAAACTCATCTTATGCATGCTATCGGTAATGAAGTCTTCAAAAAAAATCCTTCATCAACTATAGTTTATCTTCATTCAGAAAAGTTTGTTCAGGACATGGTTAGATCTTTACAACAAAACTCAATCAATGCATTCAAAGAGTTTTATAGAGCAATTGATGTATTATTAATTGATGATATTCAATTTTTTGCTGGTAAAGAACGTTCACAAGAAGAATTTTTTCATACATTTAACACTTTATTAGATAAAAAACGTCAAATTGTTTTAACTTGTGATAAATATCCAAAAGAAATTAGCGGTCTTGAAGAAAGATTAAAATCACGTTTTGGATGTGGTCTACCAGTATCTATTGAACCTCCTGATATGGAAACAAGAGCCGCAATTTTAATGAAAAAAGCAAATCAAGCAAATATTAACCTTCCTCAAGAAGTTGCTTTTTTTATAGCTAAAAAAATTCCCTTCAATGTGCGTGATTTAGAGGGAGCACTAAGAAGAGTCATTGCTAATTCGCAATTCACCGGACGTGAAATCACAATCGAATTCACTAAGGAGGCTCTACACGATCTTATTTCTTTAAAAGATAAATTAGTCAATCTAGATAATATTCAAAAAACTGTTGCTGAATACTTTAAAATCAGAATATCAGATTTATCTTCAAAAAATAGAAAACAATCTATTACTAGACCAAGACAAATTGCAATGTCTTTAGCTAGAGAACTTACTTCCCATAGTTATCCAGAAATTGGTGATGCATTTGGTGGTCGTGATCATACAACCGTAATGAATGCATGCAAAAAAATTAATGAATTAAAACAATCTGACATAAAAATAGCTGAAGATTACTCCAACCTACTTCGTACTCTTTCGCATTAATTTAATAATAGATTGTGAATAAGTTTTGTATAAATTATCAATTTATGTGGATAAATATGTGAATATAAATAAATAAAATTTTTTTAAGAAAAATATACAAAGGTTATACACAATAAATTAACTACATTTAAATTTTTTAATTTATTGAAATTAAATCAAAAAATCAAGTTATCCACAGTTTTATTACACACTAATAATAATAAAATAAAAGATAAAGAAATATATTATTATTTTGATTTAAATTAGTAAAATACATAATACCCATTTATAATAAATTTATAGCTATATCTATTAAATATATTATTAACAACATGAAATTTATAATAAATAGAGAGAAAATTTTACCCGCACTTCAGCAAATAGTTAGCGTCATTGAAAAAAGGCAAACTATGCCGATTTTATCAAATGTTTTAATAGCCGCTGAACATGATGCTTTATATTTAACTGGCACCGATTTAGAAATACAAATCATAACTAAACTAAATATAAATATTGAATTTACTGGTTCTATAACGGTTCCAGCCAAAAAGTTTTTAGATATTTGTAGGTTATTACCACAAGATGCTGAAATTAAGTTCGAACTACAAAATGATAAAGTTAAAATTTTATCAAATAGAAGTAGGTTCACATTAAATTGTCTACCTTCAAATAATTATCCAGAATTTTCAGAAATTGAACTTATAAATGTTATTTATATTAATTCAGGTAAATTTAAAAAAGCGCTTGATAAAACATTGTTTTGTATGGCTAATCAAGATGTTAGGTATTATTTAAATGGATTATTAATTAATATTTCAAATAATAATTTAAAATTAGTTGCTTCAGATGGGCACCGCCTTTCAATTTATGAAGATACTTTGAATGAAATAACAGGGATAGAGTCACGTATAATTTTTCCTAGAAAAGGAGTTCATGAATTAAGTAAATTACTTGATGATCCTGAAACAGAACTAAAAATTGAATTTTCTAGCAGCAACTTAAGAGTTCATTTTAATAATATTGTTTTTTCTGCAAAATTGATTGATTCTAAATATCCTGATTTTAGTAAAATATTTCATCAAGAATTTTTTGCTCCTATACAAATTCCAAGATTACCTCTGAAAGACGCGTTAACACGCGTTTCAATTCTATCTCATGAAAAATTAAAAGGGATAACACTCGATATAAATTCTATTAATTTAAAAATTAGTTCTCATAATTTAGAACATGACGAAGCAGAAGAAGAAGTTTCTATTAATTACGATGGTACACCTATTTCAATTGCATTCAATGCACAATACCTATTGGAAGCCATTTCTAATTTAGATTCTGAGTACGCACTGATAACAGTTGCGAAGAATTTAACAAGTTGTTTTATTGAAGAACCTAGTGATTCAATTTACAAATTTATAGTAATGCCAATGAGATTGTAAAATTAATTATAATGTCACTAGTTCGACTTGATATTTATACTTTAAGAAATATACAAAAAATTTCAATTGAACCTTCTTCTACTCTAAACTTAATATATGGTGATAATGGTAGTGGTAAAAGTTCTTTTATTGAAGCAATTCATATCTTAGGTAGAGCAAAATCATATAGATCAAATTCTATTAAATCTGTAATTAAATTTAATGAAAAACATTTAATTGTAACTGCCCAAATTAATCATTTTAATAGAGGTTATTTACATCTTGGTGTTCAATTAAATTTTAAACAAACTAGATGTAAAATTAACCATCAAGAGACTAAAAAAAGATCTGATTTAGCTTACGCTCTTCCTCTTCAAATTATTCATCCAAAAAGTTATGAGTTATTGGATGCTGGTCCTCATTTACGTAGAGAGTTTATTGATTGGGGTGTATTTCATGATAATGAAGCCTTTTTACAAAATTATAGTAATTTTAAAATGGCTTTATTACAAAGAAATGCTCTTTTAAAGTCCAAAAACATCAAACATATCAACGTTTGGAATAAAGAATTTACTTATTACGGTACAATAGTGAACAACTATAGATATGTGTATGTTCAAAAATTAAAACCTATATTTCTAGATATACTGAATTACTTTTTGAAATTTAATGATATTAATTTAAATCTATTTCCTGGATGGGATAGTTCAATTGAATTAGATAAAATCTTAAATTTAAATTTAGATAAAGATTTACGTTTTGGTTTTACACAATTTGGTCCACATCGTGCTGATTTTTTATTAACTGTTGACAGTAGATTAGTTAAAGATGTTGTATCGAGAGGTCAACTTAAATTAATTGTATTCTGTCTGAAATTAGCCCAGATGCAATTATTATTAAATGAAAATATTAATCAAGGTTGTTTTTTGATTGATGATTTTTCTGCTGAATTAGATATTGTTAATAGGGAAAAATTATTGATTTTTCTTTCTAAAATGAATTGTCAGGTATTTATTACTACTACTGAAGTTTCAGAATTTGGTAATTTAAATATAATCAATAATTATAAAATGTTCCACGTGGAACATGGCAATATAAAGTCATTGTAATGTTCCACGTGGAACATATATAAAAACTAAAAGGAAAAGCATGAGTGATAATGTAGATCAATACGATAGTACTAATATTCAGGTATTAAAAGGTTTGGATGCAGTAAGAAAAAGACCTGGCATGTATATAGGAGATACAGATGATGGATCAGGATTGCATCACATGGTTTTTGAAGTTGTCGATAATTCAATAGATGAAGCGCTGGCTGGACATTGTAAAGAAGTAAAAGTAGTAATACACAGCAATGGTTCAGTATCGGTATCTGATGATGGTCGAGGCATTCCAGTCGATATTCATAAAGAAGAGGGCAGATCAGCAGCAGAAGTGATTATGACGGTACTTCATGCAGGTGGTAAATTTGATGATAATGCTTATAAGGTTTCTGGCGGATTACATGGAGTAGGTGTTTCTGTTGTTAATGCTTTATCAGAAGAATTGAATCTTGAAATACGCAAGAACGGTCAACTCTATAAACAACAATACAAAATGGGTGAGCCGGTAGCTCCTTTGATTGCAGTGGGCCCAATTGAAGGTTCTGGGACATTAATAAACTTTAAACCTAGTTCAGAAACATTTACAGATGTTGAATTTCATTATGAAATATTAGCGAAAAGACTACGTGAATTATCATTTCTAAACTCTGGTGTCCGTATCAGTTTAAATGATGAACGCACAGAACGATCAGATGTTTTTGAATTTGAGGGTGGGATTGGTGCATTTGTTGAACATCTCAATAAAAATAAAACTCCCTTATTCCCAGAAGTATTCCACTTCATCGCAGAAAAAGAAGGTGTCACTGTTGAGATTGCAATGCAATGGAACGACTCTTATCAAGAAAATGTTTTTTGTTATACCAATAATATTCCACAAAGAGATGGTGGAAGTCATTTAGCTGGATTTAGGGGAGCATTAACTCGTACCGTTAATCAATATATCGAATCTAGTGGATTAGCAAAAAAAGAAAAGGTACAAACAACAGGTGATGATGCAAGAGAAGGCTTAACAGCGGTGCTTTCAGTTAAAGTACCTGATCCTAAGTTTTCGTCACAGACCAAAGATAAATTAGTTTCATCTGAAGTTAAACCTTTAGTTGAATCTACAATGAATGAGAAGCTTCAAGAGTTTTTATTAGAGAAACCTCAAATAGCAAAAGCAATAGTAGGTAAAATTATAGACGCAGCAAGAGCTAGAGAAGCTGCACGGAAAGCGAGAGAAATGACTCGTCGTAAGACAACATTAGATATTGCTGGTTTACCAGGAAAATTAGCGGATTGCCAAGAAAAAGATCCAGCACTATCAGAATTGTTTTTAGTGGAAGGAGATTCTGCAGGTGGGTCTGCAAAACAAGGACGGGATAGACGAACTCAAGCCATATTGCCGTTAAAAGGTAAGATTCTAAACGTAGAAAAAGCCCGTTTTGACAAGATGATTTCTTCTGAAGAAGTCGGTACCTTAATTACGGCTTTAGGTTGTGGTATCGGAAAAGAAGAATATAACTTAGCCAAATTACGCTATCACCGTATTATCATCATGACAGATGCTGATGTTGATGGTTCACATATTCGGACTTTGCTATTAACGTTCTTTTATCGTCAATTACCAGAAATAGTTGAAAAAGGTTATATATACATAGCACAACCTCCGTTGTACAAAGTTAAAAAAGGTAAGCAAGAACATTATGTAAAAGATGATGCTCAATTGAATGAGTATTTAATTCAATTAGCGTTAGATAAAGCGCAGTTATTTACAGATGAAACAGCTCCGCCCATTCAGGGGCAAGGTTTAGAAAAATTAGCGAGTGAATTTACTGAAGTAGTCAGTGTTATTAATCGTTTAATCAGAAGATATGATGACGCCTTCTTAGAACAATTCTCATACATGGATGTTATTACAGATGATATTAAACAGAGTGCTCAAAATCTAGGTGTTTGGTTTAATAAATTACAACAGCAGTTAAATGATAATGAAGGCAAAGCTATTTTTACCATCGCTCTTGATTACAAAACCCCCGAAGATTTTGCTGTCACAGTTAATAAAAAATTAAATGGCATTACTAAAACATTTATATTACCGTCAAGTTTTTTTAATGGTAAAGACTACTTGAAGATAGCTCAATATGCGAGTAACACGGCCGGCATGTTTAATAACGGTTCTTATATGCAAATGGGCGAAAAGCAACAATCTGTTACTACGTTTAAGAAAGCGTTTGAATGGATGATGAAAGAAATTAAAAGAGGCCAACACATCCAGCGTTATAAAGGTTTAGGTGAAATGAATCCTGAGCAATTATGGGAAACTACTTTAGATTCAAATAATAGACGTTTATTACAAGTACGCATTGAAGATGTTATTGCGGCTGATGAAATATTTACCACTTTAATGGGTGATGTAGTGGAACCTCGCCGAGATTTTATTGTTAAAAATGCTTTAGATGTCACTAATCTGGATGTTTAATTATGCTAAGTTATCCTCAAATTGATCCTGTTGCACTAGCGTTAGGCCCTGTAAAAGTTCATTGGTATGGACTGATGTATTTAATAGGCTTTGCTGCCGTTTATTATTTAGGACAAAAGCGTGCACAAACGTCTTGGTCTGTGATTAAGCCAGAAGCCATTGAAGACCTAGTGACTTATGGAGCATTGGGCGTTATATTGGGCGGGAGAATTGGTTATATATTGTTTTATAACTTTACTGAGTTTTTACAAGATCCTATTATTCTAATAAAGATATGGCAAGGCGGTATGTCATTTCATGGTGGTTTATTAGGTGTATTTGTCGCCATGTGGTTCTTTGCAAAGAAACAGAATTGCACAGTATTACAACTCACTGACATTATCGCGCCGTTAGCGCCGATAGGATTAGGTGCAGGTCGGATAGGGAATTTTATTAATTCTGAATTATGGGGAAGGCCTACAGATGTACCATGGGCCATGGTGTTTCCTAATGGTGGTCCACTAGCTCGACACCCATCACAATTGTATGAAGCTTTTTTAGAGGGATTTTTATTATTTGTTATACTTTGGTTTTATTCAAGAAAAGCAAGACCAGCCATGTCCACCACTGGATTAGCAGTATTTTTCTACGGTTGTTTTAGATTTGTTGTCGAGTTTTATAGAATGCCGGATGCTCAATTAGGTTATCTTGTATTAGATTGGGTGACTATGGGACAAATATTATCAATCCCTATGATAATTACAGGTGTCGGTTTAGTTTATTTGGCTTATAAAAAAGATACGTCTAAGTAATAATATAATATGCAGCAATATCTAGATTTATTAGAAAAAATTCGTTTAGAAGGATCGATTAAGAGAGATAGAACTGGTAGTGGAACAATCTCAATATTCGGACATCAAATGCGTTTTAATTTGGCCGATGGTTTTCCTTTAGTTACCACAAAAAAAATTCATTTAAAGTCAATTGTTTATGAGTTGTTATGGTTTTTAAAAGGCGACACTAATTTGGATTATCTTCATAAAAATCAAGTCAATATTTGGAATGAATGGGCTGATGAACAAGGTGATTTAGGTCCTGTATATGGATTTCAATGGAGGTCATGGCCAACACCAGAAGGAAAACATATTGATCAAATTAAACAAATTATTTATCAATTAAAGAATACACCGAACAGTCGTAGAATTATAGTATCAGCGTGGAATGTTGCTGATTTACCAAATGAAACACTTAGTCCACAAGCAAACGTAAAACTAGGAAGGATGGCTTTAGCACCTTGCCATGCTTTCTTTCAGTTTTATGTGGCAGATGGTAAATTATCTTGTCAACTCTATCAGCGTAGTTGTGATACTTTTTTAGGTTTACCATTTAACATAGCTAGTTATGCATTATTAACTCATATGGTTGCTCAGCAGAATGATTTGGCGGTTGGTGATTTTATTTGGACCGGTGGTGATGTACATTTATATCTTAATCATCAAGAACAAGCTGATTTACAGTTAAAACGTCAACCTTATGCATTGCCTACTTTAAAGCTATTAAGAAAACCAGAATCTATCTTTGATTACAAATACGAAGATTTTATTTTTGAAAATTATGAGGCTCATGCGCATATAAAAGCGCCAATATCTATCTGATTAGATGCTAAATTTAATTCAAAATTAGCGGACTTTAGTGTTAAAAATGCTTTAAACTTGATATAAATTCAGTTTTAATATGAATAATAAATAACTTATCTATAAGAGCCATAAAATTATGAATGTAATACATAAAGCCCATCCATGGCATGGTATTAATCCAGGTGAAAATGCTCCAACAATTGTAACTGCCTTTATTGAAATTGTTCCTTCTGATACCGTAAAGTACGAAATTGATAAAGACAGTGGGTATCTTAAAATAGATAGACCACAAAAGTTCTCTAATATGATTCCTACATTATATGGTTTTATACCAAGAACTTATTGTGCAGAAAAAACAGCTGAATACGCTTCTTTAATGTCAGGTAAAGATGTGCCTAAAGGTGATGGAGACCCTTTGGATATCTGTGTTCTAAGCGAGCGTAGCGTAACACATGGAGATATTCTGTTACAAGCAATACCCATTGGTGGCTTTCGCTTACTCGATGGTGGTGAAGCAGATGATAAAATTATTGCTGTTATGAAAGGGGATGAATTTTATCGGCAATGGAGTGATCTTTCGGATTGTCCGGAATCTTATATTAATCGACTTAAGCACTATTTTCTAACGTATAAACATTTACCTAGTGAGCCCAATATTTGTGAGATAACAGATGTTTATGGTCGTGAAGAAGCACATGAAGTAATTAAATGCTCGATGGAGGATTATCAAAATCATTTTGGATGCTAGGTTTTATTATTACTTGGTTTCAAACATGAAGTGCAATGCCTTTATATTTCATAAAATACTTCATGAGGCGTTTTAAATTCAAGCTTTTTTCTTGTCCTGTGATTTAACTTCCTCATAGCTGTTTCAATTTCATGGTTTTCAATGCTCGTAAAACCCTGTTCTATTTGGGAAATACTGCCTAATCAAACCATTCGTGTTTTCATTAGTGCCGCGTTCCCATGATGAATAGGGATGGGCAAAATAAAAATCTGCATTAACTGCGCTAGCCACTTCTTTATGGCCCGCAAATTCTCTTCCATTATCTGATGTGATCGTTAGCACTCTATTTTCA
>CAJADF010000042.1 GCA_903938485.1 uncultured Methylococcaceae bacterium
CTCACTAGTTGCTAAGTTTCATCAGGAATTTTATAAGCATTAATCGCATTTCTTGTGACTGCTTTTAGTTGAGCTTGTTTAGGACGATATCCTTTCAAACCTTTATTTCTTCTTAACTCCCTTGATATAGTCGAGGGATTACGAGTAAGTTGAAGTGCTATCTTACTCTGACTAATTCCTGCTTTTTTCAATGCGTAAATCTGGTATCTTTTTGCTTGGCTGATATGTGTGTAGTTCATCTGTGCAATTTCGACTGGCCGGTCAAAAAAGCAATCATGCTACTTCATATCACCCTTTCAACCAACTGTTACTAATATTACACTTCATGCTTGAAACCAACTTATAAAACTTAATTTCTTTATTGCATTCGTTGACCATATTGATACTTAAACTTGCGCTTTAATAACCCGGCTGGATCATCAGGGATGCGTTTCAGCCATTGTTCGTTTGCTTGTTGTTGTTCAGTAGTTGGCAGTTCTTGAGCGGCAACAGGCTTAGCTTCTTTTTTATCATCAGGTGATTTTTTCTCTTCAGCGGGTTTAGCCTTAGCTTCTTCAGCCTTTTTCTTTTCTGCTTGTTTTTCTTCCGCAGACTTTTGTTCATCCGCTTGCTGTTGCTGAGTTTTTTGTTCCTCTGATTGTTCGGGTTTTTGCTCGGCGTCTTTTTGCTCGTTTGATTTATCCGAGTCTTGAGGTTGACCGTCTTTAGACTGCCCGTCCTTATTATCTTTTTGATCGTCCTGCTTATCTTTATTATCTTGCTTATCCTGGTTCTTCTTTTCTTGTTCTTGTTTTTTTAATTCTTTCTCTACTAAATCTCGATTAAATTTAGCATCCGCATCATTCGGGTTTAACGCTAAAGCCTGGTCATAAGCTTTAAGCGCTTCGGGTAACTTACCCGATTGTGCCAAAGCATTACCTTGGTTGTAAGCACTTAGATCTGTTTTAGGTTCTTTAAGATGATCTAAAGCCTTATCGTATTGTCCGGCTTTATATTCCGCAGCGGCTTTCCAATCAGGGTTATCAAATAAATTGGCAGCGGCTTCAAATTGGTTATTTTGATACGCTTGTTGGGCTTGTTGATTTTTAGTTTGCCACAAATCTTGCCATTCAAAAGCATAACTATTTTTAGGTAAGGGTAACAATAATAATAAAGCCCAACACAATAAGCCTTTTCTAAAACTTAAAGCGGCAAGCGGTAGCACAATCGCTAATAACCAAGTGCCTTTGTCATCCCATTGCTCTAACATGATGTTTTTATTTTCTTTACCGTCTTGTTGCATAGCTTGATCTAAGTCGGCAGATAAATATTTAATATCAGCATCATTAGCGGTAATAGTTTGATAACGTCCCCTACCAACTTCAGCTAATTTTGCTAATTCATCCGCAGCTAATTTAGGGATAATAATTCCCCCTTGTTTATCTTTTAAAAAACCACCTGCAGTTAAGGCAATCGGTGCACCCTCAGGAGTACCGACTCCTAATACTGATAAATGATAAGTATCTAGATTTTTAGCCATACTATAACTATCTTCATCAACTTGATCCGTTATTAACAAGATTTGGCCTTTTTGCACCCCCGCTTGTTTTAATAATTCAACGGCTTTATTAATAGCTAACGCCGTATTATTACCTTCGCTAGGCATAATGTCGGTATTAAGTGCTTCTAATTGACTCGCTATGGTTTCAGTATCATCTGTTAACGGCGTTACCGTAAACGCATCACCTGCATACACTAATAAGGCGGTTTGACCGTCTTTACGTTGTGCCAAAATATCCGCTACTTTGTAACGCGCTCTGATTAAGCGACTGGGCTTAATATCTTCAGCATTCATACTGGGGGATAAATTTAAGGCAATCACCAAGGCAGAATCGTTTCTAAATACGGGTGCAGGTAACCGATCCCAAGTAGGTCCAGAAATGGCTAAGATCGTTAATAAGGCGGCTAAGGCACCCGTCGTTAACGGCCAACGACTTTTCGTAACGGCTTTTTGTTGTAATAAATACGGTAATAAAGCTTCATCACAAACAGATGCCCAATTACCTTGTCCTAGCTTATTTTTTAATAAGAAAAATAGCATCCCCATAAACGGTAATAAAGCTAAAAGCCAGTAAGGGCGGATAAAATGAAAATCTGTTAAATTCATGACAACTTCACTCGCGTAGCAACAACAAAACTCACCAAAACTAATGCTAAACCTAAAGGCCAAGGATACAGTTCGCTATGCGGCCTAAAGTATTGTTTGTCTTTTTCGATGGGTTCAAGTTGATCCAATAACACATAAATATTATTTAATTCATCCGAATTTCTAGCCCTAAAGTATTTACCGCCGGTACTTTCTGCGACTTTAACTAAGGTATTTTCATCTAAATCTCGGGAGGGATTAACTTTCCTATTGCCAAAAAAACTGCGCACGATCATTTCATCTGCACCGACACCAATAGTATAAATTTTTAACTGATTATCCTTAGCTAGTTCGGCGGCTTTAATCGGGGTAATTTCCCCTGCGGTATTAGCGCCATCGGTTAATAGGATTAATACTCGACTATCAGACGGTTGGCTTTTTAGGCGTTTAACCGCTAAACCTATAGCATCACCAATCGCGGTATTTTCACCTGCTAAACCAATCACGGCTTCATTGAGTAAGGTTTGTACCGTTTTTCTGTCAAAGGTTAATGGCGTTTGTAAATAAGCATTCGTACCAAACAATACCAAACCCACTCTGTCACCGACGCGGCGATTAATAAAATCAGTCGCTACAGCTTTAATCGCTGTGAGTCTATCCACCGCTTGTTTGTTAATAAAAAAATCTTGTTCTTCCATACTGGCGGATAAATCAACAGCAAGCATTAAATCTCGACCACTCACCGCTTGCTCAATCGGCTCGCTCAACCATTGTGGACGACCGGCAGCGATTACCAATAAACACCAGGCAATAGTCGCTAATAACAAAGGCCATTGTTGCGCTTGAGAAACGACTTTAGTTTTAGCTTCTGAAAAATCACTCAAAAAAGGCACTTTTAAAGCCGATTCTTCAACAGGAATTTCAGCCGGAAACAACCAACGGATTAATAAAGGTAACGGTAAGACTAATAAGAGTAAAGGCCACTCAAAATGAATCATGATGTTTATTTTCTTTTAACGGAAGAAGATTGGGCTTTCAGCCATGTTTCACATAACTGGATAAGATCGGATATTTCTGTAGCAGTCGGTGGCGTTTTTCGATACGCGGCTTCGGTTAATAAACGCCCTTGCCCCTCTGAAAATGGTGAGCCACTCACTGAAGCATCTAAAAAAGCTAACCACGCTTTACCCGTTAAACTAGCTACTTGAGTTCTAGGCGACAAACTAATCGCAACCCGTCTTACTAAAACCGAGAGTTCGGTTAATTGCTTATCAGCAGCTTCTGGTGCATATAACTTAATGAGTTCCAGATTTTTCTTCGCTGCTTTAAGAGCAGTTTTTCGGGTTAAGTGTTTATAAAGTCGATATAAACCAAAAAGTAGCAACGGAATTAACACGGCAAGTAACCACCAGCCTATAGCAGGCGGCCACCAACCAATGGTTTCGGGTAAATGAATATCTTTAAGGGGGAGTTGAGTGGTTGGCATGGGTTAAAAAAGAAAAATTATCTTAAGCATTGCAAAGGGTCATCTAAGGTACTGCAGGTAATAAACGTTAAACCTTGTTTTTTAGCTAAACTTTCTAACTGGTGTTTACGTTGTTCAAAGCGGTGTTGATAATTTAATAAGCGCTCAAGATCATTACCATCAACAACCACGTCACGATGATTATCCGTAAAACGATAGCGACCTTTGACAGGTAATTGGCTCTCTAAGGGATCATAAATAAAGATTAAAACCACCGTACAATGTTTCGCTAATTTAGTGATGTAAGATTCCGCAACCGCATTTAAACACCTAAAATCACTGATGATATAAACCAAACTACCCGGACGGGCGTGCTGGTTTAAGCGAGCTAATACATGATCTAAATTGAGTGCTTTTTCTGGGCTATTAAGGGTCGGATTAGATGCCGTTTTACTGACTAAGGTATGTAAAAAATGTAATACCGCTTGCCGGCCATTTTGGGGCTTTAATTCCCGACATTCAACGTCAGAGAATATCTGTCCGCCGATTCTATCCCCATGATATTCTGCGGCCCAAGCCAATAGACTGGTAATTTTAGCCGCCAATACCGATTTAAAAACCCCTCGGGTGGCAAACTGCATTGTCAAGCGATTATCAACAGAAATAAACACCGGTCTTTCGCGTTCTTCTCTAAATACCTTGGTATGGGTTTTACCCGTACGGGCAGTGACTCGCCAATCGATACTTCTAATATCATCACCGGCTTGATAAAGTCTGGCTTCATCAAACTCCATACCGCGACCTTTAAAGCGAGAAATATAACCACCACTTTGTTGAGCGCGTTTATTACCGTGATGTAAATTGATGCGGGTAGCCAGTTTAGCTAAATCAATTAAGGTCTTTAGCGAAACCGCAACCCGCTCGTCTGGGCTAATATCGTTAGGGGTTTTAGCTTGATTAAAAAACATTATGGCACAGCAATTCTAGCGACTAACTCTTTAATAAAATGATCAGTGGTAATGCCTTCCGCTTCGGCTTCGTAAGATAAGATTAAGCGATGTCTTAACACATCAAAAGCCATTTCTTGAATATCTTCAGGACTCACAAAATCACGTTGCGCTAACCATGCTTTCGCTCTCGCACAACGATCTAAAGCAATGCTGGCTCTAGGACTCGCGCCATATTGTAGCCACGCGGCTAAGTCTGCTCCATAGGCACCTGGGTTACGCGTAGCTAAGATAATTTGTAATAAATAATCTTCTAAACTATCCGCCATGTGGATATCTAATATCTCATTACGAGCATCAAATAAGGTGTTTTGGCTAATGGGTACAAATTGTTCAGTGGTTTCTTTACCTTCAGAACGGGCTTCGGCTCTGGCTAAATGCAAAATGCTTTTTTCGTGTTCTGCTTTAGGATAATCGACTTTAACATGCAGCAAAAACCGATCTAATTGCGCTTCGGGTAAGGGATAAGTACCTTCTTGCTCAATGGGGTTTTGCGTAGCCATTACCATAAATAACTTAGGTAAAGGGTAGGTCGCTTGGCCCACGGTAATTTGGCGTTCTGCCATCGCTTCTAATAAAGCCGCTTGAACTTTTGCAGGGGAACGATTAATCTCATCCGCTAAAATAAGGCTATGAAACAACGGGCCTTTTTGAAACTCAAAAGTGCCTTGTTGTGGACGGAATATCTCGGTACCGGTTAAATCAGCAGGTAATAAATCGGGCGTAAATTGCACTCGATGAAAATCACCATGGATACCTTTGCTTAACACATTAATCGCTCTGGTTTTGGCTAAGCCTGGCGCACCTTCTACCAATATATGGCCATCGGCTAACAGGCCAATCAACATGCGTTCTACTAAGATATCTTGGCCAATAATTTCTTGATTAATATGATCTTTTAAGCCGCTTATTAAGGCTTGAGTTGAGCTTTTAGAAAGCTTGAGGTTACTAGTGGATTCTGACATAAGGTGATATTTAAGTCTAGGTTGAGTCGATTATGAATAAAGGATACCCCTTTATACAATAGATTGACTAAAAGGTTCCCTCTCTTTAATTGTATAGGTAGATTAGTAATAAAACAAAATAGGGATTTTATTGTGAGCAATTTTTCATAAATTACAACATTAAATATAAACGATAGTACCTGTATTGATAACTAGATGACTTATATCAATACCGATAAACTTGATTAAATTATCACCAGAACTAACCCCTATTGTGTTATCCGTAATAAAAGCATAACTGTCATTTCCATTCGTCCAATATGCAACATTACCAGCTGTTGACGAAAAGCCCATATTTATAGCGTTTTCTACAGCAACTATTTGTTGCTGTAAACTTATATCAGAAATATCGAATGTTGCAATGCCAGTAGTATTATCAATAAATGCGACACCAGATGCAGTTTCAGACGACTTATTGTCTATGGTTAATCCACTAGAAAAACTAATGACATCTTTTGAACTGAAGTGATTTATTGTTTCAAAATTAGTGTCACTAGGAGTTCCGGTAGTATTAGAGTTAAAGATTAAATTAATATGGCCATTAGAAGTGTCAAGGTTGCTTACAACTCCAGAAGCGCCGAGATCAACATTAAATAAAATATTAGCATTAGTTGCAGATATTAAATCAAGAATATTCGTATCAGCAGTTAATTGGGCAGGTGTTATAGAAAGATTAGTCGGAGCATCAGTAAAACTAATACTGTTAATTAAAGTTGTATTAGCTTGTAATGTATTTAGATTGCTTGTTATATGGCTAGAACTATCAAGTATATTAATGCTTTTTATTAAAGAATTACTGGTTATAGTTGAAATATCGGCAACAGCAACATCATTAATCGTAAGAGTATAAGAACTAGTCTCTAATAAAGCTAAAGTGCCTGTATCAGCAGTATATTGGGTATAACTGATCGTTAAGTTTTGGGGGCCATTATTAATGCTAATATCAGTAATCTTTCCGCTTGCTACATCAGTTTGAAGGGCATCTAAATTCGTTTTGATATTAGCGGCGCTATCACTGACGGTTATACGAGTCAGGGCAGTTGCACCAAATGTATCAGTCATAGTGGTTACATTAGCAATATTAGCGACCAGTACA
>CAJADF010000043.1 GCA_903938485.1 uncultured Methylococcaceae bacterium
CCAAATGCAAAATTCTATTTTCTCATTGCGAATGCGTTTACCGTTGGTGCATCAGTAGTCATCAACCTTGCTAATGGTGCGCTTGCTCAAAATGTCTATTGGGTCGCTGGTCTTGCGGGTGGAGATACGACACTAGGCGCTTCGGCAATTCTGGCCGGAAACTTCATTGATCGTGGGACTTCAACTCTTGGAGCGAGCATTCAACTCACTGGCCGTGTATTGGTGACAGATACCTTAACGATAGGTGCTTCTGTTCTCATTCAAGGAGTTCCAGGCGATATCACTTGTCCGCGCACCACTCCAGCCCCCATCCTCTCTATCGTCTATACAGACCTCACCTTGATCCCAGCTACCGCTGGTAGTAGCTATAGCGATTTCTTGTTGGCTCAAACCTTGAGCGATGCCATCGCTAGCTCGCAGGCAATCACCTATCAGATCACCTCTGGCACCTTGCCTGCTGGTCTAAGCCTTGATTCTCAAAGCGGTGTTATCAGCGGCACCGTTGATCCCACTACCCCGGCTGGAACAATCTCTCTGACGGTTAGCGCCTCTTCTCCTGGTTATCCTTCAGTGAGCAGCGGTCCGCTCTCCTTGCAGATCCTTCCCGCTCCACTTCTCACCGCACTTACCCCTGCTTTTGCCACAGCAACACCAACGATCGATGGCTTCACGATGCAGATCACCAATTACGACCCTGCCTTCACCTGGAGTGGAAGTAACTCTCCAGCAGGAGTCATCACCATCAGCAGCACTGGTCTAGTGACGGTGAGCGCACTTGCTCCCGGAAGCTCCTCCACTTTGAACATCTCAACATCTCGCACCGGCTACATCTCTGGCAGCAATAGCTCTCCAGTTGTGGTGAGTTCAAAGACCGCGCAATCAAAGCTCTTGGTTTCGAATTCTGTTCTTAACAATCCCGCTAACACCTCGGTTTCTTTGTCCGCCTCAGGTGGATCCGGAACTGGAATTACCACGTATTCAGTTAGCGGAACCGGTTGCTCACTTGGAGGAACGAACAACAATATTCTTTCGAGCACTCAGATCGGCACCTGCGTTGTAACCGCCGCAAATCCGGGCGATGCAACTTACTTGGCGGCTACATCTAGTTCCGTATCTTTCGTATTTACCGCGGTAACTCAATCTCCGGCAGTAACCATCGGGAGTACAAATCTGAGCATTCAACTGGGTAGCACAGGAACTCTCGTTGCGAACGGTGGAAGCGGCACTGGTGCTTATGCATTCACCACTACCAGCGCGGGTTGCACTATTAGTAGTTCTACCGTTAGCCGCACAACTGCTGGAACGTGCGTAGTGATTCTGACAAAAGCGGCGAGTGGATTGTACCTATCATCAACATCTGTACCAGTTACGTTTACCTTCGCCGCACTTACGGCTCAAGCCAAGCTTGTAATTTCTAATACTGCTCGAAGCGCAAACTTGAAGTCCTCGTTCACCTTGGCAACTTCAGGTGGGTCCGGGCTTGGTGCAGTGACTTATGTGATCTCTGGAGGAACAGCGGGAACGCTAGGTTCAATGTGCGTTCTAGCGGGCACTACTTTGACTGCCACTCAGGCAGGAACTTGTATCGTCATCGCTACAAAAGCAGCTAATGGAATCTATTCAGCCGTATCGTCTGCTGCTTTAACTTTTACATTCACAAAAATTAGTCAAGTCATTACATTCAGCGCAGTTGTTGCGATGGTAGTAGGCGGAAGTAATCAAAGTTTAGTAGCCGTTAGTAACGCTGGAGTTTTGTATCCCGTGACGTTTGTCGCAACGCCTGCTTCGATCTGTACCATCATCGCTGGAACAATTAACGCTGTTGCTGGTGGTACGTGTTCGGTCACCGCATCCCAAGCTGGAGATGCCACTTATACGGCTGCTCCAAACGTGATTAAGACAGTTGCAATCACTCAAAGTCAACCAACCTTGTTGATATCTAATACCGCCCTAGCGGGCGTTGTAGGGACTGCATTTACAGTGACGACTTCAGGTGGGTCTGTTGCGGGGACGAGGTCTGTTGTGACTACCTCGAGCGGTTGCACTGTCTCTGGAATGAAAGTGAGCCGCACGACGGCTGGCACTTGTTCGGTAGTTGCTAACAACTCTGCGAACGGCATCTACAGCAAGGCTTCGTCGATTCCGGTAGTAATCACATTCACCGCTAAAGTGAGTACTTCTTCTTTTCAGAAGAAATTGGCAGTGACTCCAAAGGCTTACGTCGTAGCAGCATAAGAGTGTTGTGGTTCGGTTCTAAACGGATGGAACTTTAGGCCTTGCCTTTGAGCATTTTGCGAATTGCTTCTAAAGCCGTCTTCACTCGCGCTTCATAGCCATGAGTTGTTGGGTGGTAGTACTCAGTGCCAACGAGGTCATCTGGTAAGTACTGCTGACTAGCGACACCACCAGCTAAACCGTGGGGATAGATGTAAGAGTTTGATTCACG
>CAJADF010000044.1 GCA_903938485.1 uncultured Methylococcaceae bacterium
ACCTATTGTGGCATTGACTAACACTGTTCTAGATAAGGTTTCATTAGAGACATCAGCACAAAAGTATTGTGTTCCTAATTCAACGGCAGTTAAACAAACTCCATTAACTGCAATACTATCCCCGAGTAAAGTACCTGTTAAATCTAAATGCCCTGTATCAATAGTTAAACGATAATCCCCAGATTTTCGCTCAATGGCGGCAATTTTACCAATTGCTAAAATAATACCTGTAAACATTTAAACCCTTAATTAAACTGTGTAATAGCAATTAGTTTAGCGCTGCTGACAACGTTAATTTTAAATCTGGCCCAACATGTCTTATATCACGCCACACAAAAGTCTTTTTATCTGCCATCGTATGTAAATCAGGTAAACTAAATAAACCACGACCCTGATCGCCTAAAACACAAGGTGCCATGTAAACCACCCATTCATCAACTAAACCTTCGGCCAGCAAAGCTCCGTTTAACACAGCACCTGCCTCTACCAAAACCTCGTTGATCTGTTGCTCCGCTAAAAAACGCATCACATGCGTTAAGTCTAAACGACTTTGTTTTAGCGGCAACTGATAAACTTCAAACCCAACTTCCTCTAAACGCTTAACTTTATCTGTATCCGTTGACGCTGTTAAAATGATACTGCGTCCCTCTACACTCAGCATTTTAGCCGTCAATGGCATCGCTAAATGCGTATCTAAAACCACTCTAGTGGGTTGGCTAACCGGCTCATCAACTCTAGCATTTAAAGACGGATCATCCGCCAGCACAGTATTAATACCCGTTAAAATAGCCGAACTTTCTGCCCTTAAAGTTTGTACATCTCCTCTTGCCTGGGCCGAAGTAATCCATTTACTTTCTCCATTAGACATAGCTGTGCGCCCATCTAAGCTCATGGCTAATTTGCTGCGCACAAACGGGCGGTTATTAACCATTCTAGCAATAAAACCCCGATTTAAAGCTTTAGCAGACTCTTCTAAAACCCCGCAAACAACTTCACATCCCGCTAGTTTTAACTTATCTAAACCACGTCCTGCTACCAAAGGATTAGGATCTTGCATAGCAACCACCACTCGCTTTATACCCGATACAATTAAGGCATCGCAACAAGGTGGCGTTTTACCATGATGACTGCAAGGCTCTAGAGTGACATAAGCCGTTGCCCCTATGGCATCAGATATTTTTTTTAAGGCTTCTACTTCAGCGTGTCCTTGCCCAGCTTTAACATGCCATCCTTCGGCAATAATTGTATTATCTCTAACTAACACACAGCCAACTCTTGGATTAGGATCGGTTGTATATAAGCCTTTTTTTGCTAGTTCAATAGCTCTAGCCATATATAAAGCATCAAGAGCTGCTGTCATTACTTGTTTTGTAGACTATTAATCATTTCAGTAAACTCACTGACATCCTGAAAACTACGATAGACCGAAGCGAATCTAACAAAAGCCACATGATCTAAGGCTCTTAACTCTTTCATCACCTTCTCACCCAGTTCTAAAACCGGAATCTCTCTATCACCTCTTTCCATTAACTCTTTTTTGATACGGGTGATAGCTAACTCAATAGCATCGGTGTTAACCGGTCTTTTCTCCAAGGCCTTTAACATGCCTGACCGAAGTTTGGACTCATCAAACGGCTCTCGATTGCCATCTCGTTTAATAATCCGCGGTAAATTCAATTCCACCATTTCAAAGGTAGTAAATCGTTCTTTACACGCATTGCACTCACGTCTCCGGCGCACTTGATCACCGTCATTAATTAACCTCGAATCAAGGACCCGAGTTTCTTGTGCCGCACAAAACGGACATCGCATAGCTAATCCAGTATTAATGGCCGACAAACCGGCTGTTAAATTAACAACCGCGTATTTTATAACATTTACTGCTGATCATTTATCTTTATTTTGGAGGGTCACCTAAACTATTAAAGCCATTCTAATTTTTAAAAAACGACTTCATTGTAACGATAGTCGTTTAGATAGACTTATAAACTGTATAATTTCCGGACTACAAAATAACACGGTAAATTAATGAAAATACTTATTCGTAATCTTGCACGCACCACGACTGAGGCAGAGTTACTCGCTTTATTTGAAGCACATGGCGCAGTTCAGTCTTGTAATGTGGTACTAGACAAAGACACAGGGCTTTCAAAAGGTTTTGGTTTTGTTGAAATGCCAAAAACCGGTGAAGCTAAAGCGGCAATTACCCATCTTAATGGTCTTGCGGTCGGCGGTTTTAAAGTTCGTGTTAAAAAAAGTGAATAACTTTAAGAATGAGAGAACAAAGCTTATGTTTTACAATTACTTTTAATATATCCAGTAATATATCCAGAAGTACGCTCTGCACAAATTAAAAAGTCATCTACCAAATACTGCAAACTTGATAAATCTTTATTTTTGCAATAAATTTCTAAGACCATAGCCTTTTCTTGTAAGGCTATGGCGCCAAAGATAGTTGCGGAACTTTTAATAGTATGCACCTCGCGATCAATGTCTAATATGTTATGTTGAATAACCGCAGATTTAAGGGCATTAGATCGCGCACTTAGATCAGTAAGAAACAAGAGCAATAATTCATTGACTTTTTGTTGCCCAAATTGCTTAGTTAACTCGCTGAGGACTGTGTCAACCATTTTTATTTCTAAATGCGGATTTGCTTGAACAACAGCATCAAAATTAACTGCACACCAAGTATTTATAATAGACAATAAATCTTTCTGACTAATAGGTTTCGTTAAATAACCATTCATACCCGCAGCCAAACACTGCTCTTTATACCCGGCTAAAGCATGCGCGGTAATAGCAATAATCGGCATATTATTTATGCCCGTTGATTGCCGAATAATCTTAGTAGCTTCAAGACCACTCATATCAGGCATGGATACATCCATTAAAATGAGATCATAATTTTTATCAGATACCGCTTTAATAGCATCAACCCCACAAACGGCAAGATCTACCCGATGACCTACGGTAGTTAACATGGATGAGATAACCGCTAAATTTATGACACTATCATCAACTAATAAAATATTAGCCTGAAAAGCTGTCTTTAAATCTGCTGCTGGCGTTATTTCGTTTGATGCATCTTTTGAATCCTGTGTTGTTGTAATTCCAAACGAAGTTGCCTCTGCTCCTACAGTAAACCAAAAACGACTCCCATCATTGGGTGTGCTTTCCAAACCTATACTGCCACCCCACAAAGAAACCAAACGCTTAGTAATTGCCAAACCCAAACCGGTACCACCATATTTACGAGTATCAGACAGATCTGCTTGTACGAATACCTCAAATATATTACCCTGCAATTCAGAGGTAATCCCTATTCCAGTATCAATCACTTCTACTAAAACTAAGCAATTATCTGCATTGTTATCTACTGTCTGTGCAGAAAGCTTAATGATCACACTGCCTTGTTCAGTAAATTTAATAGCGTTATTTAATAGATTTAATAACACTTGTTTAAAGCGTAAAGGATCACCTCGAATGATTGAACTCACCTCAGGATCAATAAAAACGCCTAGCTTAAGGCCCTTTTCTTTAGCTCCACTCGTCATCAGACGGACACAAAACTGGGTTAACTCAATAACATCAAAATTAATCTGCTCCAATTCAAGCATGCCAGACTCAATTTTGGTTAAGTCTAAAATATCATTCACAAGCTCAAGTAAATTTTTGCCAGCGCATGAAGCAATTTTTAAATATTCTGCCTGCTGACTATTAAGGCTAGTCTGAGTAAATAATTCTAGAATCCCTAAAATCGCGTTAAGAGGCGTCCTGATTTCATGACTCATCATGGCGAGAAACTGGGATTTAATTTGGTTAGCATGTTCAGCTTCTTGGCGTCCGTCAATCATTAACTGTTCCGCATACTTGCGATTACTAATGTCGATACAAGAACCAAGATACCCTAAAAATACACCCTGAGCATTATAGTAAGGTATGCCATTATCAATTAACCAACGATATTCACCATCAAAGCGTCTTAATCGATACTCCATTGTAAAAGGTTCACGAGCATCGAACGCTGACACATAAGTACTTAGGCATCTCTCAAAATCATCCGGATGAACCGCTTCAGCCCAACCATTACCAATTTCTTGTTCTAATGTACGACCAGTAAAGTTAAGCCAGACCAAGTTAAAAAAAGTACATAATTTATCTAAACCAGCCATCCAGATCATCACAGGAGCTTGATCTGCCATGATACGAAACCGATCTTCGGTTTCATCTAAAGGGCCATCAATCTCGCTATATCGCTGAATTGCATCATTGTGACGCGTGGGTTCTACTACCCTATGCTTTGTTGTTTGCTCTTCATCAGGATTGCTTTTATCATTCATAATCTTGAGCCACTTTAAAGTAATAAGTTTCTAGGTATTATAAGAGCCACATCTTATAAATACAAAGTTAAAGCAACTTAAAGGCCTAGCCTCTCTATAACTAAATAAGCTATTGTTGTAAATGATGGTATGCAGTTTTGTATTATGAGGTGTATTGTGCGAACAAATGTTAAGCTACTAAATAGTTCGCACAATAAAATAAGAAACGTTAAACTTTACTCGTCATGACTAAATCTAACTCGTTCTTCTGCACTATAGGCTTCAATAGTAGAAAGATAACCACCTACCAAACTTAAATAAAGTGAATTACCCCATCGTGCTTATTGCTAAAACCCTAAACCACTAACATTCTATTTTAGCTGCGCATGCCTAAAACAATTGATGGTGTGATCATTGGTCATACCAATTGCCTGCATATAAGCATAACAAATCACACTACCCACATATTTAAAGCCGCGCTTTTTTAGTTCTTTACTAATTTTTAAAGACACATCAGTCGTAACAGGAATTTCAGATGCCGTAGACCAAGTATTTTGGATGGGTTTATGATCGACAAAACTCCAAATAAACTGATCAAAACTACCCCATTCTGCTTGAATAGCTATAAAAGCTTTGGCGTTTAAGACTACAGAATTTATTTTTAAGCGGTGTCTGACAAGGCCAGAATCTTGTAATAAAGTAGCCAACTTTGCATCATCATATTCAGCAATAATAGCCGGCTCAAAATTATCAAAGGCCAATTGATAAGCCGCGCGTTTCTTTAAAATAGTAAGCCAGCTTAAACCCGCTTGCGCACCCTCTAAACATAGTAACTCAAATAACAAGCGCTCATCATGCACAGGTACACCCCACTCTGCATCGTGATATTGTGCTTCAAATTGACTATTAATAGCCCAAGCGCATTGCCTTATCGTCATATAAGTAAAAGCTCCGAACCGACATACCTTAAACCAATCAACTGCGTTTTTTGCCAGTTTTGTGTGTGATAAAACGCTAAAGCATCCACATTATTTTTATCAGCCAATAACTGTAATCGCTTAAGGCCATGTTCTTTAGCCCAGCGAATTGCTTCAGATAATAATTTTGTGGCGATGCCTTGCTGACGATACTCAACTGAAACAATCAAATCTTCAAGTAACCCGACAAGGCCACCTTCTGCTGTCGAAATCATAGTTTGTATACTGCACATACCTACAACTTGATCGGTCCCAACCACCTCAGCTACCCAAACACAATCTTTACTACTGTTTATTAATAATTCCAAACCCGTAGCTTGCTTGTCATAATCAATTAAAAAATCAGCCTCTATAAAAAACAAAGCCTCTAATAACAGCACTAATTGTGGAATATCAGATGTGACTGCAGGTCTTATTTTAATCATTTTCAGAAAGCCCAATGTAAACCGATTTTGATATTAAATTGTATAGCATTTATCTCAAAAAGAACGCGCAAACAGATATCGTTATTGTGTATACCTTGCATATAAATAATAAGTAATACTCTAACCGCTAAACAAATATTAAAACCGTTATTGCCATCCTGCCAAAACTTAAGAGTTGTAGAAACAATAAGGCCTATTTTATATAGGCGAGTGGCTTAGGGTAACGGCGAATCGCGTTTCTGATATTTATATTGAATGTTTCAGTCGTGAGTCGCGTAGCGTATCCGCGGGTAATTTTTTGATAATCGATATGTCATCTTTATGGATAATGACGCTTTAGCCGGTCATCTTAATCTTGTTGCATATATCGATTTACCACTGTCTTTGGCTGACTTTTATTATGGGCGTATAGGGTGATAGGTTTTTTCATGCGAAATTTGAATAGATTTAAACACTATCAAAGTAAAAGTAGTTGATTTTACCGGCTATCAGGTAAACTACAGTTAATATAAATCTGTCCATCTAATACCATATACCAATACCATCTCTGAACCATTAAAAGCGAAACCAAATTTACAAGTTATAAAGAATATAGAACGTCATCATGCCCAAATAGCTATTGCCGCTTTATATGAATAAATACTAACCACCACAAAAGGTATTCATTATGAAAGCAAGTGCACGCAATCAGTTTAATGGGACTGTCAGCAATGTTGTTATCGGTGCGGTTAATGCTGAGGTTTTTATCTCTTTAAAAGGCGGAGAAGATCTCGTCGCGTCAATAACCAAAGAATCACTTGAGGCATTAGACATTAAAGTGGGTGTTGAAGTGCTTGCCTTAGTTAAAGCACCCCAAATTATTATCGTCTCAGACTTTGGAGACTACAAACTATCGGCTCGTAATCAATTAAAAACCATGATTACGCAAGTCAATTCAGGGGCTGTTAACGCTGAAGTGCTTATGGAATTGAATGGTGGTGAAGTTATAGCAGCTACAGTTACAAATGATAGTGTAGAAACACTAGGTTTAAGAAAAGGCGCCGAAGTAACGGCAATATTTAAAGCTGGGGCTGTTATTATCGCGGTTAAAAACTAAGTTAATCAATCAAACCCTTATCTTGTAGTTATGCATCAACATACACCAGTTGGTTGTTACTTGGCGTAG
>CAJADF010000045.1 GCA_903938485.1 uncultured Methylococcaceae bacterium
CCCATTTACGGTTTTTATTGGTTAATGTATCCCGCCATCTGGTTACTTAACTCTAGTGCTATCTTAATTTTAAAGCTATTTAGATTAAATAATGTCGGTGGCCATGACATGCACTACTCGGCTGATGAGCTTAAGCTGATTATCCGTGGTAATAATCAAGATGAAAAGTTCACTCGGGATGAATGGAATGTACTGGCTAAAACTTTAGATTTTAGCACCCTAGAAGTGTCAGATTTAATGCGCCCCATTACTGAAATGGTCGCTTTACACCGCAACAACGCCCTAAGCAAAAATTTAAAAATTATCGCCGACAAACGCTACAGCCGTTATCCGTATTTTGATAACAATGACATTGATATATTAGGGGTGGTGCATTTAAAAGATGTGTTCTTTGCCCAACAAACCGGCCAAGAGATTACTGATTTACATCCCTTTATTAGACCGGTGGAATTTGTTTCTGCAGACACACCCGCCTTAGAATTATTTAGATATTTTAGAATGGGCGCCGCACACTTTGCCATAATTGGTCAGCAAGGCCATACGCCAGAGGGTTTTATCACCTTGGACAATATATTAAGTGCCATGGTGGGTGAAATACGCGATGAATTTAGACAAAACAACAATGATTGGAATCGTTTAGATGACGGCACACTAATTGTAAAAGGCAGTCTACCGATCTTTTCATTAGAACGCATCCTGGGCATCGATATTGAAAATGAAGAACTAGAACTCGAAGACGAAGTGTCCATTGGTGGATTGATTATGTCTAAATTACAAGACATTCCTGTTACCGGCCAAACAGTAGAATTTAACCAGTTTAAAGTTTTGATTAAAGAAATGCATGGCCCGCAAACCGTGTTAGTTGAGATTCATCCAAATAAAACAGACGACTTTAACGCTTAAATAAAACCTCTTTAGATGATATATGTTATGCAAAGTATAACAAAGAAGATGTAACCATTAGTAATGCAACGGATTATTCAAAAAACACTCTAAAGTTCCAAAGTTACCCACAAATTAACAGTTGCAAATAACGCTAAAGTATTATCAGAAAAACAACCATAAACACAGCCAACGCCCCAACAAATAGCAAATCTAAGTTACTGATTTATATATAATAACATAGAATTGTATTACATTTACACAATCTAACGAATACTAATAAATATTAGATAGTTAGCGAGTTGCAAATGCAGTTACACACAGATTTATCCACAGCTTCTGGGGATAACCCTGCACCAAAATAAGCCAAAATTTTAAGACCAAAATTAGTTTTATTGCGCAAGATTAGTGCGATGTTAAATCAATTAAATTAAGACAACTGCCAGACTCGATAAACTATAGATGTCACATAAATGTCACTTTATTGTCATAGTTACCCACAATTAAAAAACAGACCTATCTAATAAAAAGATATCGATAAAAATCCACAATCAAATACGGTTTTAAACCAATAAAACAGCTGTAAGTTATTGATTTTATTTAAAATAAAGTAATTGTATTACATTTATACAATCTAACTAAATGTATTACAAATTAGACAGTTACGGACTTACACTAGCAGTAACACACAGAGTTATCCACAGATTCTGGAGATAAGTTTTAGACATAAAAAAGCCTTACCCAAGGGGGTAAGGCTTTTATTTGCAAGCATTAAAATCTAAAACTAAAACTAACCGCCCACCGTAACACTGACCACATCACTCCACTGGCCTACTTGCACATCATGGCGAATGTAAATCGCTTTATAGTGCCATAACTGACTCGTACCCGCTTCTGGTAGGGCAAAAGTATCGTTAGTATTGGGCTCGGTATTAATCGTTAATAGCACAAAGCCGTTAGTGTCATTACGATCTACCCAAATTTCAATGGCAGAAGCCTGACTTTTAGTCCATTGAATAATAGGATGCCCCGCCTGAAACTGCACACTGATAATAGGCTTCCAAGAGACAGGGTCAATCACCACCTCAGAACCTATCAACCATAAATCTTTACCAATAGCGGTCGTATAATTTTTACTGGCCTTAATTTGAGCGGCCAAACTAGACAGCCTAGGTATTACCCCGGGTTTAACCGCCGCTGGCATCGGCAATACTAACGCAGGTGGCACAGGCCAACTGGCTTCAGTACCGCTCCCATCTCTTTGATGATTTTTAAAAGCCGTCCAGTTTTGGCCATAGGCTTGCATATCACTTGCACTTTGCAAGGCATATCTAAAAGACAGAGCATCTGCGGTTAACGATGCCACATCCTCTAGGGCAATACTTAATAAAGTAGTGTACGGCAATAACGCCGTGGTTAAATGGTCTAGTAAATCAGCTTTACCGCCATCGGTAAGAGGCATATAAGAACTTGTTGACATAAGGTGGTACTCCTTTTGGGAGGGACTTTCAGGTGATATGCAAAGCTTAAAGCACACTTAGCAATCGTTGGGTAGCATCCAGCTATTATTACGGTGCATCTAGCCAAAACGAATGAGCATTAAGGAATGATAACAGAGCATTCAGCTAAGTTAACTGAGAGTTCCAGCAGACTACATGAATGCTCTGCTGACCCAGATGAATGCTCTGCTGACCCCGGTGAATGCTCTGGTAATGTAACAAAGCACTCCGGCGTTATAAAAACTAACAAGTAATGATTATGTGGTGCTTAAACAGAGTAACGGAACACTCTAGAGACTCAGCGGAGTGTTCAATCGGCTTGGCAAAAGGCTCAGTCGGCGTAACGGAATGCTCAGTTAATATTTTGTAATGCTCAGTCAGCTTAAAAAAGCAATGAGCCATGAACGTGCAATATCGTGTTAGGTATCAGAAATGCTAGACGAGTCAACTGAGGTCTATGCTATTTCGTGTTAGAACAATAACCCCTATATCTATAAAGCACAAGGTTTATTATTAATTAAGCAAAAAATAAAAATTTATATTGGGATTTAAATGCAGAAACGACATCTTAAAAATGTTTAAGCAATCATTGAAAGACCGTTTTTTGCCACTAATAAGAGTAACTTAAGAGAAGAACCTGAAGGTTTTTTAACCCCCCTCTCCCATTGGCTTATTAAACCTTTAGTAACATTTAAATAGTGTGCTAAAACTTCTTGGCTTACATTTTCACGAATACGAATTTGACGAATTTCTTCTGCAGAGAGGGGTTCTATAGGCGTTAAACATAATAAATCAAATTCACGCATGGTTTTTTTATCTAATAATCCGATACCATGTAACCCTTCAACAGTTTCATGTACTGATGCCATTAATGGACTACTATAATTTTTGCTCATAGCAAAATACCTCTATCAATAATTTTGTTCCAATAGCTATACTTAATTCTACATCTGTATAATTTTGCATTTTTGTAGCTAATTTTTTAAGTACCTTTAATTCGCTGCTACTGATATTGTCTTGTTCGTTTTTAGCGAATCCATGAACAAAAAAAGCAAGAGTCTCCATTTTGAATAACACTAAAGTACGAAAACCACCTGATTTCCCTTGTCCATCCCTAGCAATTCTTTGCTTTATAACCCCACCACCCAGATTTGCATCACATAAACCACTTTCGATACTTTTAACAGCTTTACATAAGGATTCGTTGTTTATACCAAATTTTATAGTGAATCGTTCAAATGCTTGATTTTTAAAAATCCTAGTCATAATTATACCTTATCATTGATTAATTCATAGCACCTAGTGTTATAGATAACAGGATTAAGGGATTTATTTGGAATGCCAGAACAAGCAGGCTTGGAAGGAAGATTTGCTAGACGAGTCAACTGAGGTCTATGCGAGTTCGTGTTAGAACAATAAACCCTATATCGATAAAGCACAAGGTTTATTATTAATTAAGCAAAAAATAAAAAAATATTTCTTTACACAAACTTTAACAAGCGTCACAACTTGTCGTTAGAGTCGCTTATATTTAGCACCGAACTTAAATTAAACCCGCGGTATAAATATGTCATTTAAAAGTAAAACCCTACACACACTCAGTCTCATTTTTATATTTTTATTGTCTTCTAATAATGTACTGGCGCGTGAATGTTATGACTCAACCATCGTTAGTCCCACGCCTTTTGCAGGTATTAAAAAAGATATTTTTAAACTGAGTGATGGCACAATTTGGGAAGTTGAAGATGCGTATGCATTTTTAAATTTAAACGAACCAAGCATCACCATTTGTCCTGACCAAGGCGAACTTATAGTGGAAGATAGAGCCATTAAAGTTGCGTTAATTGCTATACCAAATGCCCTAGGCTCTAAAATAAGGACACTACCCTCATCTAAATGGGAAATGTATGAAGAAACCAATTTACAAGGCACTCTTATAGGAAATATTGAAACAGACAGAGTCTTAAAAACCGTGTCCGGTAATATCTATGAAATTATCGGCTATACATTTCAGTTTGTTTTAAAACATGAACCCGAGGTAACCATACTAAGGCATGATGATATTTATAAATTAATCGTCAACGGCTTTGATGAACCATTAATCTGTAGGAAGATTAATTAGTTCTCAGATATTTACCAATTAAGAAAAACTGAATCAGTTTCAATCCACGCGCCCACGTGGGGCGCGACCTTCCAACCGTACAACACGTCAAAACGAACAGGGTTTCAATCCACGCGCCCACGTGGGGCGCGACGACAGTGGGCAATGAGGTGTGTTCATGAAGCATCGTTTCAATCCACGCGCCCACGTGGGGCGCGACTCAGTCTGCTGGTTATGTAGCCCGGTATTGCATGTTTCAATCCACGCGCCCACGTGGGGCGCGACCTAAACTCGCCGCGCAGCAAATGGCTTTTCAAGTTTCAATCCACGCGCCCACGTGGGGCGCGACGACTACTTTAGGTATTGACTTTTGTTATAGTAGTTTCAATCCACGCGCCCACGTGGGGCGCGAC
>CAJADF010000046.1 GCA_903938485.1 uncultured Methylococcaceae bacterium
AAATTGCGAATGTCTCACACATCGACAACAACACCGGATCCCCTCCCCGCTTGGGAATGATGATCTCGATACCGTCATCGTCGAACACATACAATATGATGTAGAAAGTGCCGTGATCTTCCAGCACCTCACAGCTGTGCACAAAATCGGGATCTGGGTAACGACATTGACCAAAGACATCGGATAATAAACAACAGCCGGTTTCGTCTTCAATGGCGACCACATCATCACCGGGTTCAATGATGTACATAGACACATGGATGTCAGGATCCAATTGCGCTTGACGTAACTTTAATAAGTCCAAGATATCGTTGTCGATATTGATGTTCAATTGGGAAAGGTTTTGTATTTGCAGCATGGAGTAACTCCTAAATTTTAGGCAAAAAAAAAGCCCGATCACTGTTGAGCGACCGGACCGGTGGTTGTTTTTTTTATTGCTTATTAACAATAACGTGTTGTTACTATATAGATAATTTTCTTATTATCTATATAAGATACTATTTTTTGCGCGTATTTATTTTGCTCTGTTGAAGTGATTAGACCTAATTAAAAAATCTATTTATGCGTCACAAACTGTCGTCACACCCCATTAAAGTATTCCTCAACAACCGGGAAATGGTTCCGGTTCTTAAAACATAACGAGGAAATACAATGTCAAATTTAGCTTTTGAAATAGGTTTTGATCACTATCTGTTTAAATTACCTTTAGACATAACAAGATTTTCTGATGAACACCGTCAACAAATCCGCTATGGGTATGAAGCCGCCAAACAACAACGCGTCTGCCAAAGAATGCCCGATTTATATGAAAGCAAATTGATCAGTTTGCGTGACAGAGCCTTAATCAAGGGTTTTGAAATGACCTTAAATGTGGAAGATCTCAGAACAAAACTAAATAAAACCGGCAACCGCTGCCCCATCACCGGCGCAACATTTACTTTTGCACAACACGCCTTAACCGATTGGTCTGTGGATAGAGTCGATAATAATCTCGGCTATACACTCAGCAATATCGAAATAATTTCTGTGGCAGCCAATCAGGCTAAAGATGATCTGGATTTAGCCGGCCTTATTAAAAAAGCCATCGGCAAACCTGATCCAGATAGCTCATTGACAGATGATGAGTGGTTCAAAATGGCACGGTTCTATTATCAAAAAATGAAAATGGTAAAACCCTTAAGCATCTGCAAAATACTGACAGATAAACAAGCCTTTTATGATTATATTGTGTTGATGCAACTGTTTAAAACTGACAAAAAACCCAGTAAAGCTTTCTTGTTGCTGTTACAAAAATATTGCTCTAAAGAGGTGGTCAGTAAAGCCAGTAAATTGACTCAAAAACGCATATACCACCGTGCAGATATCAATGTGGACGTCTTATACAACAGCCCAAAACTCTATGCCTGGGTTAAAAGCTTCATAAAATCGATTAACGCCCACAGCACGGAGTTTGATCCTTTGTTATTGGATTGTTTATTTGCTTAACATCCCTGAGGCAACCCTCTCAGTTACTCACTATTAAGCGTTTTGGAGATTTTAAACATGAGCTTATTAAACATAAATCAAACACCGCTTGAAAATAGCTACTGGATCATTCCTGATAAATTACTTGCTGGTGAATACCCTAGAACTAAAGAACAACTTGCCTCAAGATCACGACTTGAAAGTATGTTCCGTGTTGGAATTACTCGATTCATTGATCTTACAACGCATAACGATAATTTAGCGGACTATGAAGCGCTACTTACAGAGGTTTCTGGTGGGCGGGCAAAAAGGCTAAATTTTCCAATTCCCGACGTATCAATTCCAACTGATCCTAATCAAATGCTAGACATTTTAGACGCTATTGATGTCGCACTTTGTGAAGGGCATGGCGTGTATATTCATTGTTGGGGGGGCGTAGGTAGAACAGGTATCGTGGTTGGGTGTTGGCTAAAGCGACATCTTGATGGAAAAATTTGCCAGGCATATCTAACCGCCAGCAAGACGCTTGATGATCTTTGGAAAGAATGCCCAAAATCACTTAAAAAACCTCATTCACCTGAAACAACAGAACAACGGACTTTTATTGACAATTGGCAAGAACCTCATCAAAACTCATTGCCACAAGATCACCGGTTTTGGACTTATTTACCCATAACTCGAAGTGAAGATGTAAATAAGCGTTTTATTGATGCCAATAATATAATTGCAACAGCCTCTCGGGATGGTGAATGGGAAGTACTTTTTAAGCAACTTGAAGAATTTCCCGAGTTAGTTAATTATCCTCGCATTTTAGGTACTGCGCTTTATACCCCCCTGCATCAAGCTGCAAGAAATGGCGCGTCTGTACAAATAGTAAAATTATTACTCAGTCTCGGTGCTTTTAAAACGCTAAAAAATGCAAAAGGTGAAACACCCCTAGATACAGCTCGCAGATTAAAACATAACCATCTGTTTTCTATTTTAGAACCGCGCCCTTTACATGCAGTTAGTAGTCATGACCTGTTTAGATTAACCCAACATTTTCAAACTCTGATCAATGCGCGCATGCAAGACTATGAAAGAACGCCTAAATTGAGATTACCTATTCTT